>JBJXGY010000163.1:0-5351 GCA_046160185.1 Gaiella sp. | reverse complement strand
GAGAGCACCGGCACGTTGTCGAACCAACGGATCGGCGCCTCGCAGTGAGCGCAGGCGGACCGCGAGGTGCCGATCGCGGCCTTCTCCGGCAGCCTGGTTGCGACCACGTTGAGAAAGCTTCCGAGGGCAAGCCCAGGGGCAGCAGCGATCGCGGCGATTGCCGGATTCATGGGGTACGCATCGGCATCCGGAGGTCCGGAGTTGAGAGCGACCCGCGAGGCGGATGCGACCGCTGCCACGCGTCACCCATCGGGACGGCGACCTTCAGCCGCGACCCCTCACATAGGGGAACGTCGCAGGCGAGTGGCGGGGTGCCAGGTCTAGCGGAGGTGCGAGCCGAGCGGCTTGAGCGGCGGCGCTGGGGCCTCGCCCTGACCGAGACGGAGCTTCGACGCCGGAGCGACGCGCTGCGACTCCGCCACCTCGCGCTCTCGCTCGTCCGCCAGCTTCTCCTTGAGCGCCTGCTCGTAGGCGACGAGGAAGTCGTGCTTGTTCGTGGCGGCGTTGGCGGCGACGTCGCGATCGATCTCGCCGCGGAGCACGAGGTCGATCAGCGACTGCTGGAACGTCTGCATGTCGTAGTACTCACCCTCGGCGATGGCGTCGGTGATCTCGTCCGTGCGGTTCTCACGAATCAGATCCTCGATGCGCGCGTTCGCGACCATGATCTCGACCGCCGGCACGCGGCCTCCTTCGGCGCGCGGCAGCAGGCGCTGGCTGACGATCCCACGCAGGGTGGCCGCGAGGATCGACCGGATCTGCTGCTGCTTCTCGGGCGCGAAGAACTCGATCATGCGGCCGATCGACTCTGCCGAGTCGAGCGTGTGCAGCGTCGAGAACACGAGATGGCCGGATTCCGCCGCCTGCAGCGCAGTGTGGGCGGTCTCGGTATCGCGGAGCTCGCCGATCAGGATGATGTCGGGGTCCTGGCGCAGCACGCGCCGCATGCCCTGCTGGAAGCTCTCGGTGTCGAGGCCCACCTCGCGCTGGTTGACGATGCAGCCACGATCGGGGTGCAGGATCTCGATCGGGTCTTCGATCGTCACGATGTGCTGCCGCCGGTTGCGATTGATGAAATCGAGCATCGACGCGAGCGTCGTCGTCTTACCGGAGCCCGTGGGCCCGGTCACGAGGATCAGCCCGCGATACTCCTCGGCCAGCCGCTGGATGCCCGGCGGGAGGTGGAGCTGCTCGAAGTTCGGGATCTGGCTGGGGATGATGCGGAAGGCGAACGATGTGGCGCCGCGCTGGCGGAAGCCGTTGACGCGGAACCGCGGCAGCGACGGATACGAGAACGCAGTGTCGAGATCGCCGGTCTCCTCGAACAGGTCGCGCCGCTTGGGCGTCATCTGCGTGATCTCGTCGAGGATCTCCTGGAGATCCGACTCCATCACCGGCGACAGGTCCGGCATCGGCTCGAGATCGCCGTCGTACCGCATGACGGGGGGCTGGCCGAGCTTGAAGTGGACATCGGAGGCCCCGGCCTCCACGGCGCGCGTGAGGATGGAGATGAGATCCATGGGTTGAGGGATCGGCAGGTCCTGGCCGCGGCTTTAGTCCCGCCGCGCGAGGGGACTGTCCCCTTAGGGGACTGTCCCCCCAGGGGACTGTCCCCTCTCCGCCCTCTCCGCAGCCGATTACCGGCTTGCCAGCCGCGCCAGCGCGCGCAACGGAGGCCGCGCAAGGCCGCGAGCCTCCTCCGGATGCCGCACCTCGCCCCCGAGCAGACCCGCCACCACCCCGAACACTCCTGGGCTGCGCGCCGCCCAGAAGCAGGCCGCGGCGCTTCTGTCCATCGCCCGTTTCGCCGCCCACGACGCGGCTGCGTGGTGGTCGAGCGCAGCCGACAGCGCCGCCGCGTAGCGCGCCGTGTCGGCCGCCAGAATCGCCTCCGCCGCCAGCCTCGCCGACGTGAACGCCTCGTAGATGCCGTCACCGGAGAGCGGATCGACGAGGCCGGCCGCGTCGCCGACGAGCAGCACCCGCCCGCGAGCAGGCGCGCCACCAGCGAGCCGCCGCATCGGCAGCCGGTGGCCCTTCACGTCGGTGAGCGCCGCTACATCAACCTCGTGCGCGCGACAGAGCGCAGCCAGGTGCTCGCGCAGCCTCGGCCCCTCGCTGCCCCATCCGCCGACGCCGATGTTGGCGTGATCGCCCTTCGGGAACACCCAGCCGTACCCGCCGGGCACGGTGCCGAGCTCGATCCAGGCGGTTCCTTCGAACCGTGGGCGGTCGAGCAGCGGCCAGGCGGCGTTCCCCTCGAGCGCAACGCCGCGGACGATGCTCCCGTCCAGCCCGGTGGCGCGTGCGACAACTCCGTTCGCGCCGTCGGCGCCGACGAGATAGGACGCCTCGACCCGCTCCCCGCCGACGAGCGCAGCAACACAGTCGCCGTCTGCCTCGATCTGCTCGACACGCGCGCCGAGCCTGACCGTCGCGCCCACTTCTGCCGCCTGCTCGGCGAGATAAGCGTCGAGCCGCCGACGCTGTGTCATGTGGATCAGCGGGCGGGAGTGCCTGCGCGCGAACGAGCGACCGTGACGAAGGCGAAGCGCAAAGCGGTCGACGACATGCTCGACGACCGGCGACACGTCGCACGGCGCCTGCCGCAGGGCTCTACCGGTCAGTCCGCCGCCGCAGGGCTTGTCGCGCGGGAACAACGCCTTGTCGGCGAGCAGCACGCCCGCGCCTGCCCGCGCCAAGCGGATCGCGGTTGCCGAGCCGGCCGGCCCGGCCCCCACCACGAGCACGTCCACACGCACCAGGCGAGTGTACGCCTCCCCTGAGGCGTACAACCATGTGCGCCGGACGCGCTGAGCGCGCCCGGCGCAATCGGTCGATCGAGCCGTCTAACCGGAGTTGGTCAGGTTCCCCACCTTGATCGCGGTGATCTTGATGAAGTTGGCCTGCTGCGTGCCAGTGGCCAGGCACTTGAAGTCCACGCTTCCGGCGGCCGCGAACTCGTGCACGACATTCAATGGGAGGGCCCACGGGAACCCGGGCTGAACCCACGTCAGCGACTGGTCGAAGTCGGATCCGGCGACGAGCTTGCATGTGACGACACCGGCGCCCGTGGAGGTGAAGTAGGCCTTACCCCAGATCACGTACTTCCCGGGCTGGGGAATCGTCAGATTCGCGAGCGTCGTTTCCGCTGCGGGCACGGCAATCGGCCCGTTCAGGAATCTCGCGTACGCGTCGCTCGGCCCGGCCGGGCCGGCGGCACCAGTCGCGCCAGCAGCGCCGGCGGGTCCTGCCGGCCCAGCCGGCCCAGCCGGTCCGGCGGGTACCTGCCCCGCCTTGAAGTCGGCCCTGACGAGCGTGCCGTTCGCAACCTTTGCGCCCGTCACCGCGTTGTTCTTGAGCTGTGCGGTACCGACCGAATTCCTCGGAAGTTGGGTGTACGCGGCGAACCCGGTGCCGCCGAGCGCCACGAACAGCGCGATGCACGCGATCGTGGTTGCCGGCGAAGGTAGGTGTTTACGAAGCCTCATTCTGTACTCCTTTCGTTGTCCTCTCGACAACGGTAGGGAGTGCGTCGGCCGGCATCGTCGCCCGCGGCGGGGGTTCCGGCTACCTCGCGGCGGGTGGACAGGAGGTGCCGGTCTCGCAGCTACGGAGTACCTCGACCACCGGGGACTGCTTGCGCCCCGCGGGCCAGCTGAGCTCCACGAGCGCGGAGGCCTCGTTGTTCGAGTAGTCGGACTCGCGCATCAGGCGCTCGGGATTGGCCCGGTGGACGAGCACGTATCGCCCGGCCGGCAGGCCCTCGATCTCGATGTCCTGCCCGTGGAAGAAGGCTGGGTAGCGGTCGCGGTAGCCGGGCGACGAGCCCTCCACGACCCGCCGTGCGTCCGGCTTCGCGGTTCCGCAGTCGCCGACGAAGCGGGGCTTGCGCTGCTTCTTGACGTTGCGGGCGGCGCGGCCCCAGCGGTCGATCAGGCAAAACCCGCTCTTGCGGTCGCGCGCGACGAGCGACGGACGCGTGACGCTGCGCAGCTCGTAGCGCTCGAACTGCTGCAGATGCCAGTGGAAATGTGGCGCGTGGGGCTCGAACGCCAGGCTCCCCACCGGCTCGAAGCGGATCTTGCCGCCGCGGGAGGTCTCGACGATCTGGGTCGCCGTCATCTCCCGCTCACCTGCCGCCCGCCGGCCGTGGATCACGAGCGCCCCCTCACCGACGCTCTCCACATTCGAGGTGAAGCCGAGGGCGTAGCGGCCCTCGATCTTCATCACCGTGATGTCGGTGGGCGGCCGCTGGTCGAGATCCGGGACGAGCGCCTCGGCCGGCGGCAGGAGCCAGGGAGTCGAGCGGGCGAATCGCGGAGACCGCCGGCCCCCACTCCCACGGATCCGGGCAGGCTCGCCCCCGCTCGCCTGCACCGTCAGCAGAGTGCGCTGTCCACGTGAGGCGCGGGCGAAGACGAGGGTGGCCCCTTCGGGTGACCAGTCGGGCTCACCGTCCGCCGCCGGGCCGCCGACGAGGACGGACAGCGACGCCGACGCGACGTCGAAGAGGAGGACGTCGCCGCTCGAGCCGAGCGCGATCACCGCGCCGTCCGGGCGCCAGCTGATGCGGTCGACGGGGCGCCGGAGATGATGCAACAGCACGGGCGGCCCGCCCGAGACCGGCGCCGACCACAGACCAGGGAAGCCGTCGCGGTCCGAGCCGAAGGCCACGCTCGTGCCGTCGGGCGACCATTCGGGCGCCGTGATCCGGCCGCCGCCGAAGACGAGCCGTCGCCGCGCCGAGCCGTCGGCGTTCATCACGAAGACGTTGCTGCGGCCGCGCACGACACTCGCCCAGGCGATCCGTTCGCCGTCCGGGGACCACACCGGTGTCCCGTCGGCCGCGCGCGGGCTCCTCGTGAGCCTGACCGCGGCCCCGCCACGGACGTCGGCGACGTACACCTCCGGGTTACCGTCTCTCTCCGAGACGAACGCGACACGCCGCCCGTCCCGGCTCACGTCCAGGTCGCGGTCGCCCGGCAGGAGCCAGGGCAGAGGCAACCGGTTGCGCCCGTCGAGGCTCGAAACCTCGCCTCCGTCCGCGGTGACCGAGACGATCGCGACCCGTGATCCGGCGTCGGTGCTGCCGTACCCCGTTGCCACCAGGGTCAGGACCAGCACGACGGGAACGACAACGAAGAGCCGCAGCATGCGGAGCATGCTGCACGAACGGCAGGTATCGCGTCGCTACAATGCGCGTCCGCGCAGGGGTTCCCGAGTGGCCAAAGGGGGCGGGCTGTAAACCCGCTGGCTCAGCCTTCAGAGGTTCGAATCCTCTCCCCTGCACTGCGCGCGCGGACGGCGACGCGCGCGCTGCGTCTGGTGCCTGACTTCAGTCCCAGTGT
>JBJXGY010000162.1:0-7265 GCA_046160185.1 Gaiella sp. | reverse complement strand
ATCGTGTGCGGGTCGAGGGCGGCCGCGCCACAGGAGTCGAGCTGCTCCTCGACGGGCACCCGGAGACGGCACTCGCCGGTAGCGAGGTGATCCTCGCCGCAGGGACGATCAACTCGCCGCACCTGCTTCTGCTCTCCGGCATCGGCCCCGTGGGCGAGCTGGCTCGGCATGGAATCGACCCTGTCGCGGATGCTCCAGAGGTCGGTCAGAACCTGCTCGACCACGTCGCCTGCGGCCTGCTCTGCCGCACCCGAGATGTCCGGACCCTGGCCAGGGCCGACACACCCCTCAACCTGCTTCGCTGGTTGCTGGCGGGCGGAGGCCCGCTCGCGTCCAACGTCGCCGAGGGCGCGGCGTTCGTACGCAGCGATCCCTGCCTCGCCGCTCCCGATCTCGAGTTGCTGTTCGCCCCGGTGCTCTTCGAGAACGAAGGCCTTACGCGCCCCACCGAGCACGGCCTCACGCTCGCCACGATCCTCCTCCAGCCGCGATCGCGGGGAACGGTGCGGTTGGCGTCCTCCGATCCGGTGGCTGCCCCGTTCATCGACCCGGGGTACTTCACCGACGAGGGCGGCGACGACCTGCGCTTGATGCTGCACGGCCTCCGTCTCGCCCGGCGCATCGCCTCGACCCGGCCCCTCTCGGACTACATCGCGGGCGAGTCCGAACCGGGTGCGGAGGCTCGCGACGACGACGCGCTCCGTGCGCACATCCGGCGTCGCTCGCAGACCCTGTACCACCCCGTGGGCACGTGCCGTGCGGGCACGGACGCTCGGTCGGTCGTCGATCCCCAGCTCCGGGTGCGGGGGGTCGACTGTCTCCGCGTCGTCGACGCCTCGGTCTTCCCGCGTCTGCCGCGCGGCCACCCGAACTGGCCGGTCGTCGCCGTCGCCGAGCGGGCCGCGGAGCTGATTTCGCGACCAGCAAGCTCAAGCCCGCCGCCGGACAGCCGAGAATAGCCTGGAGCGTGAATAGTCCTCCTCCCACCCAGCCCTACCTCCCGATCGCCGACCACGGCGTCATCGGCGATCTGCACACGGTCGCGCTCGTCGGCATCACCGGCACCGTCGACTGGCTCTGTCTGCCGCGGTTCGACTCACCGAGCGTCTTCGGTGCGATCCTCGACAGCGCCAAGGGCGGCCATTTCGCCATCGCCCCGGCGGAGGGCGAGATCACCGTCCGCCAGCTGTATCTGCCCGAGACCAACGTGCTGGTCACCCGCTTCCTCACCGAGGCGGGGGTCGGCGAGATCGAGGACTTCATGCCGGTCGACGAGCGTCCGGAGGGCGAGCACCGCCAGCGCCTGATCAGACGCGTCCATGTCGTGCGTGGAACGCTCTCCTTCGACGTCGAGATCGCGCCCGCGTTCGACTACGGCCGTGCCACTCACACGATCGAGCTGCACGAGAACGGTGCCACGTTCGCCAGCGAGGAGTTGCGGCTGGTGCTGGAGAGCGAGGCCCAGTTCGAGGTCGTCGGCGCGGCAGCGCGGGCCAGCCTCACGTTGCACGCAGGCGAGAGCGCCACCTTCCTCTTGCGACCCGCCGACGAGGGCGATCTCCCGCGCCCGGTCTCCGAGCAGCGCACGGCAGACGCCCTTGCCTCGACGATCTCGTACTGGCGCCGCTGGATCGGCACCTGCACCTACCGCGGGCGCTGGCGCGAGATGGTGCAGCGCTCCGCGCTGACGCTGAAGCTGTTGACCTACCAGCCGACGGGCGCCATCGTCGCCGCGCCGACCACGAGCCTCCCCGAGGTGATGGGCGGGCACCGTAACTGGGACTACCGCTATACCTGGATCCGCGACGCTGCCTTCACCGTCTTCGCTTTCCTGCGGCTCGGCTTCACCGAGGAGGCTGCCGCCTTCATGGGGTGGCTCACCGATCGCTTCGCCAAGGACGAGCAGGAGAGCGGCCCCACCGGCCCGTTGCAGATCATGTACGGCATCGACGGTCGCAAGGAGCTCGAGGAGATCGAGCTCGACCATCTCGAGGGGTACCGCGGATCGTCCCCGGTCCGCGTGGGGAACGGCGCCGCGGATCAGCTGCAGCTCGACATCTACGGCGAGCTCATCGACTCCGTGTACCTCTTCAACAAGTACGGCGAGCCGATCTACCATCACGACTGGCAAAACCTCGTGCGCATGGTCGACTGGCTGTGCGAGAACTGGGACCGCCCGGACGAGGGCATCTGGGAGACGCGGGGAGGCCAGCAGCACTTCACCTACTCGCGGCTGATGAGCTGGGTCGCGCTCGAGCGTGCCATCCGCATCGCGCGGCAGCGCGGCCTTCCCGGCGACCTCGTGCGCTGGCTCGGCGTGCGGGACACGATCTACGCCCAGATCATGAAGCGCGGCTGGCATCCCGAGCGCAAGGCCTTCACGCAGCACTACGACACCAACGTGCTCGACGCCTCGCTGCTCCTGATGCCGCTCACCAAGTTCGTCTCGCCGACCGACCCGCGCTGGCTCTCCACGCTGGACGCGATCGGCGAGGAGCTCGTGTCCGACTCGCTCGTCCATCGCTACAACGCCGAGGCCTCACCCGACGGGCTGGGCGGACAGGAAGGGACGTTTTCGATCTGCTCGTTCTGGTACGTCGAGGCTCTGGCCCGCGCCGGGCGGCTCGAGGAGGCGCGCATCGTCTTCGAGAAGATGCTCACCTACTCGAACCACGTCGGGCTCTACTCGGAGGAGATCGGCCCCACGGGCGAGCAGCTCGGCAACTTCCCACAGGCCTTCACGCACCTCGCACTGATCAGCGCCGCGACGACGCTCGACCACCTGCTCGGCTGACCCCGGTCAGACCGGGGCTGCGTCCAGGACCAGGGTCAGCGATGTAATCCTTGCGCCCGGCGGCGGCGCGGCCCGCGTCAGCAGGATGTCGTGCCCCGGCGCGGTGACCCGCAGGTGGATATGCGGGGGCCGGCCCTCGTACGACGGCGGGAACGGGCCCTCGAAGCGGAAGCGGCCGGCGGCGTTGGTGAACACCGTGCCGCTTCCGGCGCGCACGTACTTGCCCTTCTTGTTCGACTGCCACAGCTCGACGCGGGCGCCGCGGATCGGCTTGCAGTCGAGGGTGGAGACGATCAGCCCACGGAGCACATGACCGGTGCCGATCTTGGCGCGCAGCGGCGGTGTACCGCGGGTGAACGGCCCGGCTCCGTCGTTCGGTGACGGCGAGCAGGGCGCGTTGGGTCTGCTCCCGCTCGCGCCGACCGTGCCCGGCGCCAGCGCGAGGATCAGGGTGAGCAGGAAAACCGAAGCGGCGCGACCCATCGGCCAGTGATAGCAGGTTGCGGTCGGCGCGGGCAATTCTTCCGATCTGCGAGCATGCGGGCATGACCCGCTACCTCCACACCATGCTGCGCACGAGCGACATCGATCGCACGGGGCCGTTTCTCGAGGCGCTCGGCTTCGAGAAGACGCGCGAGTCGCCGATCGTGCGCGAAGGCCAACACGAGGCCACGAACCATTTCTTCGCGCTCCCCGGCGACGCGGCCGAGCTCGAGATCACCGTCAACCACGACGATCGCACCTACGACCTGGGCACCGCCTACGGACACCTGGCGATAGGCGTAAGCGACCTGGACGGAACGCTGGCCGAGCTGGCCGGCAAGGGGCTCGAGCCCGAGCGGCCGCCGTACCTCGTCGGCACGACGCGTATCTGCTTCGTGCGCGAGCCGGTTGAGGGCTACCGCTTCGAGCTCATCGAGCGGACGTGACTCGCACGAACATCTTCGACGCCGACGGGCTTGCCGGGGCGCCGTTTCAGGTTCGCGATCATCCGGGGTTTCGCGCTGTTCGCCGCCGACTTGGGTGGGCCGCAGGCGCCGAGCGTCTCGGTGCGAGCGTCTTCGAGGTCGAGCCCGGGAACGCCGCCTATCCCTTCCACTACCACCTCGGCGAGGAGGAGCTGCTCGTCGTTCTGGACGGTGCGCTTCGGCTGCGGGATCCCGAGGGCTGGTCGGAGCTCCGCCCCGGGGATGTCGCTTCGTTTCCCCGCGGCAAGGACGGCGCGCACCAGCTCGTGAACGCGGGCGACACCACCGCACGGTTCCTCACGATCTCCACGAACGGCGATCCGGACATCATCCTCTACCCCGACTCGGGGAAGGTCGGCGCGGCGGAGCGGGCGCCGGGTGGCGCCGGTCTGTTCTCGTTCCATCGCCTCGCGGACGCGGTGGAGTACCACGACGGCGAGACCTATCCGCCGGACTGACGGACCGGCAGCCGCAGGCGGCTCGAACCGAGCGCGACCCCGGCCAGGATCAACGTGAGCCCGAGCACGGCGGCAGCTCGCAGCGGCTCGTCGAGGAAGGCCACGCCGAGCGCGAGGGCGACGGCGGGCATCAAGTAGGTGACGAGGCTCGTGCGGGACGCACCGTAGCCCTCGAGCAGCCGGTAGTAGACGAGCTGCGCGAGCACAGTTCCGAGGAGAATCAACACTACGAGCCCTGCGACCGCGTCGCCGTCGGGCGCGCGGCCGGGAATCTGGAACAGGGCGATCGGGACGAGGGCGAGTCCCCCGACCAGCATGGCGCCGGTCGCCAGCACAGGTCCCTCGATCGATCGCACGCTCCGCTGAGCGAACACGTTTGACGAGGCATACGAGAGGGACGCGCCGACGACCGCCAGCGTGCCGAGCACCGCGGGCCAGCCACCCGAGGTGTCCACGCCGGTCAGCACGCCGACACCCACCAGGCCCGCCGCGATACCGATCCAGCGCGCCGGCGTCGAGCGCTCTCCGGGGATGAAGCGAAGTGCGAACAGCACGGTGAAGATCGGCACCGTCGCCTGCGCGATACCCGCGACGGTGGAGTCGATTCGCTGCTCGCCCCAGGCGACCAGCCACATCGGGATCGTCGCGCTCAGGATGCCGATCGGCACGCATGCCTTCCAGGCGCGTGCGAGTGCGCGAGCCGAGGGGCGCAGTCCGAGCCGGAGGGCGAGCACCGCGAACAGCAGCGCCCCCGAGCTGAGCAAGCGAGCGCACATCAGCGGTGCGGGCTCCAGGCCCCCGTCGACTCCCAGCTTGATGAACAGATACGACGAGCCCCAGGCGCCGGCGAGCACGAGGAGCAGAGGCCAGTAGGCGCGCGTCACGGTTTCGTCGTTGTCTTCACACTGCGCATCGTTCTCTATTCAACGCGGCTCGGCTCGCCGGCGTGAGGAGAGGCGTCTGAAAGGCGCGCGGGTGGCGAGTCGGTTAGCATCGCGCTGCCCTCTCCCCCTTGCACCTGTGAATCCCGTCGACGTCACCCTGGATCTTCTCCGTCCGTTGCTTCCGGCCCTGGCCGGGCGGCTCCGCGTGTCGACCGACGTCATCGAGCGGCTGTCAGAGGGCGCCGTCGGGGGGATTGCCGCGGGCCTCGTGCGGCTGGCGGACGAGCGCGAAGGACGTGAGCTCGTAGACGCGATGGTCGACGTTCACGATCGCGGGCTGCTGGGGGAGCTCGGGCGGCACATCCAGGAGCACGACGACGACGGCGACGCGGTCGCCATCCTCGGGGACAAGCTGAATGGGGTCAGCTCGGCTCTTGCCGCACACGCGGGCGTCAGCGGAGACGTTGCCGCGAAGGCACTCGCGCTTGTCGCACCCGTCGTGCTGGCTGTGCTGCGGCGCGATCGTGCCACCGAGGGGATCGCCGCGCCGCTGCAGGCAGCACGGTCGGCCCTTGGCCGGCCGGGACTCGCCTGGCTCGTGCCGCTCGGCTTCGTCGGAGCCGGCACCGCGGCGGCACCGGCACGGCGTTCGGCGGGCGGGCGCGACGTCCGCAGTGGACGACGGGGCATCGCCACGCTCCTCGGCGCCCTGGCGCTCGTGGTCGGAGGCGTCGTCGCCATCGGGATCTCCCTGCGAGGGGACGGAGACGACGACGACCGGGGCGCGGTCGCCACGCAGAGCAGCCAGCCGAGCCCCCAGCCGCCGCCGGCGCCGGACACGAGCACCGTGCCGCCCGAGACCGACACCGGCTCCAGCGGCGACTCCTCCCTCGCGGGCCTGCTGGGAACCGCGGGGGTCTTCGGTAACCTCGTGGCTGCGCTCGAGGCGGCAACGGACACTGCCGCTGCAGTCGCCGGCGCCGGAGCCGTCACCGTGTTCGCACCGGACGACTCGGCCCTGACCGCAGCCGCCCTGAAGGAGCTCGAGGCCGACCCGGCCGCCCTCGACGCGACGCTCCGCTACCACGTCGTCCCCGGTACCCTCTCGCTCGGCGACCTCGCCGCCGCCGGCACCCTCACGACGCTCAGCGGCCGCACGCTGAAGGTGACGCAGAAGGGTGGCAGGACGCTCGTCAACGGCACTCCGGTCGACGCCGCAGGCCCGGTCTCGGACACGATCACGATCTATCGCATCACAAAGGTGCTCGAGGCGCCGGCGACGATCAACGAGGAGCTCGACCTCCAGCCGATCACCTTCGAGACGGCATCGGCCGAGATCACACCTGCCGGCCGGGCGGTGCTCGACAAGGCGGTGGCGTTCCTGCAGAAGACCCCGCTCAGGCTCTCGATCGAGGGGCACACGGATTCCGACGGCGAGGAGGCGAACAACCTCGCCCTGAGCCGTCGCCGCGCGATCGCGGTGCGCAACTACCTCGTCGCCCAGGGGATTCCCAAGCGCCTGCTCGTGACCAAGGCGTTCGGCGAGGCCGATCCCGTCGCCACCAACGACACCGACGCCGGGAAAGCCCGGAACCGGCGCATCGAGCTCAGGGTGCTCTAGAGCCCACGGGCCACGCGGGTCCCTGGAGTGGCCCGCCCGGGTGCGTCTGCAGCCGTCCTTCCGACGCGCGCCGGTAGACTCCGGTTCTGAGCTCGGTCGCCGCCCAGCCCCTGCACCGGCAACTCGGTCTGACGGACGGAGAGTTCGAGCGAATCGAAGAGTTGCTCGACCGCGAGCCCAACCACTTCGAGCTGGCGGTCTTCTCCCTGCTCTGGAGCGAGCACTGCGGCTACAAGCACTCTGCGCTGCTGCTGCGCCGGCTTCCCTCCGAGGGCGAGCACGTGCTGCAGGGACCGGGCGAGAACGCGGGAGTGATCGACATCGGCGACGGGGTTGCGGTCGCGTTCAAAGTGGAGAGCCACAATCACCCCTCGGCGGTCGAGCCGTTCCAGGGCGCGGCGACCGGCGTCGGCGGCATCCTGCGTGACATCTCGGCGATGGGCGCACGGCCGGTCGCGCTGCTCGACGGCCTCCGTTTCGGGCAGCCGGACTTCGCCTTCTCCCGTGCGGTGGGCGGCATCGGTCACTACGGCAACTGCA
>JBJXGY010000161.1:0-16677 GCA_046160185.1 Gaiella sp. | reverse complement strand
CCGCATGAGCGAGCAGACGTTCGACGCGATCGTGATCGGCGGCGGGCCCGCCGGAGAGGTGTGCGCCGGGCGCCTCGGCGAGAAGGGTCTGGAGGTCGCTCTCGTGGAGCGCGAGCTCGTGGGCGGCGAGTGCTCCTACTGGGGCTGCATGCCCTCCAAGGCGCTCCTGCGCCCCTCCGAGGTGATTGCCGAGGCGCTCCGGGTTCCCGGCGCCCGGGAGGCGCTTCGCGGAGAGCTCGATGCGGACGCAGCGCTGCGCCGCCGCAACGAGGTGATCCACGATCTCGACGACAGCTCGCAGGTGCCCTGGCTCGAGAAGCGCCAGGTACAGCTGGTTCGCGGCGCAGGCGTGCTCGACGGCGAACGGCGGGTGCGAACCGGCGGCGACATCCTCCACGCGCGACGCGCCGTCGTGATCGCGACGGGGACGAGCGCCTCGCTGCCACCTGTCCCGGGGCTGGAAGAGCTCGAGCCCTGGACGAATCGCGAAGCGACCACGGCGAACAGCGCACCGGCAACGCTGATCGTGCTCGGCGGGGGGCCGATCGGCGTGGAGCTGGCGCAAGCATGGACGTCACTGGGCTCACGGGTGACACTGCTCGAGGCGCTGCCCCGGCTCCTGGCCCGCGAGGAGGCGTTCGCGAGCGATCTCGTCGAGGCCGCCCTTCACGAACGGGGCATCGAGGTACGTACCGGCGTCAAGGCCGTGCGTGCGCACAACGCCGACGGCCGCAAATGGATTACGCTCGAGGACGGCGACGAGCTGAACGCCGAGGAGCTCCTCGTCGCCGCCGGACGGCGGCCACGAACCGACGATCTCGGGCTCGAGACCGTCGGCCTCGAGCCCGGCGCGCAGGTCGGTGTGGACGACACGATGCGCGTCCCCGGCCAGGAGTGGCTGTACGCGGTGGGTGACGTGAACGGCCGTGCTCTGCTCACCCACATGGGCAAGTACCAGGCGCGGATCGCGGCCGACCACATTGCCGGCCTCGACGTGCGAGTGCACCCGCTCGCCGACGGCCCGCTCGTCCCGAGGGTCGTGTTCACCGACCCCCAGGTCGCCGCCGTCGGACACACCTTCGCATCCGCACAGGAGGCGGGTCTCAACGTGCGCGCGGTCGATCACACGACGGGTGCGACGGCCGGGGGGAGCTTCCACGGCCGCAACACCCCCGGGGAGTCGCGTCTGGTGGTGGACGAGGACCGCCGTGTGCTCGTCGGCGCGACGTTCAGCGGCAGCGAGGTGGCCGAGTTCCTCCACGCGGCCACGATCGCCGTCGTCGGCGAGGTCCCGCTCGATCTCCTGTGGCACGCCGTGCCCTCGTTCCCGACACGCAGCGAGATCTGGCTGCGCCTCCTCGAGACGTACGGCATGTGAGGCTGTGCCGACTCGGTGTCGGTCACGGGATGGAGGAAAGATGCGGTTGAAGGGCCTCGCAGACACGTACGCGCTCGATCCGGCGATCGAGGCGGCCGTCACGGAGTCGACGCTGTCTCCGCCGGCGCTTCGCATCCTCGGTGCGCTGATCGAGGCGAAGCCTCCGCACCACGTGATCGAGTTCGGCAGCGGCCTCTCCACGAGGTTCTTCCTCCAGGCGCTGCGCGAGAGCCCGGAATCGCACGTCTACTCCATCGACGATTCCGCGGCCTACCTCGAGCACACACGCGCAACGCTCGCCGCCGAGGATGCGGCGCGGGTGACACTGGTGCATGCACCGGTGCGACCGTTGCACTTCAGGGGCAAGCTGTTTCTCACCTACAGCCGCCGGGCGCTCGAACGCGCGTTACCGGCGTTCACCGCCGACCTGATCCTGATCGACGGGCCTCCCGCGTTTCGCTACGGGCGCGAGGCGGTTCTCTATGGGGCGCTGCCCTGGGTCGGCGGCGGCACCACGATCGTGCTCGACGACGCCGGGCGCGGGCCCGAGCAGGCTGCGCTCGCGCGTTGGCAAGAGCTGTGGGGAGGCGGTTGCGACATCGAGCTGCTTCCCGATGTCCGGAAAGGCCTCGCCATCATCACGACGCACCCGGCGGCCATGACGGCGCGGGGCCTCTACCCGCTCTCGGAGTGCCTTCGCAGCTGGGCGAAGACGGCCCGCGGTGTGGCGCGTGACGCCCTCCGTAGGCACTGACGCAGACGGGGCTACTCGTCGACCTTGTTGTAGTCCCAGGTGTGCCAGTCGCCGGGTTTGATGGTGACGATCGTGCGGCCCTCCGCCATGATCGGCTCGGTGTATTGCTCGGCGTCGGCGGCTCCGAGAGCCTTCTCCAGCACTCGGTGGGTCACCGCGCGGATCAGGTTCTCGTCCCGCGAGAGCTCCGCCGTGCCGCGGCACTCGATCGCCCAGGCGCCCGCGGCGAGCCCCTGCTCGAGGCGGGGATCCTGGTCGACCAGGATCGTCACGCGGGAGTCGGCGGCCAGGTTCTTGAGGTGCACCCGTCCGGCGCCGAGGGTGAGCCTGAACACGCTGCCGTCCCAGTCGAACCAGATCGGCGTGAGGTGGATCATGCCGTCGGGCCGGAAGGTGGCGAGCCGCGCCAGAGCGGTCGAGCCGAGGCGCATGTCGATCTCTGCCTTGGACAGTGCGTTCTCGGGCGTGGCGGTCGACTTCGAGCTCATGGGGAGTCCTCCGTGGTTGGGAACAGTCCTTTACGGTACTCCCGATATACCGGTGCCTGACCGAGGTCGGGCACCCCAGCGCACGTGCCCTGTCGCGGCCCTGCAGTTCGCCTGGCGCTATCGCGCTTCCGCACCCGCCTTGAGCCCATCGGCGAACTGGTTGAACGAGTCGGTCATGTCCGGGATGGCCTTCGTGATCAGCGGTGCCATCAGCCCGCTGAAGACCTCCTCCATGGAAAACTCGGTCTGGTCGCCCGACGGGGTCAGCCGGTACGTGCGCACTCCCTTGAACAGGCCGAGCGGCATCCCATCCGACCAGACCATCGTCTGCGGCGGCTCGAAGCCCGACACCGAGAGCTTGAATGTCCGCTTGGGGTTGACGATCGACACCAGCTCGATCGTCTCGCCGAGGGCGATCGGTCCCTTGATGCTCACGATGGACGGATTCCAGTCGGCGTAGCTCGCCGCGTCGGTCAGGAGTGCCCACACGGTCTCCGGCCGCGCGTTGATCGTCCGGCGTACTGAATAGCTCTTGCTCACGTTCGGCTCCTTCGGGTTCGCTGACGGCCCGCCGTCGCTCGGCGAGGGTGGGGTACCGTAACACGCCGGTTACATAGCGCCGACGTGACTCGCTCGAGCGCGTCGCCTCGGCGCGGAGATGGAACCGGACTCGGGGAGGCTGACGGAACAGCGATGATGCGCCGATGCGGCTACCCACCGGCGCTCTCGTACTCACGGCAGTCGCCGCGGTCGCGTGTGCCGGGCTGGTTGCCGTGAATCCAGCGGGCAGCGAGCCGTGGCGCGAGAAGGTCGACAGCGCGGCTTTCGAGGCGACGGCCGACGGCAGCTCGCCGGTGCTCGTCCTGCTCGCCGCCAGCGCCGACCTGCGCGCGGCCGCTTCCGCGCGCGACCGCGCGCGGCAGGGTGATCTGGCGCTGGCGGCGCTGCGGCGCGCACAAGCGTCGTCCACCCTCGCGCACGACCTCCGGCGTCAAGGCGTGAGCCACCGTGAGTACTGGGTCGCGAACGCAGTTGCGCTCGAGGCGGACCGGGCACTTCTCGAGCGGCTGGCCCGCCGCTCCGACGTGAGAAGGATCGAATACGACGGCGCCTTTCGCGCGCCGGCGCTGGAGTCGGCCACACGCACGACCACGGTTCCCCGGGGTGTGGAGTGGAACGTGGCCAAGGTCGGAGCGCCCGCGCTGTGGGAGCTCGGCCACACCGGCCAGGGGCTCGTCTACGCGAACCTGGACACCGGCGTCGACTGGGAGCATCCCGCGCTCAAACCCCACTACCGCGGCTTCGACGCCGCCGGCGGTGCCGCAACGCACGACTACAACTGGTGGGACGCCGTGCACGGCGAGATCGACGGCGACGGTGTCAACGCGTGCGGCTACGACCTGACGGTTCCGTGCGACGACTCGGCGCCCATCTCCCACGGCTCCCACACGATGGGCACCGCGATCGGAGACGACGGGAGCGGGAATCAGATCGGTGTCGCCCCCGGCGCGAAGTGGATCGGCTGCCGCAGCATGGAAAGCGGGCTCGGCCGGCCCAGCACCTACCTCGAGTGCCTGCAGTTCTTTCTCGCACCCACCGACCTGAAAGGGCTCAACCCCGACCCCTCCAAGCGGCCCCACGTGGTCGGGAATTCCTACGCCTGCCCACCCGACGAGGGCTGCGCGCCCGAGAGTCTCAGGGTCGCCGTCGACAACCTGCGGGCGGCAGGCGTGTTCATGGCCGTCTCCGCAGGCAACGAGGGGAGGAACGGTTGCTCGTCGGTCGTCAACCCCCCGGCGACCTACGACTCGGCGGTCAGTGTCGGTGCGGTCGACATCTCCGATAGGGTGGCCGGCTTCTCTAGCCGCGGCCCTGTCACCGTGGACGGCTCCTCACGCCGCAAGCCCGACCTTGTGGCGCCCGGCGTTGCGGTTCGCTCCGCGGTGAGGAGCGGGTACGCCACCGTCAGCGGCACGTCGATGGCCGCGCCGGCCGTCGGCGGCGCGGTGCTCCTGCTCTGGTCGGCGCTGCCCGCGTTGCGTGGCCAGGTCGACGCCACCGAGCAGCTGCTGCAGCGGACGGCCGTACCGCTGTCGGCCCTCGACAGCTGCGGCGGCGACGAGCCGGGAGCGGTGCCGAACAACACCTGGGGGTACGGGCGCATCGACGCCCTTGCCGCCTTCCGCACGGCCGAGGCGGCGGCCCGGCCCGGCCTCATCCTGTCCGATGTTGCTGTCACGGAAGGCAACGGGTCGGCGACACCGGTCGAGGTGAGAGTCGCACTCTCGGCCGCGGCCGCCTCGCGAGTCACCTTCTCCTACGCCACCCGTGCGGCCACTGCCATTGCCGGCAAGGACTTCCGGTCCGCGACCGGGAGCGTCCGGATCGAGCCCGGAGCTTCGGCGGCGACGATCGAGGTGTTTGTGATCGGGGACCGGTTGACGGAGAAGACCGAGACCTTCTCGCTCGAGCTCTCCGATCCGCGCGGCGCCACGCTCACCCGCGGCCGCGCGGTGATCACGATCCGTGACGACGACCGCGACCTGACACCTCCACGATTCACGTCACTCGCGCCCGTGCCGGCGTCTCCCAGGGCGAACCGTCCCGTCGCGCTCACCGCCCTGCTGACCGAGCGCGCGTCACTCTCCTGTCGTGCCGAACGCCGTGCCGCGGGCGCGTGGGCAGCGGCCTCGACCCGACAGAGCTCAGGCCTCGCCAAGCGACACCGGTTGCTGCTGGTACCGGGTGGGCTGCCGGCCGGCGAGTACCGCGTCAGCTGCACCGCTCGCGATGCCGCACAAAACACGGCCGCCGCCACCCGCCCCTTCGCGGTGCGGCGGTGACGACCGTCGCCGGCATCGTCAGCCCCGGGCTGATGGGCCGCGCGATCGGGACAGCGCTCGTCACGGCCGGGCATCGCGTGATCGTGACCACCTCCGGCCGGTCCGAGCGAACCGCCCGGCTCGCCGCCGAATCGGGCCTCGAGCAGGTCTCCGACCTCGATGGGCTCGTCGCGGAAGCGGGCGTCGTGCTGTCGGTCGTCCCGCCCGGGGAGGCGCGCTCCGCGGCTCGTGCGATCGCCGAAGCCGCCGGTCGCTGCGGAGGCAGCCCGCTGTTCGTCGACCTCAACGCGGTGTCACCGGGCACGATCAGGCTGATCGCGGAGACCGTCGCGACGGTCGGTCTCCAGCTCGTCGACGGTTCCATCTCCGGGCCGCCCCCGCAAGGCGACCCGCCCACCCGCGTGTACCTCTCGGGTGACCGCGCCGCCGAGGTCGCGGAGGTGCTCTCGGTGCCGGCGATCGCGCCCCGCGTCGTTCCGGGTCCGCCGGGGCTCGCCTCGGCGGTGAAGATGTCGACCGCCTCGGTCTACAAGGGCCGGGTCGCAATCCTGTGCCAGGCGCTTCGGGCAGCGCAGCAGTACGGCGTGCTCGAGCCGGTGCTCGACGATCTCGTCAACGCCTTCCCTGGCATCCACGACCAGGGCGGACGGACGCTCGCGCTGGCCGCGGCGAAGTCTCCGCGGTACGTCGCTGAGATGCTGGAGATCGCAGATAGCCAGGAGGCAGCCGGGCTCACGGCGGGACTGTTCACCGCAGTCGCGGATGTCTACGAGCAGATCGCCGGCTCTCCGCTGGCCACGGCAGAGCCCGAGGATGTGGGCGCCTCCGTCGACCTGCCGACGCTCCTCGCCGCGCTAGGGCCGTCCCCCGGCCTGAGCTAGGGGCTAGCGCGGCAGGTGCAGCCCGAGCTTGCGCGGCAGCGCCGCGACGAGACGGCTCACCGGGTCGGCGAGACGGTCGTGGTCGGCGGCCGCATCCGCCCGCAGGATCGCCTGTCTGATCACGGTGCCGCCGAGCCAGCGCAAGGGCTCTGGTGGGAACAGCTTGCGATCGGGCTCGACGAGACCGAGACCCGTGATCTCGTCGCGCCGGTCGAGCGCAAGACGCGCGAGGATCTCGCCGCCGAGGTAGCTGGGGCCGACGCCGTTCCCGGTGAAGCCGAAGCCGAACGCAGTGCGCTCCCGCATGCCGAAGATGGGGAGGTGGGTGGGAGAGACGTCGATCGGCCCGCCCCAGGCCATCTCCACCTTCCGCACCGCCAACTGGGGAAAGAACCGAAGCAGCGACTCGCGTGTCCGCTCGGCCACGCCCTTGTCGATCTCCACCCCGCGCGGCAGCTTGCCGCCGAATCCCATCCGCCCGCCGCCCCAGCCGAAGGCGATGCGCCCGTCCCGAGTCGTACGGAGGTAATGCAGCAGGGTGCGGCAGTCGTGGATCGCCTCGCCGCCCGTCCAGCCGAGCTCCTCGAGCACGTCCGGCACCGGCTCGGTGATCACGATGTGGCTGGAAGCGGTGGCGGCGGAGCAGCGGAAGCCCGGGAAGCCGGGAAGCGCAGAGTTGAGGGCCAGCACAACTGCGCCGGCGGTCACCGTCCCGCGTGAGGTGCGCGCTGTCCCGGTGTAGTCGAGATCGCTGACGGGAGTGCGCTCGAAGAGGCGCACCCCCGCCTCCAGGACGTGCCGCCGCAGGCCGAGCGCCAGCCGTGCCGGCTGGACGGTCGCCGCCAGCCTCAGGTAGTTCGCGCCGAGAAAGAGCGGTGAGTTACAGCGGGCACGTGTCCTCGCCCCGTCGAGCTGCTCCATCGTGTCGTGCGCACCTACCGCCCGGCAGGCTTCCACGAGCCCGCTCCAGGCGCCGAGTTGCGCGCGGTTCGTCGCCACCTGGAGCGTGCCGGCCGCCTGGTACCACGCGTCGACCTCGTGCTGCTCGCACCATGTCCCGATCTCGCGCACGGCTCGCTCCGAGGCCGTACACACCTCGACCGCGCGGCGATCGCCGAGCGACTCGCGCAGCAGCGGCAGGTCGTCCCACAGCGTCGACACGAACCCGCCGTTCCGGCCGCTGGGCCCATGGCCCGCGAGCTGGCTCTCCAGCACGACGACGTCGGCGTTCGGCTCGAGCTGCTTCAGCTGCCAGGCCGTCCAGAGACCGAGGTACCCGCCGCCGACGATCACGACGTCGGCGCGCGTGTCAGTCGCAAGAGGCGGCACGGGGTCCACGATGCCTGCCTCCTCGAGCCACCAGCCGTAGCGCGTGTGCCGCATCGCCGTCATCGGCGAGGACTGTAGACGGAGGCGGGCCGGTCACTCGCCGTCACGCACTCGCGCCGGTACGCTGGTCGGCATCGCCGGTTTCGGACACCTCGGACGTCGACGCGCCCTGGCTCTTGGCGTGGTCCTCGTCGCCGCCGTGTGCGCCACTCTCCTCGGCGCGGCCGTCCCCGATGCGACGACCGCAGGCGCGGCTGCCGGCGTCCGCACGTCCGCCACGATCGTCAACCCACTCGTCCTGCGGCTCGCGCCCGAGCGGCTGCCGCTGAGGCCGGTGCGCAGCGAGCCCGCCGCCCGCAAGAGCTTCCTCGCCACCCCCTGCGGTCAGACCCCCGGCCTCCTGTGCTCCGACGTCGTCGTCCCGCTCGACCGGGCCGGCGCGACCCCGGGGTCGGTCACGCTCAAGGTCGAGACGTTGCCGGCGCCCGAGCCGAAGCGCGGCGTGATGTTCCTGATCGCGGGCGGCCCCGGCCAGGGGTCGGCCGGCTCCTTTGCTCTCGGGACGCCGGTCGCCGCCGCCTTCTACCAGTTCCTCTTCCCCGGCTACACGCTGGTCGCCTTCGACAACCGCGGCACGGGCAACTCGGGGTTCCTCGACTGCCCGGCTCTCGACGGGTACTACGACCAGTCCCAGGAGCCGGCGCGCGTCGCGGCCTGTGCGGAGGCCATCGGCCCCAACCGCGTGTACTACGGGACGGACGAGCATGTCGAGGACCTGGATGCGGTGCGCCTCTCGCTCGGCGCCGAGAGGGTCGGCCTCTGGGGGACGTCGTACGGCACGAAGCTCGCGACCGCGTATGCGCTCGCACATCCGGGCAACGTCGAGCGCCTGCTGCTCGATTCGGTACTGCCGCCGGACGAAAACGATCCGTTCCGAACGAAGTCGTCGACGGCGATCCCGCCCGCGCTGGCCTCGCTCTGCGAAGGCGGCGCCTGTTCCCGCGCGACGCGCGATTTCGTGGGAGACGTCGGCAAGCTCGCGAACCAGCTGGCCGCAAAGCCGATCAGCGGCAAGGTGCGGAACCGCACGCTCACGATCAGGGGGGTCGAGCTGCTCAGCCTGATCGTCGACTCCGACCTCAGCCCGGGTATTGCCGTGGCGCTCCCCGCGGCGGTCAAGGCCGCCCTCGGCGGGAACCCGGCACCGCTCCTGCGGCTCTTCTTCCTCGACACCGACGGCTCCGAGGGCAGGGCGCTCTCGGTCGGTCTCTTCGCCGCGACTGTCTGCACCGACGGTCCGTTCCCGTGGACACCGGACGCGGCGCCGGCAACGAGGCGGGCGACGATCGACGCTGCCGCGGGGCAGCTCCCCTCAGGCGCTTTCGGCCCGTTCGGACGCTGGGCGGCCAAGCTTGGCAACGCGGAGTTCTGTCTCGGCTGGCCGGCACCATCCGGGCTGCCCTGGATCGGGGTGGGCCCGTTGCCGAACGTCCCCGTGCTGGCGTTGAACGGCGGCTACGACATGCGCACCCCGCCGCCGGGAGCGCAAGTCGTGGTGTCGCGGTTCCCGCAGGGCCGCCTGATCGTCGTGCCGGGTGTCGGTCACAGCGTGCTCGGCGCCGACCCCACCTTCTGCGCGGCGCGTGAAACACGCGCCTGGATCCTGGGCCAGACGTCCGCGGGCCAGTGCGCGAAGCCACGCGCGTACCTGCAGCCGAGTCCTGCGTTCCCGGCAGCGAACGCGAAGAAGCCGCTCACGCCGGCGGCAACGTTCGCCGCAGCCAACGCGGCTTTCGGCGATGCCGTCGGGATGTGGCTGTTCACGTTCGGTGCGCCAGGCGAGGTGATCCCGGGTATCTACAGCGGCCGCCTCGTCGTCAATCAGGAGGGCTTCCGTCTCGACCGCTACAGCGTCACGCCGGGCGTCGTGCTCACGGGCCGTGTCACCTTGAAGGACGTCGGGCCGCCGCTTGTCTTCGAAGGCACCGTCACCGTGTCGGGCAAGAACGCCGCCCCTGGCCTCCTCGGCTTCGCCGACGGCAAGCTCGCCGGCGTCCTCGGCGGCCGCCTCGTCGGATAGCGCCCCTAGCCGACGCGCGCGCTGAACGTGCGGGAGATGCTGGACCCGTCCACGGTGAGGGTGATCGAGCCGCGAATCGTCTTCCCCTTGGCGTTAGCGGGCACGTTCCAGGCGCAGGCGGCGACGCCGCTCCGTACGCGGCTCGCCGTTGCGCGCAACACGGTATTCCCGATACGCGCCACGCACTTGACGGCGCCCGCACGGACGAGAGAGGACGTGTCGCTGCGGCCGGCTGCGAGTGCCACCGAGAACGGGCCGCCGGCGACGGGTCGCGACGGGCTGGTCGTGAACCCGGCCGCGGTCAGCGCGACCGTCGTCTTCACGTCGTAGCGATAGGTCGTGCCGAGGAGCCCTGCCGGGGCGATGTCGCGGCGGATGTTGGTGAGGTCGAGGTCTCCGCTCGCCGTCCTCGTGATCCCCGACACGGCGATCACGCTGAAGTTGATCTGCTTCGTGTTCCCCAATTCGGTTGCGCGGATCGCGAACCCGGCGACGCCCGCCGTGTACTCCCAGCGGAGGGTGGTCTGCGGGGTGTCGCCGGCGTAGTCGGATCCGTCCCAGCGGAAGAGGGCCACGCCTTCGGGGAGCGCCTGGAACGCATAGTCGGCCCCGAAGGTCTCGGCGTCGCCCTGGCCTGGAGTGGTGTCGAGGAAGACCAGCAGGAGCATGTCGGGGGCGAAGGTCGGCCTGTTGGCGATCGTGAACTTGAAGGTGACGAGGCCGGCGTCGTCGTTCGAGACCGTGATCGTGGAGATGTCGGGCGCGGTGGCGTCCTCCCCGGTTGCATCCTGATAGGTCTGCGAGTTCGCGGCGGCGCGCGAGGAGTCGCCCAGCGCGAGCGCCGGAACGGCGACGGCGACGGTGAGGACGAGCAGGGCGACGGCGATCCGGCGGGTCATCCGGCCTCTACTGTCGCGGTCGCGGCGCCGGAGCGCAAGGGTGATCGTCAGGAAGGTTCGAGCTGCGCCGGGAATCCAGGTGCGCGAAGGGACTCGCCGACGGCGTCCTCCAGCAGCTTCACCACCATCGTCGACTGTGCCGTCCCGCCGTACGCGTCCCTGGCACGAGCGAAGGTGTCCGCGACGAGCTCGGCGAGCTCGAGGGGCACGCCGAGCTCCTCGCCCATCCGCGTCGCGAAGCCGAGGTCCTTGGCGGCGAGATCCATGCTGAAGCCCACGTCGTAGGAGCCGCTCAGGATCAGCTGCCCCTCGGTCTCGTGGACGAAGCTGTTGCCGGAGCTGGCGCGGATCACCTGCCAGGCGGTGGTCAGGTCGAGGCCGGCGCGGCGCGAGAGCATCAGCGCCTCGCCGTCCGCGACGAGGTGGATGAACGCGAGCATGTTCGTCACGACCTTGAGCGCGGACGCCCGGCCGAGCTCCCCGACGTGGAACACCTCGCCGCCCATCGCCTCGAGCAGGGGACGGCAGCGCTCGAAGACGTCGGCGTCGCCTCCGGCGATCACGGTGATCTCACCGGCCGCGGCGCGATGCACGCCGCCGGTCACCGGGCACTCGAGCGTGTCGACTCCCTTCGCGGCGAGGAGCGCGGCAAGCCGTCGCAGCTCATGCTCGTCGCCGGTGGAGGTGTCGATCCAGGTGCTGCCCTTCGAGAAGCCGTGGCTGAGGCTGCGCTCTCCCTCGACGACCGCGGTCACCGCGCTCGGGGAGGGGAGGCAGGTGACGACGATCTCGCTCGCCGCGGCCGTCTCCGCCGGCGACTCGGCCCAGCGGGCGCCGCCCGCGAGCAGCGGCTCGGCGGCGGAATGGTCGACGTCGTGGACGGTGAGCCTGTACCCGGCGCGGGCGATGCTCGCGGCGAGGTGACGGCCGAGGTTGCCGAGGCCGACGAACCCGACGTTGAGTCTCAGGGCACGATCCCCTCGTGCTCGCCGTACACGGGCTCGAGGTGGAGCTCGGCGCCTGTGTAGGGATGCGCGGCGGCGACGTCTTCGTCGAGCTCGACGCCGAGCCCGGGCGCGGCGGGCGCGAGCACGTATCCGTCCTCCCAAGTGAAGGGGCTGCGCAGCAGTTTCGCGTGGAAGCCGCCCCATTCGCGGATGCCCTCGAGGACGAGGAAGTTCGGCGAGCAGAGTGCGAGCTGGAGGTTGGCCGCGGCCACCACCGGCCCACAGTAGAGGTGCGGCGCGATCTGCGCGTAGTGCGCCTCGGCCATGCCCGCGATCTTCTTGGCCTCGAGTAGGCCGCCGACGCGACCGAGGTTCATCTGCAGGATCGAGGCGGCCCCCGTGGCGAGGACCCGCGCGAACTCGTGCTTGGTTGCGAGCCGCTCGCCGGTGGCGACCGGGATCGACGTGGCGCGCGCCACCTTCGCCATCTCCTCCGGCGACTCGGGCGGTATCGGCTCTTCGAACCAGAGCGGGTCGACCGGCTCGAGCTCGCGGGCGACGCGGATCGCGCCCGCGGTCGTGAACTGCCCGTGGGTGCCGAAGAGGATGTCTGCCCGGTCGCCGACGGCGTCGCGCACTGCGCGTACGTAGCGTCCGATACGGGTCAGCTCGGGCCGGCTCGGCTGGCGAGGGTCGAGGCTGGTGTAGCGGCCCGCCGGATCGAACTTGAGCGCGGTGTGGCCGAGCTCGACGTACGCTGCAGCTCGTTCGCCCGCGAGGTCGGGGTCGCTGTAGACGTCGGCGTTGTCGTCCGGCTCCGAGTAGACGTAGGTGTAGGTGCGGACGCGGTCTCGGACTCTCCCCCCGAGCAGCTCGTGCGCCGGACGCCCCGTGCTCTTGCCGAGGATGTCCCACAGCGCCAGCTCGATCCCCGAGAGGACACCGACGAGCGTGATCTCCGGCCGGCCGCCATAGCCGCGCGCGTACACGTCGTGCCACAGCCGCTCGATCCGCGTCGCGTCCGCCCCGATCACGTGTCGGTCGCAGACCTCCTCGATCAGCCGTGCCACCGTGTGCGGGTGGAAGCCGGCGACGTAGGCCTCGCCGATGCCGCTGAGGCCGTCGTCGGTCGTGAGCTTCACGAACACGAAGGCGCGGCCGCCGACTCCCGGGTCGGGGTTGCCGACGACATAGGTGGAGGCGTCCGCGATGCGCATGCCGGGAAGATACGCGTCGGCGCAGCGCGGCCCCCACGTGTGAGCGAATCGTGGGCCCTTGGGGCTCGCGGTATCGTGGCGTGCGGGAACCCGATCGAGGAGGCGCAGTGTCCGCGGTGCGGGAGGGAGGCTGTTCGTGCGGTGCGGTCCGCTACCGGCTCACTGCTGAGCCGCTGTTCGTCAACTGCTGCCACTGCCGCAACTGCCAGCGGCAGACGGGCACGGCGTTCGCCATCAACCTGCTGATCGAGGCAGACCGGCTGGAGCTCGGCGGCGTCGAACCGGTTGAGGTCGCCTTGCCGCGCGACGACGGCACCACCCAGCGTGTCCTCCGCTGCCCCCACTGCCAGGTCGCCCTCTATAGCCACTACAGCCGTGGCGATGTGTGTTTCGTTCGCGCCGGCACGCTCGACGACCCGCACGACGTCGTGCCGGACGTGCATATCTTCACCCGCTCCAAGGTGCCGTGGGTGATCATTCCCGAGTCGCAACCCGCGTTCGACGTGTTCTACGACCTGCCGGCCCAGTGGTCGGCCGAGAGCCTGGAGCGTCTCGCAGCGTTGAACGAACGCGTCATCGGAGAGGGTTGACATCACCCTCGGTCGGACGCCGGCCGGCCGTACGGTCGACTGCCAACGGCGAGAGGCCGGCACGGTGTTATGGTAGAAAACCCAGCGAACATCGCTACGATTTCCATGTACACACGAGGGCGGGACAGTTGATCGAACGCCGCGAGCACACCCGAGGCCTGGAGCGCCTTCTCCGCACCGTCCCGTGCGTGGCGCTGGTCGGCGCCCGCCAAGTCGGCAAGACGACGCTTGCGGGCCACCTGGCGGAGCGCTGGCCAGGCCCGGCGCACGTGTTCGATCTGGAGCTGCCGAGCGACGTCGCGCGGCTCGAGGAGCCGGAGCTCGCGCTCGGTGACCTCGACGGTCTCGTCGTGCTCGACGAGGTCCAGCGCCGGCCCGAGATCTTCGCGATCCTCCGTTCGCTGATCGACCGGCGCCCGGCTCGTCGTTTCCTTGTCCTCGGCAGTGCCGCGCCCGAGCTTCTGCGGCAGTCCTCGGAGTCGCTGGCGGGTCGCATCGCCTACTACGACCTCCCGCCGCTGGCGATCGACGAGACGGGGCCTGGCTCCCTCGACAGGCTGTGGTTGCGGGGTGGCTTCCCGCGATCGTTCACTGCGCACGACGACGCCGCGAGCTTTCGCTGGCGTCTCGACTTCGTCAGAACGTTCATCGAGCGTGATCTTCCCTCGCTCGGCAGCCGTGTTCCTTCCTCCACGAACGAGCGCTTCTGGCGGATGCTTGCTCATGTCCACGGGCAGGTGTGGGGGGGCGCGCGGTTCGCGTCCTCCTTCGGCGTTGCCGACTCGACGATCCGTCGCTACCTCGATCTACTCACGTCGGCGCTGGTGGTACAGCAGCTTCGTCCCTGGCACGAGAACGTCGGCAAGCGCCAGGTGAAAGCCCCCAAGGTGTTTGTTGCGGACAGCGGGCTCCTTCATGCCTTGCTCGATCTCCCGGATCGTCTGGCGCTGGAACGCCATCCCGTGCTCGGTGCGTCCTGGGAGGGGTTCATGCTCCAGCAGATCGCGGTCATCACCCGAAGTCGCGCCGACCAGCGGTACTTCTGGGCCACCCACGCGGGAGCAGAGCTCGATCTGCTCCTCGTCGGCGGCAACGAGCGGATCGGCTTCGAGATCAAGCGCACGGCGACTCCGAAGCTGACCCGCTCGCTCCGGTCCGCCATCGACACGCTCCATCTCGACCGGGCCTTCATCGTTCATGGTGGCGTGAGCTCCTTCCCTCTGGCCGGAGGAGTCGAGGCACTTGCCGCCGTCGATGTTCAGGCCCGGCTCGAAGGGCTCCTGGGGTGAGGCCGGCTCCCACGGGCGACTCGCCCGCGCTGCGCTACCTTCGGCTGGGCCTCGGCCTCGACCGTCACGTTGAGGGCACCGTCGACGCCTACTTCGGCCCGCCCGGGCTGGCGGAGGAGATCGCGGCCGCGCCGCCCCCCGAGCCGGCGCGGCTGGTGGCGGAAGCGGAGGCGTTGCTCGGCGAGCTCGACGACTCGTGGCTGCGCGACCAGGTGCAGGGCCTGCACACGTACGTGCGAGTGCTTGCCGGCGAGCCGCTGCGCTATGCCGACGAGGTGGAGGGGTGCTTCGGGGTGCGGCCCGTGCGCAGCGACGAAGCGCTCTTTGCCGCGGCCCACGCCGAGCTGGACGAGCTGCTGCCCGGCCGCGGCTCCCTGCTCGAGCGGCTGGAGGCGTGGGAGCGCTCGACGCGGGTGCCTGCGGAGCACGTGCCGCGGCTCGTCGAGGAGCTCTGTCGCGAAGCTCGCGCGTGGACGTCACGTCTCGTCGAGCTGCCCGCCGGGGAGCGGGTAGAGGTCGAGGGTGTCCGCGACGCGCCGTGGCTCGCGTTCTGCGCCTACCAGGGCGGGTACGCGAGCCGTATCTCCGTCAATCTCGACCTGCCCATTCCCGCGTACCAGCTGCTCGTGCTCACGTTGCACGAGACGTATCCCGGCCACCATGCCGAGTGTGTGTGCAAGGACGCGAGGCTCGTCCAGGAGCAGGGGCTGCTGGAGGAGGCGGCGGTGCTCGTGCCCACGCCGCAGTCGCTGGTCTCGGAGGGGATCGCGACCGTCGGGCCGCTGCTCGTGCTCGAGAGCGAGCTCGGCCCCGTGCTAGCGGGGATCGTACGCGAGGCGGGTTCGAGGCCGACCTCGAGCAGATGCTCGCCGTGCACCGCGCCCGCGGGCCGCTTGAGTGGGCGGAGGTCAACGCCGCGCTCATGCTCCACGAGGACGGCGCCTCGGCGGCCGAGGTGACCGCCTACCTGAGCCGGTGGGCGCTCGCCACGCCGGAGATCGCCGCGCACCTGCTCCGCTTCATGAGCGACCCGACCTCGCGCTCCTACATCATCACCTACCCCGCCGGACGCGAGCGCTGCGAGGCGTGGGTGGGTGGCGACCTCTCCCGTTTCGCCACGCTCCTCACCAGGCAGGTGCGGGCGCGCGACCTCCTCGATCCGCAGCGGGGCGGTCGGTAGGAATCATGCCGGAGCATCGAAGGCGAGCGGGTCACGGCGACGGTGGTCGTCACCGTCACGGCCACCTCGACGATTTCGATTGGGAGGCGAGAGCCGACGCGTTGGAGGTCGACGGCATGCTGGCGCGCCCACTCGTCGACGCCGTGATCGCGGAGCTGGTCACGACCGGCCTCGATCCCGCGCATGTCGTCGACGCCGGTTGCGGGCCGGGCGTGATCACGTGTCACCTGGCCGAGGAGCTCCCGGCGGCGTCCGTCACCGGGCTCGACTCTGCCGGCCGGCTACTCGACCGCCTGCGGGGCCGTGCGATGGCCGCCGCTCTCGAGGGCCGGGTCAAGACCGTCGAGGCTGACCTCGAGCACGACCTGCCCACGCTTGACCCCGCCGATCTGGTGTGGGCGCAGATGGTGGTGCACCACGTCGCCGCTCCCGTTGAAGCGCTGCGCCGGCTCGGCGGCCTGCTGCGTCCCGGCGGCACGCTGGTGCTGATCGAGTTCGCCGGGAGCCCCAGAGTGCTCCCCGACGACGATCCGCTCGTCGCCGGGGGCAGCTGGCGACGGATGGAGGAAGCCGCGACAGCGTCCCTCCGAGAGGCCCTCGGCTTCGACATGATCGGCCACGACTGGCCGGCCGACCTGGCCTGCGCCGGGTTCACCGGGATCGACGATCGCGTGATCGCCTTCCGCCACGAGGCGCCTCTCGACGCCGTCCTACGCGGCTGGCTCGTGCGCCACATCCGGCGGGGCATCGGCATGGCGGGTGACGCGCTGGCCGCCGCGGATGTCGCAGCACTCGAGGCTTT
>JBJXGY010000160.1:0-31318 GCA_046160185.1 Gaiella sp. | reverse complement strand
AGGCGGTGACGGCAGCGACGTCGGTCACGTCGAGGCGACGGTACTCGGCGGCGCCACCTGACTGCGCGATGCCGTCGACCACCTCGCGTGCGAGGTCGTCGTTGATGTCGGCGACGACGACGTGAGCCCCGGCCTGGGCCAGTCCTCTCGAGAAAGCGGCGCCAAGGCCAGATGCCCCGCCCGTGACGACCGCGACCCGACCCTCGAGGCCGAACAGCCGCAGCAAGAAGCCGGCCACGTCCAGGTTGCGCTCGGAGTCGGTCATTGCGCCGGTGCGTGGACGCGCGCTATCACGTGATACACGGTGTCGACCACCCGCTCCAGCTCGGCAGCACTGCGCGTTCCAGCTGTGCCGGCAGACCATCCACGGACGCATCGAGCTCGCACGTGGCCGTGTCGCCTTCGACCTTCAACACCACCTCGCGCGCCGCAACGTCCTCGCCTTCGCGCTCCAGCCACCGAGGCGCCGTGGCGTGCTCGGTCGTCGAAGCGGGAGCGGGCAGGGCTAGCTCGACAGGCACGCCGAGAACCTAAACTACCCGGGTAGTAGCGTCAACCCGGCGCAGGGCACCGACACAGGGCGACCGCCGTCGGTGGGAGAGCTACCGGGATTGCGCTGCTTCAGTGTGCGCCTGCATTCATCCTGCACCGATCGCACCAACGTCAACCTGTTCAGCGGAAACAAGCACCGGAGTACCGCTGGGAGTAGCTCCTTCGTTCGCTCGAACTCGAGCCGCCCTTCCGCCCCCGACAGCCGATCGATCTCGACACCCGATCCGTAGTACGGAGGGGTTCCCTGGGGGAACCCAGTGGATTCCCCCGGCTTCAGGGCTTGCACGTCTCTCGCGTGCTGGGTATCCGCTTCCGCGGATTCCCAGCACTGCGGACAATGTGGGCGGAACTTGGCAGTGCGCAAACCATCCTCACCTTGCGGCCGAGCCTCTATCGGTCGTCTGATACCGCCCCGCACCGCTCGAGGGCGCAACCAGCGATGACATTTAGGCTTCGCTGCGATGCGTGAGAGCCAGGACGGCAGTCGGTCGGCATGGGCGTAGAGACGACCTTTCGGGAGCGCCTGGCGGCTGCGGGGCTCGGCGACTACGCGGCAGCGCTTGAGACGCTGACTCGGTCGAGCATTCGCTTGCAGTCCGAGCTCGTTGATGAGCCGAGCATCGGGATCGGTGAGTCAAAGCTCGGTGGGCATCCCGATCTCCCGTCGGCCGTCGAGTGGCCGCGGTACGCGGACCTGCCTCAGTCCTTCATCGCCCAGATCAACCTGGCCGAAGTTCATCGGTACGACGTCGATCGCCTCCTGCCCGCGAGCGGACTGTTGTCCTTCTTCTACGACTCGGCGCAGAGTGTGTGGGGATTCGATCCGCGGGAGGACGGCGCGTGGGCGGTGCACTACGTCCCGGAGGGTGAGGATCTCATCAGGCGGGGTCCGCCGAGCGATCTACCTGAGGAGGGCGCATTCCGCGCAATGCGGCTTAATCCGAGCGTTGAACTGACTTACGCACCGTGGGAGTTCAGCGAGGTAGGGGCGTTGAATCTCACGCGCGACGAGCAGTTCGCCTATGCGGATCTGTTCGAAGGCGGCGGTGAGACCATCCACAGGCTCCTCGGGCATCCCGATCCGATCCAAGGAGACATGCAGCTGGAATGCCAGCTCGTCTCTCACGGCCTGTACTGCGGGAACTCAACCGGGTACAACGATCCGCGTGCCGCTGAGCTCGAGCCGGGTGCAGTCGACTGGAGACTCCTCCTGCAGGTCGATAGTGAAGATGACGCCGGCATGATGTGGGGCGACGTCGGGCGAATCTACTACTGGATTCACCGAGAGGCGCTCGCCGCACGAGACTGGCATCAGGCTCGGCTCGTCCTGCAGTGCAGTTGAAAAGGCGCAGCGCCTCTCGGCTTGGGCCTCAAGGCGGTCGAGCCATTCGTCGCTAGCGAGCCGCTGCGCAGTGCCCACGAGTGCAAGCCCACAAGGGCCTGAGGCCGCGTGTTGCACGGCGAGGGCCTGGTCTTCGCGCTCGCCCCTGGCGCACTGTCAGCGAACTGTCAGCCGACTGTGAGATCCATGGAGCAGTCTTCGGGCTGTAGCGCTCCTCCGCCGGCCCCGACAACCTGAGCGATCAGACTGGCCGTCCGACAGGGCGCACGACGTCGTCTATCCGCTGCGAGCAACCACGGCTTGGTCAGCCGCGGTTGGTCCGGCTGACTCAAGAGCAGGAGCATGAGGCAGTCCAGCTCCTCGCCGAGCTGCTCCTCGACGCTGCCGCTCGAACGCGCCAGGGGTCTTCTCCCGGCGGTTTCGGCCGCGTTATGGACGGCGCTTCCGGCAGCGTCGTTCCGTTCCCGGAGGGGCGCGGACACGCGCGTGAGGCCGCGTGACCCGGCAGACCGGCAACCCCGACAAACAAGGGCCGATGCGTAGTTCTCGTGAGTCGGGCCGCGCTCCGCGCGTGAGCGCGGAGCGCCTGGCCGTGCTCGCCCGGCACGTGACCGAGCGCGATCGGGAGATCGCGCTCTGCCTCTACGAGCAGCAGCTCCTCGCGACCGATCAGCTGACGCTGCTCTTCTTCTCCTCGAAGCGGCGAGCGCAGGACAGGCTGCTCTTCCTCTACCGCCATCGCGTGCTCGATCGCTTCTACCCACCCTCGCGCTTCGGCACCGGCAAGCCGCAGGCGCACTGGCTGCTCGACGAGGCTGGCGCCCAGCTCGTCGCCGCCACACTCGGCGTGGAACGCAAACGGCTTGGCTGGCAACGCCGTGACGACTGGGGCTCGCACCGGCAGCTCGCACATCGGCTGGAGGTCAACCGCTTCGTCACCGACCTCATCGCCGCCACGCTCATCGAGGCAGCGCTGGCGGTGATGGAGTGGTCCGGGCCGCGAGCGGCGGCCGTGCCGCTCGAGCGGCGCGTCCGTCCCGACGCCCGACTGCTCCTGCAGATGCCGGCGGGCGCCGCGATCGAGTGTCTCATCGAGTGGGATCGCGCGACCGAGCCCGGGGAGCGCATCGCCGAGAAGCTCGCCCGCTACCGGATCGCCGAGCGCAAGCTGCGCTACCACGACCGCGAACCGCGCAGCGTCCTCTTCGTCGTCCCCGGCGAAGGACGCCTCGAGACACTCCGCCGCCTTCCGGCGCTGGGCAGAGATGACAGCTTCGCCTCTCTAGGGCGCTGGCGGATCTTCGCGACCACCGTGTCGGCGCTGCGCCGCGACGGGCCACTCGCACGCATCTGGCAGCCGATCAACCGGCCCGGCGAGCCGCCACGAACGCTGAGCGAGCTGCCAGCTCGCTCCGAACTCCGCGCGGCCGACGCGCGACTCGCGCTCGGCCGCCGCTGGCGCCACGACCAACCCGACTTCTGGGAGCGCCTCTCCCCGCTTGGCGTCACCGATCGGGACTTGCGTTCGTCCGCCGTCGATGGCTCCATAGACGACCGCGAGAACAACGTCGAGGAGGAGCCATGGCGGTGACGCGCGTCTGCCTCTACACACGGATCTCGACCGACGAGGAGAACCAGCCTACCTCGCTCCACTCCCAGCGCGAGCGGCTTGAGGCCTTCTGCACGGCGCAGGAGGGCTGGCGGATCGTCGCCCACCACGAGGACCGGGCGACGGGCACGAAGCTCGACCGGCCTGGCCTTCAGGCCGCGCTCGATCTCGCGCGCTCGGACTCGATCGACATGCTGCTCGTCTATCGCGTCGACCGGCTCTCCCGGAAGGTGCGGCAGCTCGCCCAGCTCGCCGAAGAGCTCGACACCTACGGGGTGACTCTGCGCTCGGCCACGGAGCCGTTCGACACCGGTTCGGCGGCGGGCCGGATGATGCTGCAGATGCTGGCCGTGTTCGCCGAGTTCGAGCACGCAACCATCGTCGACCGCGTCACCGCCGGCATCGAACGCCGCGCGAAGGAAGGCCGCTGGCCCACCGGCCGGCTCCCGTTCGGCTACCGCCGTGACGAGCAGAAGCGCGTCATTCCCGACGAGCAGACCGCCCCGGTCGTGAGACGGATCTTCGAGCTGTACACGCGTGCGCGGCTCGGGACAGCCGCGATCGCGCGCACGCTCGCCGCCGAGCAGGCGCCGGCGCCTGCCGCCGGTTGGCAGCCCGCCGTCGTGCAACTGATCCTCGACAACGAGGCCTACCTGGGTCGCGTGATCTGGCGCCGCCAGAGCCTGCCCGGCCTCCACGAGCCGCTGATCGACGACGTCACCTTTCATCGAGCGAACCGACTGCTCCACGAGCGCGGCGAGGACATGGCCCTCCGCCGCAGCAACCCGAGCGACTACCTGTTGTCCGGCTTGATCCGTTGCGGCCGTTGCAGCCGCGCCTACGTCGGCATGAGCGCACGCGGCAACGGCGGCACCTACCACTACTACGCCTGCTCCGGCAGGCAGAAGCTCGGCCGCACAGGCTGCGACGGCGAGCGCATCCCCCGCGAGAGGCTCGAACACGCCGTGCTCACACAGCTCGCCACGCTCTACCGCGACGGAGCGCTCATCCGCAGCGCCGTCGAAGAGGCAGCCGCCAAGGAGCAGGCCGGGCGACCCGCACTCGAAGAACGCCGACGCGCGCTCGCTGACGAGGTCCGCCGTGGCGAGCGGGCCCTCGACCGCTATTACCGAGGCTTCGAGGACGGCGACCTCGACAGCGGTCGCTTCCAGAAGCGCGTGTCCGCCCTCGAGACGCGCCTCGAGACCCTGCGCGAGCAAGACGCCGAGCTTGCCCAACAACTCGGCACAGAAGCCACGTCGGTGCCGGACACGGCGGACCTAGAAGCCGTTGCGAACCAACTCGAGCGCACGCTCGCCGAAGCCGATCCCAAGAGGGCGAAAGCCCTCCTCCGACTGCTGATCAAAGACCTCCACGTGAACGGTAGGTCGGAGATCCTCCCGACCTACCGCGTCGTCACGCCCGAGGTTTGCGCACTGCAAAGTTCAGTGGGCGGTACTGGGCTAGAACGTGCCTGCTAATGCCGGGTTTTTCTCCTTTCGGGGGTGCACGGGGGTGTGCACGTTCCGTACACGGACGAGCAGTTTCGCTCGGTCGATCTCCCTGTAGTCGATGAGCGCGTGGCTGTAGGTGTCGGCCGTGACGAGCTGGGAGCGTTGCCCGACCAGGGCCCCGATCTCCGCCCAGCTCTCGCCGGAGCGGTGCATAAGGCTGATCCTGCGGTGGCGTAGCGCATGGGGTGCGAAGTGCGGTGTGCCGGTATCACGGCATGCCCGCTGGATCGCCATGCGGAGGCGGTCGGCAGTCACACCGCGGAACAGCGGCGCCGACGGGACACGATCCTCCCGTGCGGGCAGGCGATCGATCGTCGTGTTGTACAAGTCGTTCGGCAGCACAACCCAGCGCGCGCGGCGTGTCTTGGAAACGGATGCCCGCACGAGCCACGCCTGGCGGGACTCGTCAAGGTCGCCGACTCGGGCGGCCTCGAGTTCCCCCACCCGCACGCCTGTCGCATCCAGCACAAGCAGCCCGATCAGGTAGTCCGGCGCCAGCACCCACCCGACCGCCTCCACGTGCTCCGCGGAAGGTGGCTCCATTGCTTCCGGTTCCTCTCGCGGTAGTCGCACCTGCACGCGATCCCTCGCCGGGTTGGGAACGATGCCCGCATAGTCGAAGACCATCGCCAATACGGTTACCGACTTCCTGATCGTCTCCCGCGCCTTCCCCTCCCCCGCCAGCCGGCCGACGAGGTCCGCGACATCGGACGAGGTCAGGGAGTCCAGAGGCCGGTCTCCGAGCAGCGGTAGCACACGACCCAACGCCGTCCTGTGCTGGATCAGAGTTGACTGTCTCACGTCGACCCGGCTGGCCTGCCAACGGGCGGCCACGTCCTTGAGGAGCGGCGCTGTCAGCGGTTCCACAAGCGCCTGCACGTCCGGCACGCGCATGGCGGCCAGCTCGCCAGCGATCCATTGCGCGCGGATCTTGGCTTCCCGCGCGGTGCAAAACGACCCGGCGTAGCGGGGCGTGCTTTCGCGCCCGCCGAGCCGGTACCGGACGCGGTATCGCAAGCCAGCCGCGGTGGTCCGCTTCTCTATCCACGTTCCTGCCATAGCCGGCCCCCCGTCACGAGAGCTCGTCGAGAAGCGCGAGCACCTGTGCAGCGGTCGACTGGGACATCGAGTACGTCCACCGCTCGCGCTCGGTCTTGAGTGAGAACGGCCAGTCGGGATGCTCGTCGGCGTACCGGTTCTTGAACCGACGCCCGAACGCACCGAGCGTCCCTGCCACAGACTTCCAGTCTGCGGCTGGGTTGTCCTCCCCGCCGTGGGCAGCGAGGCGCGTACGAAGTGCCTGCGCAAGGTCGTCAGCACCCATCCAGGTGTCAGGCGCAACCGCCAACGCCTCAAGAATCACCCGCATCCCGGGAGGCGACTCCTTGACCAATCGGCGCAGCAGCGACGCTGGAAAGCCGCCGGCGGAGGGATCGGCCGGCATTGCACCGCTGGCATCCCGCCCAAGCAGCTCGTAAACCTCGGGGAGCCTGTCCTTCGGGACGTAGACTGGGAACATTCCATCGCTGGCACCCATGAATATCACCTTTCTTTCTGGTACTCGGTTTGTATACTGTGATACTTACCGGATCAAAATGGCTTTGTCAAGGACGGACACGGTCGCCCCGATAGGTATGTTGCGCGAGAAACGCCCGATACGCGGCCACCGTCAGCAACGAGCGCTTGTAGCCGGGAACATGCAGAGTCTCGGCCCCCCGCATGACCGCGTCGATCCCGCGCCGCTCCCAGCCGAGCCGCGCGAGGTCGGACCGGGTGAGCACCGCGTCCTCGTTCTCGAGCCGGTCGGCCGGTGACAGCTGGGCGCTCACCGTTGGCTCCACAACGTGATCCAGGGAGGCTCCGGCGGGTCATCAGCCTGGTCAACCGGAAGCAGCGAAGGGTCGTAACCGGGTCGACGCGGGTCATGCTGCACCCGGTCGAGGCGGCACCCGATGCCATGGTGCCGACGGAACGCCCGGCCGTGCGCAGCGTTCCAGACGTTCCATTCGTCGCTGACCCGCTCACGCAGAATCTCAGCGGATCGGATCCCGAGCTCCGAGAGCTCGATCTCATGCGCCCGGAAGTGGTCAGCGCAGCGCCACAACGCCGGGCGCATCGCCGCGTTCCGCACATCGCCCGGTGAAACGCCAGCAGACGCGACCGCAGCGAGACGCTGAGCCGCCCGCTCAAGATCCCGCAGAAGACCAGCACGCTCCTCGCGGTCGGCGCTGAGACCGACCAGCGCGACGAGACCGCGCGCCTCCTTCCACGCCGCAGAGAGCGAGGGAGGCAGAACCGTCGGCGGCGCCACCGGGAGCACCCCGTCGACGACGAGCAGCTCGTGGCGCTCGGCCCTCAAGGAGCCGGCCAACAGGTGCTCGGCGAGCGTCTTCGGACGCGCCATCAGCCGCCCACCCGGGCTGGACTGGTCCGACCAACAGAAAAACCGACCGGGCCGGGGGGTGGCTGAGGCGCTTTGCTCGTGATTCGGTGGTACCCCCCGGGTTTCATGCGGCCTCACCTGCAAGCGCGGGGCAGCCTTCGTCGTTGCGGAAGTGGCCGCGGAGGACGCCGGGCACGATCGGGTCAGGGTCGAGCTCGAGGGTGGCGTGACAGATCGGGCACTGGCCGGCGAGGGTGGCTGCGTTTCGGATTGCCTGCGCGTTCTTGGTCGCGGTGGGTGCGTCGTCGTCGATCGTGCGGAGCATGAACAGGACTCGGCGCGGGTCACTCATCGGACGTCCGATCAGGCCGTCTCGGCGTCTCGTCCGCGTCGTCCGTCCCTAAAGGGACGGGACGACACGGCGAAGACGACGCCTCGGCTAGGCGTGTCGTCCCGTGTCGTCCGGGTTCCGGGACGACACGCAATACGGCTTGTTCACTGAGGTGCCAGACTTTTGCGGGGTTGTGTCGTCCCGTGTCGTCCCTCTTTTGGGACGGGGCGCGGCGTGTCGTCCCAGCCGTTTCCAGTTGTGTCAACGTTCTGTCGACGTCAGAGCGTCTGGTTTCGATGCCTTTGGCGAGCTTCTCGGCGCCCATCGGGCCGTGCTCGCGGAGGTGCTCGACGATGCGCTCAGCAAGTGGTAGCAGCGTCGGCTGGAGACGCATCGCCCGGTTGTCGGGGTTGTACTTCATGGTGAGCGCGATGGGCGCTGACGGCTCGTCGTCGCGGTGCTCGTTTGTGATGCTCACCGTCGACTCGTCCTTGCGGAACCACAGGCGGTCATCCCATGCCGATTCAAGGTCTGAAGCGCCGCGCATGTGCTCGCCCGTGTGCCCGGTGTGGTGCACGAACACGACGGCTGCGCTGGTCTCGTTGCGCAGATCGCGCATGAACTCAACGAGGGGTGCCATGCCGCGTGTCTCGTTCTCGTCGCGGCTGGCGTCTCTCATTCTGGTCAGAGGGTCGAAGATGAACGCGCGCGGCTTGAGGTCTTTCCCGACAGCGAGTAGTTCGTGTTGCCAGCCGGGGTCGTCGAGCTTCACCCGGCGGTTGGGCGCGAGATGCAGGTCGCCGAGCTCGTCCGCGTCGATCCCGTGGCCTCGGGCGAGCGCCGCGAGGCGACGGTGCATCGCCTTCTCGCCGGCTTCCTCACAGACGTAGACGACTGCCCCTTGCTTCACGTCGCGCTCGCCGAAGACCTGCCGTCCGGCGACGATCGACATCGCGACGTACAGAAGGACGTAGGTCTTCGCGGTCTTCCAGCGGCCAGCCGCGGCAGTAAGCGACTCCTCGGCGATCAAGCCCGCGACGAGGTAGGGAGTCGGGCCGGGATCGGGACGGCCGAGCAGCTCAGACGCGCGGATCAGGAACGGCGAGAGGCTCATCGCTCGCCGGCCTTCCGCTGTGCTGCGAGCCGCAACAAGACTCGCGCGTGATGCGGCGCGAGGGTGGTCGCGTTCGTCTCCGCGCCGAGGCCCGCTAGAAGTGCCCGGATGCCGGCGACGTCGACGTGCACCATCTCGCCGAGGGGGCCAACGCGTGCGACGATTCTCTCCTCGAGCGCGTAGGCGAGGGTGAGCGGGTCAAGCGCGATTCCGGCGAGCCGGATTGCAACCAGCTCCGAGAACAACGCCCCATGTGTCCGGACGAAGAAGCTCGCCGAGTCGACGCCCAGCTCGAGGAGTTCGTCCAACACGGCCCAGCCGCTGTCGGGCGAGTCGCACGACGCGCGGAGCACGCACCCGAGCACGGAGCGCTCAAGGTCGAGATCGTAGAAGGGCAGGTCGCGACCGATCGACGCGGTATCTTGCATGCAGTCGTTTGGAAGCGACGTGTGGGGGGCGCTGACCGGCGCCTCTCGCTCTGTCACGGCCTACTCGCTGCCCTCGGCGTCGGCTGCTCGTGCGAGATACCGCTCAACGTCGTCGGGCCGGAATCTGATCCGTTCGCCGACTCGCACCGTCGGGATCTCGCCCGCGGCGACGAGCCGCCAGACCGTTCGAGTCGACACGTCAAGGTGCTCCGCGAGGGCGGCAACGCTCAATAGCGTCGGCCGCTGATTTGCGTAGTGTGTCTTTGAATGGCGCATGAGTGCACGATCGCAAGTTCGGAGGTGCCTGCTTCCAATCGGGTCCGACTTTCTTTGCCGTCCGATTGGCGACCGAGCCGGCCTCCCGCGTGTTGCACGTGCGCCGACGAGCGCGCCCGGGTTCTTCGCTACGCGACCGAATGGGCGGACCTCTACTACGACCCGATGGGTTCGACACCATCGATCGACGGTCTTGAGCAGGCAGCCGAGAACGTGGTCGGGTGGGTGCAGAGTGAGTACCGCGAACACCGCGACCGTGAGCCTGAGGGCGTGCGAGTGCCTCTCGAGTATCAGCTGGCGATTGAACTGGTCGACGTCGAGGCCGCAGCGTTGCACGCGTTGCGGATCATCGGCGAGTATTCGGATCGGCCGCGGTTGGCGCGAGACGTGAGGATGCGGGTTGCGAACGACAGGCCGTTGTCGGTGTGTGTTGGCCCTCGCGAGCCGCGGCGCGTCAAACAGTCAACATGGAAACCGCTCGGCTGCCTCCGCGTATTCGAGGACTCCACCCGATCGTCAGGCGGTCGCCGCTGGCCGGCGGTCTGGTGCCCAGATCACCGCAAGAGCGTCGGCGGCGCCGACCTCCCCCGAGACCAGGAGCGAGCCTTACGCCGCCGGTTCCGCGCCGTCAGTGAACGCCTACCTCGGAAACTGCCAAAGCTGTTTTCGGAGTGAAACTCAGGAACCCGACGGTGAAGCAGGCACTCCGGCCCTTTGGAAGCTGTGCTGGCCAGAAAACGAGCCGCCACCCGCATAGGCGAATCGCCTGGCACACGAAGCCGAGCACGAGGACGGGCGCTCCAACCATCGCCTCGGCTTTCTGACGGCACAAGCTGTTACGGAGGGCAGGAGAGAGTTGGGCGAACCCAACACCCGGGTCGAACCATGAGTTGACGGGCACACTCTGAGGCGCCTCGGCGGCGATCTTGGCAGGGGACTTCGCCATGAATGACCAAGCGAGCATCACCGCGCCCGCGATGTGAGCGCCAATCGCTCAAGGGCGCGATCGAGCCGGTCGGCGGTGAGCCGTGTGGCCGGCGGCGCGGACCAGCCCAGCTAGCTCGTGGGCGAGACCGGCACCACCGCCGGCTGGAAGAAGATCCTGAACACGCTGCACACCCACTACAGCGACCGCATCCACGCGGCGCACAACCAATGACCACAGCTATCTACACAAAGAATCGGACAGTCCCCGGACCGACGGCTTGACATGTCTCAGACATATGTGAGGATGCGCATGACTGGACGATCCGGTGGGAGGATCATGAGCGGCAGGTGGCGTGCGGGGTGGCTCGCAACTGCGGGAGTACTATTGCTCCTTTTGGTGTCGTCTGGCACGGCGCTTGCTGCCCTGCCGGGAAAGGTGATCGGTCGGGGTAGCGCCTCAGGCCAATTCGCCATCGCGACCGCCCAAGGATCGGTCAGCAAGCCCAAGGCTCTGTACGTGCGGCTCTTGGGTCGGATCGACATCGGCAGCTTCATCGTCGTTTGCTCGAAGGGGTTCAGCGCCGTGTCTGCGAACACCTACGACAGAAGTCGGGCGGGTCTGTTTCGATTGCCGGTGAAACCACCGCGAGCGGACGACTGTGACGTGACAGGGTCAGTCGGCGGGAGTGGGCGTATCGTTGTCGAGCTTCGGGCAGTTGGGTGAGTTCGTCAATCTGGTAAATGGAAGGGTGGAGAAGGTGAGCGTATGAGCGACTCAGGAATCGAAGCTGCGTCGAGCGTCATGGGCGCGAAGAAGTCGGCGGACGAGCGGAAGGCAATGCTCGCTCGAACGGTCTCGAATCAAGTGGCTGCAGGATGGCGCATCGAGTCGCAGAGCGACTACCAAGCAATCTTCCTCAAAGGAAGACACGTGCGGCACATACTTCACCTGGTCCTGTCGATCTTGACGGTGGGCGTGTGGCTTCCTGTATGGCTCGTCATGTGGGCCGTATACCGCGAGCACCGTCAAATCGCGGAAGTCGACGAGTACGGGAACATACGGCTGAACAAGGTGTAGGTGGATGGGTGAACCAACCTCACCCGAGGCGCGCAGGGCGTCACTGGCGCGCACGCTCGCGAACCTGTCGGCCGCCGGATGGCGGGTGGAGTCTCAGTCTGACTTCCGCGCCGTCGTCGTCAAGAAGGAGTGGGTCTGGCTGGAACGTCGGCAGATCGTTGAAGTAGACGCGCTCGGCAACCCCGCCGCCACAGACCCTGTCGCGAATCAGGGCGGGGAGAAGGTCAAACGGATCGTCGTCAAAGGGGGTGTGGTCGTTGTCGGCGTCTTGGTTGTGCTCGGCATCATCGGCGCGATTCTCGGAAGCAGCGAGGACCCAAGCACCACGTCGGGTCAGCGGGACACCGGAACAAAAACGAACGCCGCACCGACAACCGTTTCGGCTTCACTCGTCACCGGCAAGATCGCCGGGGTCTTTCACCGTGACTGTTTCGGGTGTGGGGATCTCAAGGTGTACATCCGAACCAGCGACGTGTGGTGCGGCTGGCGAGATGAAACGGTCGTCGTCCATGTGCGGATGACGAACGAGTCCGTCGAGCACGTGACGGTCAACTGGCACCCGTCCTACGTCATCAGGGGCGGGGCGGAACACGGTGCTGGACTGGGGTCGATCCAGGATGACGGCTTCGATGCGGGCCAGACCCGCGTGCTGGTCGCTGAGCAGCAACCCGAAGGCGTTGCGCCGGGTGCAGCACTCAGCGAGTGCAAGCCGTCGTTCTTCCTGATCGAGAGCGGATAGAGGATCACAGGAAGCAGGACGCTAGCTCGTCGGCCTTCGGGAGAGGCGGGTACGTCGTCGACCCGACGTGGCCGGATCGTGACCGCTTCTACTAGAGGGCTGCCAGTTCGTTCCGCATCACGTCCTGAGCGGCATCGATCGCCTCGATCGCTTGCGCTCGGGCAATGCCGAGCTCGTCGTGCACCCCTTCCAGTAGAGATCAGGGGCGCGAGCGCACGTCGGCGCTCGTCCCTGTGTACGACGGGAAGGCGGTGAGCGACAACTCGACCAGTCGAGCCCGCCGGTACGTGCGTTGCTCGAGCCCGAGCGGGTTCAGCTCGGAGCCAGCCGGGCGCCGCGCGACGTCGGCTGCCTCCACGGCGAACCTGACCGACATGCCGAAGAGGCCGGCGCGGATTCCCGGGACGAGCTCCGCGACGTACGGGACGTCGAGCAGTCCAGCCTCGTAATCGAGGCCGAGCCCGGACTCGTAGACCGAGCGCAGCGGGCCAAGCGGGCGACGGGCGACACGTGGATCGAGCCCGTGGTCGAGGAGCAACTTCACGCGGGCCCTGTCCCGTGCGAGCGACCGAAGAAACGTCCCCGGAGTGAACCGCTCGAAGAAGTGACCTTCCAGCGGGTTACGGATCTCAGCCCACACGTTCCACGGCAGCGCTCGGCCGTGAAGAGTTACACCGATGGTGGCCGGGCCGCCGCCGCGCGCGCCCCCAGGAGGACCAGTCCAGGGCGTGAGCAGCGGCGCCGCGGCCGTTCGGATCAACGTCGACAAGGACGCCGTCCGATCTACGTGGACGCGACCCGCAGGACGCGTGCGGCTCCCGGGATCACGACACCAGCGCCGACACGCCAAAACGCGTAAAGGCCTCGCTCGCCGGTCGGCCGCCGCGAAGCACCGAACAGGTGCGGGACGATCTCGACTTGGAGGCCGACCCGATCCACGATCTTGTATGCCGACTGGACATCACCGTAGATCATCACCTTCTCACCGCCGGCGATCAGTGACGAGAGGCCGGATACCTCATGCCAGGGCTTGCCCAGGAGGAGTGTGCGATCCGGTGAGAACAGCGCGGCTTCGTCTGACGCGGGCCCGCTGAAGCGGTGAACGCGGTTGGCGGTCGAGAGCGAGCTGAGCCATCGCGCCCGAGGCTGCCAGCGCGGCCCGAGATCCTCCTGGACGGCGTAGATGTCGTCGGGCCCGAGGGCGTTCGCTGATGCGGTGTCGAAGATCGAGGTGCCGGTCAGACCGGTGAGGATTCCTTCCGGCTCGTCCGTGCCGTCACCGGTCAGGAACTTCGCCGCCTCGAGGTTGTCCCGGGCGTCCTGCAGCACCTTCGCCAGCTCCTGTCTCAGAGACGGGTAGTCCATTGAGAGCTCGATCGAAAACGGAACGAACGCCTGCGCCTTCTCGCACTTGATCGCCGGCTGGGCGAGCTCGGGTGAGTTGTCGGCAACCTCTGTTGCCTCCGCCGCGAACGCAGCGACTACGCCCTCGCTCGAGACGCCCTTCCACTCGGACGTCGTGACCGAGATCACCGAGGCAACTTGCCGCAGCGGCGAGAGACTTCCATCGCTGGACAGCACGATCGACGGGTCAAGCGTCAACGGCACGCCGTACCCGCCGGCGGTCGGGTCACCGATCGACATGTTGCGCCGATGGGTCGCGTCGGCGACGTCTCGCACGGCGGCAAGCTCCCGGTCCGTCATCAGGTCGCGCGCGTCCCCGGGACGCCCGATCAGCTTCGCGAACGCCGAGTCATAGTCAGGCGAACTGACCGCACGGAAGTAGTCGCAGTCGATGCCTGACCGATCGCGCTCAACCACCCCAACGAGCCGATCACCGGCCTCGGCGCTCAGCTCGGAAGCGTTCCGCTCGATCGCTTGCAGCGCGGCGCTGCGCGCCACGCCAGCGGGGCTCCGATCGGTCGTCTTTGACGCCGTGTCGCCGCGGGAGTGATCGCATCCGGCCTCCGTCCCGATCACGGTCATCCCGTTGGCAAGCCTCCCGCCACCATTCGTCACCGCGTCGAGCAGCTCGGCGCGTGCGCGTTCGGTCTCGCGACCGAGCTCAGCCTCGAGCCCCTGTACGGCCTCGTCAGCGCGGCTGACGCCCGTGTTGACACGGCCGATCCGCTCGACGAGGCCGTCGTCGGGCTCCAGCTCATGCCGCGCCTGCAAATCGGCTACCTCTGCGAGGAGGGAGTCGCGGCGCGCTTCGGCGTCGCGGAGTTCTGTTCGGATGACGTCACGCGTGCGCATCAGTACCTCCAAGGGGCAGGATCGAAGATTGACTTCGGCCTGCACGCGCTCGAGGAGGCGACGCAACGTCGCGGCCCGTAGCTTGTGCCTCGCTCGTTCTTTCTGGTCTCGGAGGCCACGACGGCGGCCGAGGTGATCGATCGGGCGAGTTGGTCTCCCAAGACCGTAGCGGATCCGTCCGGATGTTCAGTCGTCGGCATCGTCACGACCACTTCCCGCGACCGCATACTCGACGAGGCGCCGGCACCCGGTCGCCTCGTCGACCATGCCGTCCGTGCGGAACCTCTCCTCGAACATCCGGACGTCGGCGACAGAGATCGGCTCGCCGTACCGCTCCTGCGTGATCGCGGAGAGATAGGCCACCACCTCGCTGGCGAGACCCGCAAACCTGATCGAGACGTCTGCCGGGAAGCCGGGCTCGTCCATCGTGCCCAGCTCGGCGAGCGACTCCATGAACCAGATCCGCTGTTCCGCTGCAGCCGCGAGTTGCTCGGCATCGAGCGGTGCGATGTCGTCGGGATGGAAGGTGCCGACGTCGACGACGACACCGGCGTGCACGTCTGTGATCGTCATTCGCCAGACGTCCGGGTGATCGGTTGGGTAGAGCCCCATCGTGCCCGGGCACCGTGCTGCGACTTCGAGCACGCGATCGGATTCCGGGTGCTCGGCGACGAGCGCCTCGTACACGTTGGCGAGCCGGCCAACATCGATCGGCGGCAGCCCGTCGAGGGCGTGGTCAGACATTGGATAGGACCTCCTATGGTCGAGTCGTCCGGGTGTGCACCGGGGGGTGCACCACCTGAACATTCACGGACCATCCCGAACACGCGAGGCCAGGAAACATGCGGGTTTCCCTGTATCCACGCGGTACGAAATGGGCGGTACTGGGCTCGAACCAGTGACCCCTAGCTTGTCGAGCTAGTGCTCTCCCAACTGAGCTAACCGCCCCGGTCGCCGGATTGTAGCCGACCGTGGAGCTGGGCTCAGGGATTGGGGAGCCTGGCCCTGAGCGCGGCGAGCCGCGCCGCGCTCTGCTCCAGCCCGGCGCGGTCGAGCCGGCCGTCACGCGCTGCGACCAGCGCCGCGTTGTATACGGCCGCGCTTGACGTCTCGCTGCCGACGAGCAGCACGAGATCGACGCCGGCCTGCAGCGAACGGATCGCCGCGACCCTCAGCGGCACCTTGCGGTAGCGGGCCATCAGGTCGAGCGCGTCGGTGATCGTCGCTCCGGCGAACCCGAGATCGTCGCGGAGTAGCCGCAGCACACCGGGCGACCAGGCGCCCGGCTCCCCGTCGAGCGCAGAGTAGGCGGCGTTCGACAGCATCACGAGCGGGACGCCGTCAGCCACGAGACGGCGGAATGGCGGCAAACCTCGGGCGAGGACGGGCAGCGGCGCTGTCACCGTCACCGGGTGGAGGTCGGTGTTGCGCACCACCCGGCCGAGCCCGGGGAAGTGCTTGACCGTGGCGAGCATCGCCGCATCGGCGAGACCCTCGGCGAACGCGGCCGCTCGAGACGCGACCCGGCGCGGATCCGTCGAGAACGCTCGCTCCTGACGCGCGATGAACGAGCCCGAGACGGCGGGCACGTCGGCGACCGGCCCGAGCGCGACGTCGACACCGAGCGAGCGAAGCGCCCGACCCGTCTGGCGGCCCGCCGCCCGCACCGCCGCGGACGGGCGCGTGCCGAGAGCCTCGGCGCTCGCCACGGGAGGCGCCCAGCGGAAGCGCCGGATCTTGCCACCCTCCTGATCGGCCATCACCAGGAGCGGCGGCCGCCCTCCCTCCCGGGCAGCTTCGTGAAGCGCAGCGGTTAGCGCCCGCACCTGCGCGGCACCCTCGACGTTGCCGCCGAAGAGGATCACGCCCCCGACCTCACCCGCGCGGACACGGCGCAGCAGCTCCTGACTCGGGGACGTCCCGCGCATCGCAACCACGAGACGCTGCCCTACAAGCTCCTCCAAGGTCGCCTCGAAGTCCCGCGACGCAGCTGCGCCCGCGGGCCCGCACGCCACGGCGACGGCGAGAGCCAGGGCGGCGAAACTGGCTCTCAGAACATCTCCGGGCACCACGGCGCGACCGGCGTGCGAAAGAGTGCGTCCGCCCTGGCCAGACCTCCCCGCCGCTCTTCGCTGACACGTCCCACCCGGGCCAGCTGAGCGAACGAGAACCCGCCCAGCAGCAGCGCGCCAAGGGACTGCACCGGTAGGCGGACGTCAGCCCCGCGGCGGGTCGGACGCGCGCGGGATCCCGGCTCGACGAGCCAGCCGCCGACGTTGTCGGGGAAGTGAGGATCTGTGGCGATCTCCACCACGACCGCGCCGTCCTGCGCGAAGGAGCGGGAAGAAAGGACCGCAGCGACGTCGACGACGCGGACCCAGAGGCCGTCGAACACCGTCAGCTTGAGCTCGTTGATCCGCGCGGCGAGCTGCTGCAGCAGGTGGTCGACGGGCAGCCGCCACACCTCGACACTGTCCATCCAGTCGATCGACCCCAGGTAACGCCAGACGTCGGCAGTCACCGCGTCCCCCTCCCCGAAGGCCTCCCGCACGCGAAGCGTCTTCGTCCACTCGCCGCCGCCCGACTCGCTCTTGACGCGGTAGAGGGCATACCCCACGGGGCGACCGCCGACCTCGAACACGACGCGCTGCAACGGCCCCGCCCCGCCCCGATCGTTCTCCGCGTCGGCCAGCACGCGCCTCTCCCACCACGTCCGCGACCGCTGGAGGAACCCGGTGGTGTGCCGTCGGAGGCGCTCGTACAGCGGCGGCAGCAGACGCCGGGCCTCCTCGTCGCCGATCAGCCGCGCTTTCGCGCCCGCGCTCGGCATGCCGGCCGCGAACTCGAGTGCGGCGCACTTGGCCAGCAGCCGGTGCGTGACGGAGGTCATGCCGTAGCCGTACCTGCCGTAGATCGTCTCCTCGGAGGCCCAGAGCGCCGCCAGCGGCTCGCCGCGCTCGCGTACGTCATGGAGCTGCACGTGCATCAGTCGCGCCATCAGGCCGCGACGCCGGTGCGTCGGTGCGGTGGCCACGACCGTGACTCCGGCACACGGCAGCGAGGCGCCGGGGATGGTGAGCTGCGTGGGCCAGACACCGGTTGCCGCCACGATCTCTTGTCCATCGAACGCGGCATGCACGCGATCGTGCGGCATCCAGCTACCGATCCGCTCCGCGTCGTCCTCGTCCGGCTCCCAGGCGAAGTACCGGCCGATCTGCCCCAGCGCGAGACGGAACTCCTCAGGGGTACGGACCGCTCGGATGCGAGTCGCCACGTCCCCTCACCCGATCTTCTCGAGCGGCGCGTACTCGATCATCAGCCGCCGCTCCGTGCTCTCTCCCGCGAAGCGCACGGTGACGATGCCGCCCGGCTCGATCTGCGTCACGATCCCCTCGCCGAGCGTGCCGTGCCGCACCGAGTCGCCGGTCGAGAGCGACGGCGCATCGCGCAGCTCACGCGGTTGAATCTGGCGCGGCGACGACGCGTACCCCGACCAGGATGCCGGCCGCAGCCGCTCGCGCTCCACTCCCGTCGAGGGCAGCTCGTCCAGGAACCGAGAGGGCAGGTTGTACTCGCGTCGCCCGAACAGCGTGCGCGTCGTGGCATGGGTGAGCACCAGCCGTTCCATGGCGCGCGTCATGCCGACGTAGCAGAGCCGGCGCTCCTCCTCGATCTCGTTGTCCTCGATCGAGCGCGAGTGCGGGAAGATGCCGTCCTCCATCCCGATCAGGTACACGACCCGGTACTCGAGCCCCTTCGCGTTGTGGATCGTCATCAGGGTCACGAGCCCGCCTTCGGGTCGGATCGTGTCCTGGTCGCTCGTGAGCGTCACCTCCTGCAGGAACGCCGAAAGCGTCGGCGACTCCGACTGCTCGCGGAACTCCCTGGCCACGCCGACCAGCTCCTGCAGGTTCTCGATGCGTCCACGCGCCTCGATCGTGCGCTCCGCCTCGTACGCCTCGATCGTGCCCGACCGCTCCAGCACCGCCTCGATCAGCTCGTCGATCTCCAACTCCTGCGAAGCGGACATCAGCGACTGCATCGTCGTGCGGAAGCTCCTGAGCGCCTTCGACGCCGCCGTCGCGACACCCGCGGCCTCCGGGTCGGCGGTCGCCTCCCACAGCGAGATTCCCGTTGCATCCGCGTAGGTGGCGAGGCGCTGCAGCGACGTGTCCCCGATTCCGCGCCGCGGCCGGTTCGCGATCCGCAGCAGCGCGATCGCGTCGCTCGGGTTGTCGAGCAGCGTGAGATAGGCGACGAGATCCTTGATCTCCGCACGTTCGTAGAACCGCGGCCCGCCGATCACCTGGTAGTCGATGCCCTGGCGCACGAACACGTCCTCCAGTACGCGCGACTGCGCGTTCGTGCGGTAGAAGACCGCGATCTCGCTGGGCGCGGTGTCGCCCTCCACCAGCCGCGCGACGTCGGCAGCGACGAAGCGCGCCTCCGAGTGCTCGTCCTCGACCTCCACCACCTCGACCGGATCGCCTTCGCCGAGCTCCGACCACAACCGCTTCGGCTGCCGGCCGCGGTTGTTCTCGATCACCTCGTTGGCCGCTCCCAGGATCGCGTTCGTCGAGCGGTAGTTCTGCTCGAGCGGAATGATCCGCGTCCCCGGAAAGTCCTTCTCGAACTCCAGGATGTTCCGGATGTCAGCTCCGCGGAAGGCATAGATCGAGTTGTGGGTGACGATGCCGTTCGCGATGTAGTTGTGCGTGCGCTCGACATCCAGGTCGTGGACGGTCGACACGAGGTCGACCCGCTCGACCGAGGTCACAAGACGGAGCGAGCCGTTACCGGCAAGCATCAAGGAGCCCGACCCGACATCAACCGCTCGAACGAGCTCAAAGGCCATACCACCTGCACCGAGCATGGCGCGGATGTGCGGAGGTTCCCCGGTGCGGGTCAGGCTAGCCGCCGCTGACATCGCTTCGGCCACCTCGGAGAAGACATGCCTCCCGTGCACCGGCGCCGTGTCGCTTCCCCCGGATCCGACCAGCACATGCTGGGCTTGCCGAACGCGGCCGGGGCTGAAGAGGGAGAGCGTTGCCCCTTCGACCACGCGGCTGCTGCGCTCGCGCCCAGCTGCGAAATGCACGTGCTCGGGCGTCGAGACCACAACCTCCCCGCCCGAGAGCGTGATTCTGACTCCGGTCTCCCGCTTCCCGCGGTGGGTTCTCGTGACCCGGGCCGCCCCGAATTCGCCACTTCCGTACGCCGACAGCACATGATCGCCGGCGGCGACGTCCTGGATAGGGCGCTGCGATCCATCGGCCATCGTTACCATCGTCCCCGCCACGAAGCACTGATCGGGGTCCCCGACCGCGAACAGATTCCCGTGCCCGGCGAGCAGCTGGAGCAGGCGATACTGGGCGTGGTTCGTGTCCTGGTACTCGTCGACCAGGAGATACCGGAACGCCTGCGACCACTTCTCGCGGGCCTCGGGGAAGCGCTCCAGGACCTCTACCGTCAGCATCAGCATGTCGTCGAAGTCGACAGCGTTCGAACGGAAGAGGGTGCGCTGGTAGAGGTCGTACACCTCTCCCACCGTCTGGTCGTAGAACGAGGACACACGCGTGAGGTACTGGTCGGGCGAGACCAGCTGGTTCTTGGCGTTCGAGATCTGCGTGTGGATGCCACGCGGCGTGAAACGCTTGGGGTCGCGGCCGAGCTCCTCCAGGCACTGCTTGACCACGCGCAGCTGGTCACCCGAGTCGTAGATCGTGAAGTTGGAGCGCAGACCGAGGCGCTCGGCCTCGCGGCGCAGCATGCGGCCGCAGGCTGCGTGGAAGGTGAGGATCCAGATCGCGCGCGCGGTGCCGCCGAGCATCTTCTCCAGGCGCTCGCGCATCTCCCCCGCCGCCTTGTTGGTGAACGTGATCGCCAGGATCTCGTTCGGTCGCACACCGTGCGCTCCGATCAGATGCGCCACCCGATGGGTGAGCACGCGCGTTTTCCCGGAGCCCGCCCCGGCGATCACGAGCACCGGCCCCTCGGTTGCGAGCACAGCCTCGCGCTGTGCGGGATTGAGCCCCGCGAGCCGGTCTTCTTGTGCCGCGGCGCTCACTGTCCGATGGTAGCGGGCGGCCTCCTGGGTCTTCGCGCGAGCTAGGCTCGAGCCGTGGCCGCCGCCCCACCCGAAGCGTCCGACCTTGCGGCCCTGATCCGACCCGCCGACCTGGCCGACGTCGAACGGACCGTCCCGCTCCGGCGAGCCGTCAACACGGACTGGCTGTACACGCCGCGCGGCGTGATTCACCACGCGCGGGCGATTCCGGCCGGGGCGCGAGTCGGACGCTGGAAGGCCGAGGTCGACGGCGCCATCGTCGCCTACGCCGAGACCGGCCTCGAGTGGGTGTCGAGCGTGGAGGGGGACGCCTTTCTCATCCTCCTGGTCGATCCAGGCCATCGAGGTCGGGGGCTGGGTGGCGCGCTCTGGAAGGAGGTCGAGAGCCACCTGATGACCATCGGCGCACGGAAGTGCTCGGGTCGAAGCCGGGAAGACGAGATCTCGCGGGCATTCGCGCGCCGGCGTGGTTTCAGCCAGACGGCGAGCAACACGTCGAGTGCGGTCGATCCCCGGAACGTCGAGACAGCCTCGTCGATCCCCGAGTCGGTGGAGATCCACTCGCTAGGAGCGTGTGCCAGTCGGTTGCCGGAGCTGTACGAGGTCGATCTGGAGGTCGGCCGCGACGAGCCGGGCGAGTTCGACTTCCAGGCCACGACCTTCGAGGACTGGACCACGCTGATTTGGGAGGACCCCGACATCGACCACGAGCTGAGCCTCGTCGCGACCGTCAGGGGCGAGATCGCGGGCTTCACGCTCCTCTTCGCCGATCGCGCAACCGGACAGGCCGCAAACGGGTTCACCGCCGTCCGGCGAGCCTTCCGGGGGCGCGGTCTGGCCACGCTCCTGAAACGGGCTTCCCTGACCCGAGCTGCGGACGCCGGCATCACCAGGGTGCTGACCCAGAACGACGACACCAACGCACCGATGCTCGCAGTCAACCGCAAGCTCGGCTATCGGCCGTTTGCCGAGAGCCTCAGCTGGAAGCGCGACCTGACCGCGCCACCTCCCTCCGCGTGACGACGCCCCGCGGTGTCACCAGCGGACGATCAGCTCGAAGCTCGCTTTCTGCGGCCCGTCCCACCTGAGCTTGAAGGTGTACCGGCCGGCCGGCAGCGGCTCGAACGCGCCCGAGCAGAAGAACGAGCCTGCCGTCCCTTCGCAATCGTAGGTCTTCGTGTCGATCAACGGCCCGCCCGAGGGAGCGGTGGCGCCGAGCAGGTACAGCCGGGCTCGGCCCTGGGTCGGGACGCGCAGGCGGATGCGGAACGACGCCGGCTTGTGGACACGGATGGTGAACTCCTTCGCGCCCTGGCTGGGCACGACGTTGGTGTAGACGATCCGTCCGGCGGCGGCCGATTGCACGACGGCGAGGGCGGCTACGAGGGCGACCGCGGTCAAGAGCGCGGCGAGCACTCCGAGGCGCCGTACGCGTGGTGAGCCCATCACATGCTCCCTTCGTCGAGGCGGCAGGGACGTTGGCACTGTAACTCGAAGCCCGACGTCGCTGGCGAGCCCCTGAAGGGGCCAGCCGGCCACCCCGTCCGCCGGCGCGCCGGCCCGCGGCCTCCCGTCGCTAGGCGTGTGTCGCTGCGTGCTCAGCGCCTCGAGACTGCGCGGAGCGGAACCACGGCGAGGGTGTCGTCCACCTTCACGATCCTCACGCTCGCGTCGTAGTGGCGCGAAAGCGCCTCCTCGGTGAGGACTTCCGCCGGGGATCCTTCCGCCGCTACACGTCCGCCGACGAGGAGCACCACGCGATCGGCGTACTGCGCGGCGAGCGTGAGGTCGTGCACGGCGGCCACGAGCGTCAGCGCCGCCTCGTCCCTCAGCTCGTCGAGCAGCTCGAGCATCTGCTGCTGGTGGCCGATGTCGAGCGACGCGATCGGCTCGTCGAGCAGCACGATCGAGGCCTCCTGGGCGATCGCCCGTGCCACCACGGCTCGCTGCACCTCGCCGCCGGAGAGCGTCCCCAGCGGCCGATGAGCGACGTCGAGCAGGTCGAGCCTCCGCAACGCCCGCTCGGCGGCGGCCAGGTCGCCCGTGCCTTCGGCCGCGAGCAGGCTGAGATGGGGCGTGCGGCCGAGCAGCACGTACTCCGAGACGGTCAGCCAGGACGGCGTCGCGGGCTGCTGAGGCACGACCGCGATCAGGCGGGCGAGCTCGCGCCTGCTCACCTCACGGACGGGCCGCCCGCCGACCTCGACGGTTCCCGTGCACCGAACCAGCCCCGAGATGGCGCGCAGCAACGTCGTCTTCCCCGCCCCGTTCGGCCCGATCAGCGCCAGCCACTCGCCGGCCTCCACCTCGAGCGAGACACCGTCGAGGACGAGCGAGCGCCCGAAACGTACGGAGACGTCGTGCACCGCGATCGCCGCAGCCATCAGCGACCTCGCGCCGTGCGCAACACGATCGCGAAGAAGGGGGCGCCGAAGAACGCGGTCACGATGCCGATCGGCACCTCCGCGGGCGAGAGCGCCGTGCGTGCGATGAGGTCGGCGAACACGAGGAAGCCCGCGCCCGCGATGATCGAGACCGGCAGGATCGCGCGGTACGTGCCCCGCGTCAGCAACCGCACCGCGTGCGGAACGATGATCCCCACGAAGCCGATGAGGCCGGTGACCGAGACGGCAGCGGCCGTGCCGACGGTGGCCGCGACGACGAGCACGATCCGCGTCCGCCCCACGTTGATTCCCAGGCTGGCCGCCTCGTCGTCCCCGAGGTTGAGCACGTCGATCACCCGTCGATGAAGCAGGATCACGATCGCCGAGACGGCGATGTACGGGAGGATCAAGGTCACGTCGCCCCAGCCCGAGCTCGGCAGCCGCCCGAGGATCCACGAGTACACCTGCTGCAGCGTGTCGGTGTTCTGCTGCTGCACGAACGTCTGTACCGCGGTCAGGAACGCCGTCACCGTGACGCCCGCGAGCACCAGCGTCACCGTGTCCCGCTCCCGTCCCACCGACCGGCCGAGCGAGTAGGTGAGCACCACGGCCAGCGCGCCACCTAGGAAGGCCGCGGGTGGGATCAGCTCCTGGCCGCGCAACCGGCCTGGCAGATACGCGATCGCGAGTGTCACGCCGAGGCCCGCCCCGGCGGCGATGCCCAGCAGGTACGGATCGACGAGCGGGTTGCGGAAGACCCCCTGGTAGGTCGCCCCGGCAAGGGCGAGCATCCCGCCCACGAGCAACCCGAGCGCGACGCGGGGGATGCGGAGATCCCAGAGGATGGCCTCCTCGGTGGCATCGAGCGGCGACGTTGCTCCGGGAAGATGGAGCTGCGCCAGCACCGACCGGGTGACGTCGCCCACGCCGAGACCGATCGGGCCGACGAGGACGCCTGCGACGACCGAGCCGACGGCGAAGAGGAGCGCTGCGGCCGCCCAGAGCGGCTTGACCCCGCGCGGTCTCAGGCCAGGGGCAGCCGCAGCCTCCGTTGCTGCGCTTTCGATCACACGTTCTCGAGGCGCCGCAGGGCCGAGCCCACGGCGCGCACGAAGTTGACGATGCGCGGGCCCCATCGCGAGGCGATCGAGTCGTCGATCCGCACGACCGAGCCCGTCTTCACCGCCTTCATCCCGCTCCAGCCCGGCCGGGCGGCGACGGTGGCCGCGGTCTGCGCGCAGCACACGGTGTCCGCCAGCACGACCACGTCGGGATCGGCGGCGACGACGTACTCCGCAGCCAGCTGCGGGTAGCCGGAACCGAACGAGTCGGCGGCGTCGGCGATGTTCTTCAGGCCGAACAACTCGTAGACGCGCCCGGCGAAGGTCGCCGACGTGGCCGAGTAGAGATCCGGGCTGAGCTCGTGAAAGACCGTGCGTCCGGAACTCTTGGGGCGCGCCCGCTTGACGATGGCTGCGATCCTCGCCTTCATCGTGTCGGTCACCCGTGCAGCCGCAGCCTCGCGATCGGTGACCCGGCCGAGCTGCCTGATCTGCTGGTAGGCGCCCTTCAGCGACTTCGCCGCATCCATGTGCAGCACGGTGATCCCGAACTTCTCGAGCGCCTCGGTGAAGCCCTTCGGGCTGTACGAGATGACCACCAGATCGGGCCGGCGAGCGACGATCGCCTCCACATTCGGCGTGAACCCGGAGAGGTTCGTCTTCGGCGCCTGCTTCGGGTAGTCCGACTGGTCGTCAACCGCGATCACCTGTGGGCCGGCGCCGATCGCGAACAGCGACTCCGTGGCGGTCGGGGACAGCGAGACGATCCGCGTGGGCTTGCGGGCGATCGCGACCGTGCCGTTGGTCACGGTGACCGAGACCGGGTAGTCGGTGGCTGCTTCGCCGGACGCGCCGGAGCCGGGCCCGACGAGCAGCAGGGCGAGAAGGCCTGTGAGAAGGCCGAGAGCGATACGTGTTCTCGACACGAATCCTCCTTCCGCGAGGGATTCGGGGTATGTCGGAGTCGCGGCAGGTCTTCTGACTCGGGGCGCCCCTCCGTCCCGCCTTCCCGGCCTTGCGGCCAGTGGCTTCTCGGGTGGAGGCGTCTCCCCTTACAGCGGCGGGACCGTCCCGGACTTGCACCGGGTTCCCTCACCGTGCTCCGTTTGACCCGCCGAGCCTATCATCGACTCGTGACCGCGGCGGCCAAGCTTCTCCCGCGCTGGCTGCCGGTGCTGATCTGGGCGGGGGTGATCTTCGCCTTCTCGTCGGTCGCCAGCCTCTCGTCGGGTCTCGGCGGGTGGGATCTCCTGTTGCGCAAGGGCGCACACGTGGTGGAGTTCGCGATTCTCGGTGCCCTCCTCCTCCGCGCGGCGCGCCGGCCTGTGGTGGCCGTCCTACTCGGGGTCGCGTACGCCGTGAGCGACGAGATCCACCAGCATTTCGTTCCCGGCCGTCAGGGAACCCCGCTCGACGTCCTCATCGACACGGCAGGCGTGGTCGCCGGAGTCGCCCTGTACTCGCGACTCTGCCGGAGGCCGATGTGACGTCGGTGCTCCTCGATCTCGACGTGCTCGGCGACACGCACGCTCTGTGGGAGGATTGGCTCGAGCACGCCCAGGCGGTGCTCGGGCTCGCTCCGCATCTCCTACCGCACGATCGGGCCGAGGCCGCCGCCGTGCTCGACGCAGGCCGGGTGGGGAACTGGCGTGTGCTGCTCGAACGGTTCGCCGAGGATCGTGCTCCGCTGTACGTCCGGCCCGCCGCCGACACCGGAGCGGCGATCCGCCGGCTCCATGCCGCCGGGACGGAGCTCGCGGTCTTCACGGACGCGCCGCTCGAGCTCGCGCGGGTTGCCCTGGCTCACACCGGCGCCGAGCGACGCGTGAGCGTGCTGGAGAGCGGAGAAGGAGCTCTGGCGCGCCTGCGGGAACGCTTCGGCGACGACGCACGGGTGGTCGCCACACGGGAGGAATTGACCCACCTCGTGCCGTAATCTTCAGCCTATGGAGCATCATCACGAGATACCCGACCGGCAGTTCGACGCACTCCTCGAACGGCTCGATCGCATCGCCGGGCAGCTCGAGCTGATCGACTCGCGACTTCAGGCAGCCGAAGGGTTCGACGCGGTCGCCAAGGAGATCCACGCGCTCAACGAGTCGCTGAACGCACTTGCGTACGCCGCCCTGGGGCAGAGCCCACAGGTACGGCGGCGCGCGTCGTAGGGAGCCAACAAACGTACAAGCGGGTCAGACCCCGAGGGGTCAGACCCCAGGCGCGCCAACTCAGCGGCGACGTCAGCCGGCGAGCCGGTAGATGGTGCCGCCGTGGGACACAAGGTAGAGCTCGCCCCCCGCGTCCTCGCCGAAGCCGGTCAGCGACTCCACCTGGAACGGCTCCTTGCGGACGTCGACGGCCTTGCCGGCCTTCAGGCGCAGGCTCCACACCGAGCCCGAGCAGTAGTCGCCGAAGAAGTACCGGCCCCTCGCCGCCGGTACCTTCGAGCCGCGGTACACGTACCCGCCCGTCACGGAGCAACCGTCGTCGCGACCGTACTCGTACACCGGCGCCACGAGACGTCCAGGGCCGCGCGCCTTGTCCTCGAAGCGGGCGGTACCCTCGAACGCGTCCCAGCCGAAGTTGACCAGGCCCCGCGACGAGCGCGGAAGGACGTCGATCTCCTCCAGCGAGCCCTGACCGACATCCCCGAGCCAGAGATCCCCGGTCGCGCGATCGAAGGAGAAACGCCACGGGTTTCTGAGCCCGAGAGCCGCGATCTCGGCCCTGGGGTTGCCTGCGGCGGCATCCAGCCGGAGAAGCTTGCCGAGTAGCGATCGCATGTTCTGGGCCCGGTTCTCCGGGTCGCCGCCGCTCCCGCCGTCCCCCATCCCCACATAGAGCTTGCCGTCGGGGCCGAAGGAGACCATGCCGCCGTTGTGGTTCCCGTACGGCTGGAGCACCCGCAACAGCAGGCGCGCCGAGCCGGCGACCACCGACCCTCGCCTGGCGCGGTAGGCCACGACACGCGTGTGCCCTCCCCTGTCGGTGTAGTTCACGACGAAACGCCCGCTCGTCCGGAAGTTCGGGGCAAAGGCCAACCCGAGCAGCCCCTGCTCGCCGCCCGACACGATCAGCCGTCGCACGTCGAGAAACGGTGCCGCCCGAAGCTTCCCGCCCGTCACGACCCGGACCCGGCCCACCTGCTCGACGATGTAGAGCCGAGAGCGATCGCCCGGCGCAGCCGTGACGTACACGGGCTGCTCGAGCCCGCGCACGACTGGAACGAGGCGGAGGGCCGACGGGGCTCCGTCCGCAACGGTGACAGCTGCAAGCAGCGTGGCAAGCAGGGCGAGGGTGGCGCCGGCGACCACGCGCATGACTGAAACCGTAGCTGGCGGCGGGCGCCTCACGTAGGCTGCCGAGCTGTGAAGATCTTCATCGTCGGCGCCGGGCAGGTCGGATCCACGATCGTCGAGGGGCTGCACGCCGGCCACGAGATCACCGTCATGGATCTCGAGCCCGCGCGCCTGACGCCTCTTGCGTATACCTACGACGTCCGCACGATCGCGGCCAACGGCGCCTCGCGTAAGGCCCTGAGCGAGGCCGGAGTGGCCGACGCCAACCTCTTCATCGCGTGCACCTCCCGCGACGAGTCGAACCTCGTTGCCGCGGCGTTCGCCCGTACCGAGGCACCCGAGGCGACGACGATCATCCGCACCTCGAACGTCGAGTACCTCGATCTCTGGAAGGAGGGGCGGCTGGACGCCGACTTCGTCGTGTCCTCCGAGATCGAGACAGCCCACGCGATCGAGCGCGTGATCGGCATTCCGGCGGCGGTGGAGACGGACGTCTTCGCCGACGGCCAGGTGCACCTGGTCGAGTACGACATCTCGCACGATGCGAGCGCCACCATCGTCGGGCGCCCGCTCCGCGAGGCGGCCCTCCCGAAGGATTCCCGCGTCGTCGCCATCCTGCGCGAAGGTGAGTTGACCATCCCGCGCGGCGATGACGTCATACACGAGGGCGACCGCGTGGTCGTGATCGGGTCGCACGAGGCGGCGCATCGCTGGAGCCGGCTGCTCGCACCGGGCGAGCAGGAGGTCGAAGACGTCGTGGTCTACGGGGCAGGCCGGGTGGGCACGGCTATCGCCCGCCGTCTGCTCGAGCAGGACTTCGTCGTGCGCCTGGTCGAGCCCGACGCCGAGCGCGCCCGGGCGGCCGCGGAGGCGCTCAGCGGCGCGCGCGTGTACCACGCCTCGGGTCTCGACGCCGACTTCATCGAGCGCGAGCGGATCGCCCACGCGCACGCCGCCGTGTTCGCGATGCGCGAGGACGCCAAGAACCACTTCGCTGCCACCCTGGCCAAGGTGCACGGCGTCCAGTTCACGATCGCGATCGTGCACGATGCTCACGCCAAGGCCGTCTACGAGCACTCCGGCATCGACGTCACCGTCAATCCGCGCCAGGTGACGGCCGAGGAGATCGTGCGGTTTGCCCACGACCCACGCACACAGCAGGTGGCGATGCTCGAAGACGACCGCTTCGAGGTGCTCGACATCACGACCAAGGCGACAAGCGAGTACGTCGGCCTCAGGTTCTGCGACATGCCGATCCGGGGAGCGATCATCGGCGCGCTCATCCGCGACGGACGCGCGATCTTCCCCAACTCGCAGGAAGTGCTCCAGGTCGGCGACCGCGTCGTCGTGTTCACGTCGTCCGAGCGCGTCGCGGACGTCGAGCGCGTGCTGTGACCCGTGCGCGTCCGCCTCACCGGCAGCGTCGACGCTTCCGCCTAGCGGTCGATCTCGGCGGGTCACTGGCCCTGGTCGGGCGGATGCTCATGTATCTGAGCGCCTCCGTGCTCTTCCCAACCGCGTTCGCGATCGGGTACGGAGAGCCGTTCTGGCCATTCCTCGCCGCGGGCGCGATCGGGCTCGCTGCGGGTCTGGTGCTGCAACGGCTCGGTGACCCGACCACGATCGGAGCACGTGAGGGGTACCTCGTCGTCTCGCTGATGTGGGTCGCGGCGGCTGCATTGGGTGCGCTGCCGTACCTCCTGAGCGGCGAGGCGCAACTCGACCGGCCGGTCGACGCGCTGTTCGAGGCGATGTCAGGTTTCACGACGACCGGCGCCAGCACGCTCACCGACATCGAGGCGCTGAACCACTCGTTGTTGATGTGGCGTCAGTTCACGCAGTGGCTCGGCGGCATGGGCATCGTGGTGCTCGCGCTCGCCGTTCTCCCCAGACTCCGCGTGGGCGGTCGTCAGCTGCTGGAGAACGAGATGCCGGGCCCCGAGATCGACCAGCTGTCCGAGCGGATCCGTTCGACAGCGCAGCGGCTGTGGCTGCTCTATGTCGGGATCACCGCCGCCATGGTCGCGACACTCGTCGTCGTCTGGCTCGCCGGGCTGGACGATGCGATGTCGCCGTACGAGGCCCTCGCGCACGCGCTGTCCACGCTCCCGACCGGCGGCTTCTCCACGCAGGGACGCTCGATCGAGGGGTTCTCGGCGACCTCGCAGTGGGTGATTGCGTTCTTCATGCTCGTGGCGGGCGCCAACTTCGCTCTGTGGTATCGCACCCTCGTCCGTCGCGATTGGCTGGCAGCTCCCCGCGACGAGGAGTTGCGCGTCTACTTGATCGTGATCGGCCTGACGTCCGCCCTCGTCGCCGTCGAGCTGTGGGCGGAAGGACTGGCGGGAGCCGGGGAGGCGTCCTTCCGGCATGCGGTCTTCCAGGTCACCTCGCTGATGACCACTACCGGGTTCGCGAGCGTCGACTTCAACACCTGGACGCCGCTGGCCGCGATGGTGCTCGTGTTCGTGATGCTGATCGGCGGCTGCGCCGGATCGACGGGCGGTTCGATCAAGGTCGTGCGACACCTGCTGCTGGGGAAGGTGCTCCGCAGGGAGCTCCGGCAGACGGTGCACCCGGAAGAGATCGTCCCCGTCAAGCTCAACAAGCGTGTTGTCGACGAGCGCACGCTCAGGGCGATCGTGGCGTTCATCATGCTCTACCTCGGCGCGTTCGTGCTCGGCACCGGCATCATCGCCATCGAGGCCGCCCACCGCGGGCCCGAGCTTTCGGTGCTCGACGCGATCGCTGCCTCGGCGACGACGCTCGGCAACGTCGGCCCCGCATTCGGCGTGGCCGGGCCGATGGGCTCGTTCGAGTCGTTCGGCGACTTCTCGACCGTGACCATGATCGTGCTGATGTGGCTCGGGAGGCTCGAGCTGATCCCCATCGTGGTGCTCTTCACGCGGCGTTACTGGCGGGCGTAGCGGGAAACCGGTTCCTGACTGAAGTCCGGCACACCCCCGAGGTTGTTCGGGTGCCCGCGCCGGCAGAACCGGTGCCTGACTGAAGCAAGGCCCCCCGTGTTGCGCTCGCCGGCTCGGTCGGCTTCCGCTCCCGGACGGGACGTAGACTCGCCCGATGCGTGTCTACGGCCTGATCGTGGTGGCGCTGTCGGCGCTGTTCGTGGCCCTCGGTGTGGCGATCCTCGTCGTCGCTGCCGCCGGTGAGCGCCCGCTGCGCAACTACCTTTTCGGCGCTCTCTTCATCGTGCTCGGCGCGGCACGCCTGGGTCTCGAGCGGTCGCGCCGGCGCTGAGCGGCCCGGCCGCCTGCTCGCCGCAAACCGTTGCGAGGCGAACAGCGTAGGAAGCGGCAAGGGAGATCGGAACACCCACGACCTGGGAGGTTCAAATGCGCAGAAGGCTCACCCTCGCCGTCGTCCTCGCCGCCGTTGCCGCGCTGCTGGCGGCGGCCTACGCCGGGGCAGGCGGCAGCGGCTCGACCCAGGCTGCTGTCACGGTCACGCTCCGTGACTTCAAGTTCGTCCAGCCGAAGCTCAACCCCGGCCAGACGACCATCACCTTCAAGAACACCGGGAAGTTCGACCACAACTACACGGTCGTCTACCGCTCGAAGGGTGGCTCGAAGTTCGCCAGCAAGGACGTCAAGCCCGGCGCGTCCTCCACGATGTCGGTGAACCTCAAGCCAGGTGCCTACACCGTTCTCTGCACGATCTTCAACGGAGCTCACGTCGCGCAGGGCATGGTCAAGCACTTCTCCGTCGGCAAGATCGACTTCAACACCGGGCAGTGGGGCCCCTAGATGATTGATCGGCAATTCCGGCACGTCCGGATGACGCCCACGACACGGCGCATCATGCGGCGCTCGTCTGTGACCCGTACAGCTCCGGTACTGGCCCCAGCCGATCACCGCACGCTGCTTGGTCGTGAACGCCCCCGACCGCACCCCAACTACCGATCAATCATCTAGACCGTTGAGACGGGCGCGGGAGAAGCGGG
>JBJXGY010000159.1:0-11690 GCA_046160185.1 Gaiella sp. | reverse complement strand
TCCTCGCAGGCGGCACGGAGCGAGCCCTTGCGGTAGGTGACACCGTCCCGGGGCGGCTCACGAAGCAACAGCGCCAGCTCCACGCCGTCGATCGCCCGCAGATGGTCGATGACCCCCTCCGAGTAGGGCTCGTCGGCACCCACCTCGGGAAAATCGCGGCGGAGAAGATACGACGCGACGACGCGCCCGTCTGCGTGCCGCTCCGCCCGCTCGAGCGCGCGCGCGAGCAGCTTGAGCTTGGGATACGGCTGGTGCTCGTACACCGACTCGAAGACCCTGCGCACGTCCGCGCCCGCCTCCACCAGCCGCGCGGCCAGCCGGAGCGCCTCTGGTGTGGTGTTCGAGTACTGAAACCGGCCGGTGTCGGTGACCAGCCCGGTGTAGAGCGCCTCGGCAAGCGCCGGGTCGATCTCGACGCCGAGCGCGTCGATCACGTCCACCAGCACCTCCGCGGTCGAGGAGGCACCGTCCACGACGAGGTTGACGGTTCCGTACCGGGTGTTGTCGTGGTGGTGGTCGATGTTGACGACGACCGGCGCTGCGGGGACGAGGTCCTGCTCGAAGACCCGGCTCGCCTGCGCGCAGTCCACCGCCACGAGGGCCCGGACGGCGGCGTCGACGGGCGGCTCGCGAAGAAGCCCTCTGGCGGGCAGCTCGAGGAACCGGTACTCGGCCGGTAGTGCGACGGGTCCGCCGACGAGCATGCGCGAATCCTTGCCGAGCGCTTCCAGGACCAGGTGCATCGCAAGCAGCGATCCCAGTGCGTCGCCGTCGGGGTTGACGTGCGTCGTGACGAGGAACTGCTGCTGCGAGCCCAGCGTCCGCACGACAGCCTCGAGATCAGTCATCTACGCCCCCCAATCCGCCGGCGGGGGAGTGGGCGGGGCCTCGGCGGCGAGATCGTCGATCAGCCGCGACATGTTGACACCGCGCTCGACCGCCTCGTCGTAGGTGAAGCGAAGGTGAGGGGTGCGCCTGAGATGCAGCGCACGGTTGATGCGCGCCTGGAGCACCCCCGCGGCCCCGGCGAGCGCCTCCAGCGCCTGCGCCTGCTCGCGCTCGCTGCCGTAGACGGAGACCCACACGGTCGCGTGCTCGAGGTCCTGGGTCGCCTCAACCGCAGTCACGGTCACGAACCCGATGCGCGGATCCTTCAGCTCCCCGATCGCGGTCGAGAGAACGTGCTTGATCGACTGCTCGACCCGGCGCATCCGTGTGCCGGCGCTCACGGGAGATCCTCCACGGAGACGAGCTCTCGCTCGGTGCGCGTCACCTCGAATGCCTGGCCGTGGAGCCATCGGTCGGCCTCGTCGAGGAGCCGCTCCACGTCGGCGGGGCGCCGCGCCACGCACGCCAGCGTCAGCCGGGAGCGTTGCCATGTCTCGTGATGGTCGACCTCGGCGATCGAGCAGCTCACACGGTTCTCGAGGTGTGCTTTCACAGAGCGCAGATGCATGCGTTTGTCCTTCAACGAATGGCTCTCCGGGAAGAAGAGCTCGAAGCTGAGGATGCCGACGAACCCGGCGGGCACCGGCGGGCTACGAGGATGCCGCGGTGCCGAGGTCGGTGCGCTCGACCTCACGCGTCTCGTAGCACTCGAGCACGTCCTGCTCTTTCACGTCGTTGAAGCCGGCGAGCAGGATGCCGCATTCGAAGCCCTCGCTGACCTCACGCGCGTCGTCCTTGAAGCGCTTCAGCTGGTCGATCGTCGTGTCGTAGATCTCCGTTCCGTCGCGCACGACGCGGACGCGCGCGTTCCGACGGATCACGCCCTGGGTGACCATGCAGCCGGCAATCGTGCCGAGGCGCGAGACCTTGAACAGCGCGCGCACCTCAGCCTCGCCGACCGTCTCCTCGGTCTTGACCGGTGACAGCATCCCGACGAGCGCCTGCTGGATGTCCTCGGTGAGCTTGTAGATCACGCGGTAGGTGCGGATGTCCACACCCTCGCGCTCGGCGAGAGCCCGCGCGTCGGCACTGGGCCGCACGTTGAAGCCGATCACCAGCGCGCTCGAGGCGCTCGCGAGGTTGACGTCGTTCTCGGTGATCCCGCCGACACCGGTGTGGATCACCTGGACACCCACCTCCGGGTGCTCGATCTTCCCGAGCTCGCTCTGGATGGCCTCCACCGAGCCCTGGACGTCGCCCTTGAGCACGATGTTCAGATCCTGGATGCCGCCCTCCTGCATCTGGGCGAACAGCGTCTCCAGCGACACGCCGCCCTTCGCCCGCTGGGCAAGCTGCTCGCGCCGCAGCCGCTCGGCGCGCTTGTGCGCGAGGTCCTTTGCCTGGCGCTCGTGCTCGACGACGCGCGCGAGCTCGCCCGCGGGCGGCGGCCGGTCGAAGCCGAGGATCTCCACCGGTTCACCCGGCCGGGCCTCCTTCACCTTCTCGCCTCGATAGTCGAAGAGCGCGCGCACCTTGCCGGCCGCATCCCCGGCCCAGAGGGCGTCGCCCACGCGCAGGGTGCCGCGCTGCACGAGCATCGTCGCCACGGGCCCCCGGCCGACGTCGAGACGGGATTCGATGATCGGCCCCGACGCGTTGGCCTTGGGGTTCGCAGTCAGCGTCAGCTCGGCGTCGGCGACCAGCAGGATGCGCTCGAGCAGGTCCGGGAGGTTCTCCTTCTGTTTCGCCGAGACAGCGGAAAACTGCGTCGTGCCTCCCCACTCCTCCGGCTGCAGCCCCTCGGCGGCAAGCTCGCTTTTCACGCGGTCGGCGTTGGCGTCCGGGACGTCGATCTTGTTGATCGCCACCACGATCGGCACCTCCGCGGCGCGGGCGTGGGAGATGGATTCCTTCGTCTGCGGCATGACGCCGTCGTCGGCCGCGACCACGAGCACCGCGATGTCCGTTATCTTCGCGCCGCGCGCACGCATGGCCGTGAACGCCTCGTGGCCCGGCGTGTCGAGGAAGGTGACCTTGCGTCCCGCGATCTCGGCCTGGTAAGCGCCGATGTGCTGGGTGATCCCGCCCGCCTCGGTCGCGACCACCGATGTCTCGCGGATCGCGTCGAGCAGCGTCGTCTTACCGTGATCGACGTGCCCCATGATCGTCACGACCGGCGGGCGCGGCATCAGGTCGCCCTCGACGTCTTCGAACACCTCCGGCTCATCCTCGTCCGCCGCGTGCTTGATCCGCACCTCGCGCTCGAACTCGAGGGCGATCAGCTCCACCTCCTCATCGGTCAACGATTGCGTCGCCGTCTTCATCTGCCCCTGGTCGAAGAGGTACTTGATGATGCGCGGCAGCGACACGCCGAGGGCCTGCGAGAGGTTCTGGATGGTGACGCCCGACTCCACGATCGCGGGGCCGGTCGGCCCGGCGGCGGCCTGCCGTGGCGCCTGTGGCCCGGGCCCGGCAGCCCGGTCACGCGGGCCGCGTGCGTCGCGTCCGCGGGCGGCGCCGCCCTCGATCACCACACGCCGCCGCTTGCCCGCCGTTCCCGTGCGGGGCCTGATCGGCCGGTTGGGCTTGTTGGGTCCGTCTGCCATGTCTCAGTCAGTGTAGAGGGCGGAGAGCGCGGGATCGATCGTCACCGTCCGTCGCAGCACCCGGTTGAAGCCACGGACGGCTACGGCTCGCTCGAAGCAGGCCAGGCGCCGGCACGTGTACACCCCGCGTCCGGGCAGTTTCCTCCCCTGGCGCAGTGTCCCGTTCACGGCCGCAAACCGCACGAGCTCGGACTGTGACGCCTTGGCGCCACACCCCGCGCACGTGCGGGTCGGCTGGTCGCCGGTCACGCCTGCGCGGCCTGGTCTCCGTCCGCGGGACCTTCGGCGACGTCGGCGGCGGCCGACTCGGCGGCCGTGGCCAGGGCGACGCCACCCTCGTCCTCCGCGACCGCGCCGTCCTCGTCGCCGTCGTCGTCACGTGCCTGGGCGGCCACGAGCGCGGCCCGGCCTTTGCTGCCGTCCGGATCGTCCTTGGCCAGCTCCTGGTGGGCGGCGACGCCGCAGTAGAACGAGCCCGGCAAGGCCGCGTTGGGACAACGCTTGCGGTTCGAGAGGACCGCCGCGCAACGCCCGGAGAAGTCCCCCTCGCCGCCTTCCTCGCCGGCGAAGGCCGCCTGGGCTTCCTCCTCCGCGAACTCGGTGTCGGACTTGATGTCCACCTTCCAGCCGGTCAGCCGGGCGGCGAGCCGTGCGTTCAGCCCCTCCTTGCCGATGGCCAGGGCGAGCTGGTCGTCGGGCACGACGACGGTGGCCTCACGGGTGTCGTCGTCGATGTACACCTCGCGCACGCGGGCCGGCGACAGCGCCTTGGCGACAAAGCGCGCCGGCTCGGTGTTCCACGGGATGATGTCGATCTTCTCGCCGCGGAGCTCGGACACGACCATGCGCACGCGGGAGCCCCGTGGGCCGACGCACGCACCGACCGGGTCGACCCCCTGTACGTGGGATTCGACCGCGATCTTCGAGCGGTACCCCGGCTCGCGAGCGACGCCACGGATCGTCACGAGGCCGTCCGCGATCTCCGGAACCTCGAGCTCGAACAACGTCTCGATCAGCTGCGGCGCGCGGCGCGAGAGGATCACCTGCGGCCCCTTCGTGCCCGAGCGCACCTCGACGATCACGGCCTTGATCCGCGAGCCCTGCTCGTACCGCTCACCGTCGACCTGCTCCGACCGCGGCAGCAGCGCCTCGACTTTCCCCAGATCGACGAGCACGTTGTTGCGGTCGCCGGCCTGCTGCACGATGCCGGTCACGACCTCGCCCTGCCGGTCGATGTACTCCTCGTACATGATCGCGCGCTCCGCTTCCCGGATGCGCTGCTGGATCACCTGCTTGGCGGTCATCGCCGCGATCCGGCCGAAGTCGTGCGGCGTCACGTCCGCGCGCTCCATGAGCCCGTCCTCCACCTGATCCCAGTCGAGATCGAGGTCGTTCTCGTTGATCAGCGTGTGCTGCTTCTCGCCGGTCTCCTGCTCGATCCGCTCCAGCTCTTCGATCTTGGCTTCCATTGCCTGATCGAGCAACGAGGCCTCGAGGTCGGGAGGGATGGTGATCGAGAAGACGCGGAACTCACCGAGGTCGTCGAGAATGACTTCGGCGTGGCGGGCCGCGCCGGGCGTCTTCTTGTAGGCGGCGAGCAGCGCGTCCTCCAGAGCGTCGACCAGAGTGCCGGTCTCGATGCCCTTCTCGCTTTCGATGGCGCGAATGCCGTCGATGATCTCCTGGCTCATGATCCGTTCCACCCCTCGTCGATCAGGTTGGCCCGCACGATCGCGTCGTACGGGATCTCGATCTCGTCGTCATCGGTCCTCAAGGTCACGTGGTGCTCGTCCGCCGCGACGATCTCGCCGCGCCGTTTTGTCCGGTCGCCCTCGGTTCGCACGGCGGCGTGGCGGCCGGCGGCTGCCCGGAAGTGGGCAGGGCGGCGGAGCGGGCGCTCCGGTCCCGGCGAGGAGACGTCCACGCCGAATCTCTCCCGATAGACGTCGAGCAGGCGCGTGACGCGCTCGCAGAGCGCGAGGTCGACACCTTGCGGGTGGTCGACGTACACGCAGATCCGGCTCGGTGAGAGCAACTCGACCGCCAGCACCTCGACCCCGGACACCGCGCTCTCGACGAGGGGGACGATCTCCCCCGCCAGGGCCCTTTCGCGGCTGAACGTGTCGGTTGCGGGCATCTCGCTGCTCTCTGGTTGTGTCGTCTCAACAAAAATGGGCGCTCGCCGCGCCCATTTCCCCAAGACCGGTGAAATGTGGTTCACGAACGGTAGCAGGAGCGCACCCCGCGCGCTGGTTGTGACGATCGTCACGTCGGCCGATCCTGGATGATCGCTACGCACCAGCGGCGGCAAGCGCTGCGCCGAGTGCCACCACGCAAGCGGCGGCGGCACGCCGTCGCGTCACCGGCTCGCGGAGCACGATCGCGCCGAGCGCGACCGCCACGACGATGCTCAACTCGCGGACAGAGGCGACCGTTGCCGCCGGTGCCTGCCGGAGTGCCAGAAGGATCAACCAGTACGTCGAGACGAACCCGACTCCCGCCAACAGCGTCCGCCAGCCCAACTCATGGACGAGCGCGGCCCGTTTCCCGCGCGCCAGCTCCAACCCGACGGAGACGAGGGCCGAGGGGCCGAGGATCACGAGGACATATGCGGCCGCGCCGGCATGCTCGATGCCGTGACTGTCGAGCGTAGTGATCGTGCCAAGCGTGAGGCCGAGCAGTGCACCGAGCACGAGCCCACGGCGACCAAGGGCGCGGAGGCCGACCACGCCGACGCCGACGATGACGACGCCCGCGATGCCGACGCTCCCCGGGAGCCCGCCGAAGATTGCGGCCAGCACCAGGACGACGACCGGTGACAGGCCACGCGCGACCGGATACACGAGGGACAGGGCGGAGCGGCTGTAGGCGATTCCGAGCAGGAGCACATAGGCGACGTGAATCGCCGCGCTCGAGAGGGCGAAGGGCACAGCCTCGCGTTCGAAACGCCAGTCGGCGACGACGATCGGTACGAGAACGAGCGCACCGACGGCAGTGGCGACCGCGGTGGCCGCGCGCGAGTCGCGGGCCCCGGCGAGCAGCATGTTCCACAGAGCGTGCACGACCGCAGAGGCGAGCACGAAGACGAGGGCCTGGCTTCCCATCGACCGTCAGGGCCGGCGAGCGCCGTACGCCGCGGCCGGAGAAGCGCCCGTGATCCGGGCGGTGTGCGCGGGATCGGCGAGCCTGACCTCCCCCACCCGTGCTTTGGTGTCTCTCGCGCCGATGAGCACGCGATCGGGCGCGTACCAGTTGTCGCGCACCTTCACCGCACGCGCCGCGACGCCGAGTTGGAGGTGCGCGCGGTCGTACCAGCTGCAGTTCGACCGGCACGGGCCGTTCGCGGGCTGAACGAGCAGGTTCCTCGTGATGCGAATGCCGGAGACACTCGCGTGGTCGGCCACGGAGATGCCCTGGCGGCCGTTGGCCCAGAACGTGTTGTGCTCGACGATAACCTCCGAGACGCGCTCCCCGATCACGAGGCCGGCGTGGTTGTTGCCCGTGAGGACGTTGTCGCGGATCACCACCCCGCGTATGTGGTTGCCGCGGCCGCCCTCGTCGCCCATCGCCAGGATCAGACCCGACCGCTCGGAGGACGAGGCGAGCAGGTTGCCCTCGATCAGGACGTCGGAGATCACACGCCGCGCTTCGCCTGCTGCGCGCTGCTGGTCGAAGACGTGGATGCCGTAGCCTGGTACGCCGCGACCGACGTTGTAGAGCAGCCTGATCCGGCTGCCGTTGGAGATGTAGAAGCAGTGACCCTGCGTACCGACGGTGCTTCCGTCTGCGGTGCAGTCGTTGCCGGCAACCACGATGTCCCTGCCATGGGTTCCGACCGCGTCGTAGCCCAGCGCCCCTCTGAACGTGTTGCCCACGACTCTGATCTCGCGCGACGCATCCGCACCCGCCACGACACCTTTGCCACCTGGGAACGTGAGGCCGGCGACAGTGACGTGACTCCCCTCCACGATCAGCGGACGCGCGACCCCGGCGAAGGCCGGGCGCTCGCCGGGATAGGCAAGGATCGCCTTGGGCCGGCCGGGCTTCCCACCGGCACCGGGACGGATCCACACCTCGTCGTCCGCGATCACGGGCCCGCGCACGAGCAGCACGTCCCCCGGCCTGAGCACCTTGTCGACGACGTGCTGGATCGTGGCGCAGGGCCTGGCGGGGACGCAGGCGGCCGCGTCGACGCCGCTGGGCGCGACCACGCGAATGCGGCCCAGGGTCGGCGTGAACGTGGCCTGCCCACCCAGTACGCGCCCGCCGACGCGTACCGCGATCCGCCCTGCTCGGATGCCCGGCCCCGGCTGGACGACGATGCGATCGAGCCTGTCGCCTGCCGCGCTCCGCAAGCTCCACTCGAGAACCCGCGCAACCGGGCGGCCGCCGATGGTCACGGTGGAGCGTCCCTGTGCTCGTCCGAAGCCGACCCCGTAGATCGTGATCGGTGTGCCAAGACCGCCCGGGCCACCGCGCACGGGGCCGGAGGTGGCGTCGGTGAAGAGAACGCGTCCGGGAGTGGCCGCAGCGCGACTTCCGGCGGACGCCGCCGCAACCCCTGATGCGAGAGCGGCGACGGCCACCAGCGACGCTGCCCGGCGCATCATGCGTCGAGCACGATCGTCACAGGACCATCGTTGACGAGTGAGATCGCCATGTGGGCACCGAAGCGTCCGCTCGCGACCGGAACTCCCTCCTTACGCAGCGCCGAAGCGAAGGCCTCGACCAGAGGCTCGGCGTGCTCCGGACGGGCGGCCTGCGTGAAGCTCGGACGGTTTCCCTTGCTCGTGTCGGCGATCAGGGTGAACTGACTGACGACAAGCGCCGCGCCGCCGACATCCAGCAGCGACCGGTCGAACTTGCCCTCGGCGTTCGGGAAGATGCGGAGGCGCGCGATCTTCCCTGCCAGCCGCTCGGCGACCGCCGGCGTATCTCCCTCCGCAGCACCGAGCAGGACCAGCAATCCGTTCGCGCACGACCCCACGACGGCATCCTCGATGGTCACGGCCGCCTCGGAGACGCGCTGGACGACGGCACGCACGCCTCGATTGTCCCTCATCCGAGTGAGGGGTGCTGCCGATAACGGGGCGGTGGAAGCGGCGAGGAACCCCTGGCCGGCCATCGGCACCCTGCTCATCCGCGATGGCGCGGTCACACCGGAGAACCTGGAGAGGGCTCTCGCGATCAAGCGCTCCCAGCCGCTGAAGCGGCTCGGTGAGATTCTCATCGATTCGGGTTTCACGTCACAGCAGGCGGTGGCGAAGGTGCTGGCCGAGCAGCATGAGCTCGAGTATCTGGAGATCACGCCCGAGCGGATCGACGCCGAGGCGGCGGTGTTGCTGCCCAAGAACCTGGCGGAGCGCTACCACGCCATCCCGGTTCGTCTGAACGAGGACGGCTCCGTGCTCGTGGCGGTCGGCGATCCGACCAACGTCATCTTCTCCGACGAGATCAGGCTGGCTCTCGGCATGCCGATCCGCGTGGCCGTCGGCTCCGCGGACGCGATCGACTACGCGATCGCAAAGCTGCACGACGAGACCGCGAACGCGATCGAGATGATCGAGGACGTTCCCGAGGTCACCGAGGACGACGCCACTGTCCTCGACATGGATCACGAGACCCCCGCCGTCCTGTTCGTGAATCGCGCGGTGGCGCGGGCGATCGACATCGGCGCCTCCGACATCCACTTCACCCCGCAGGCGAAGCGCCTGTTCGTGCGGGCACGTGTGGACGGGGTGCTCCGAGAGATCACCTCGATCGCCGGGACTCAGACGATGGGAGTCACCTCGCGGCTGAAGATCATGGGGAACCTCGACATCGCCGAGCGGCGGGCGCCGCAGGACGGTCGCGTGGCGATCAAGCGCGGCTCGCAGCAGATCGACGTGCGCATCGCGGTGCTGCCGACGGCGCACGGCGAGAAGGTGACTCTGCGTATCCTCAACCAGCGCGACGCTCCGTCTTCGCTCGACGAGCTCGAGATGTTCTCGCGCAGCAAGGCGACGCTGGAGCATGCGATCGGCCAGCCGTTCGGCTCGGTCGTCGTCTGCGGCCCGACAGGCTCGGGCAAAACCACCACGCTCTACGCCTGCCTGAACATGCTGAACCACCCGGACCGCTCTCTGGTCACGATCGAGGACCCGGTCGAGTACCGGGCCGCCGGCCTCGATCAGATCGAGGTCAACGTGAGGGCGGGATTGACCTTCGCGAGCGGCCTGCGCACCGTGTTGCGCAGCGATCCGGACGTGATCCTGGTCGGCGAGATCCGCGACGAGGAGACCGCGCAGATCGCCTTCCGCGCGGCGCTCACCGGTCACCTCGTGCTGACGACCCTCCACGCGCAAACCGCTGCGGCCGCGATCCAGCGTCTGGACGACATCGGCGTCGACCGCGGCATCATCGCCACCGCCATCAACTGCATCATGAGCCAGCGCCTCGTTCGCAAGGTGTGCACCTTGTGTGCCGAGCCCTACGAGCCGTCACCGGATGAGCTGCGCGCGCTCAAGATCCCGGGGTTCTACGGCCCGGTGACGCTGATGCGCCCGATCGGCTGCCGCGAGTGCGGCGACACCGGCTACCGCGGCCGCACGGGCATCCACGAGGTGATGGAGATGAGCGACGAGGTCGCCGGCATGGTCGGCCGCCCCACCAGGGAGATCGAAGCGCTCGCGGTCGAGCAGGGCATGTTCACCCTCCGCGACGACGGCATGCGCCTCGCCGTGGCGGGCGTGACGACGATCGAAGAAGTCCGCCGCGTCGCCGGCTGGTAGCAAGCAGCGCGAACCTGTGGTGACGGGCTGTCAGTCTGACACCGGTGTTGTTGTCAGTTTGGAAGGGCGCTCGACGCGTCGCCGACCGGTAGGTCGGAGCGCGGGCCGTGGTGCCGGTGTCCGTTCGGAGTACGAAGCCGGGAAAGCTCCAGGCGTAAGATCCTGCGGGTGATCCGGAAGCCAGATTGGAAGAGACGCCCCGGAACCTCGACCGCCGCAAGCCCAGCCGGCGGCGATCCAACCGGCCGAGTGACCACGTGAGACGGCTCGTTGCGATGCTTGTCCTCCTCGGTGCCGCGGTCGGCGCAGCAGGTGCCGCCACTCTCCAATGGGAGACGCGCGCACCGATGCCGCTCGCACGCACGGAGGTAGCGGCCGCGACCGTTGGCAGCGAGATCCTGGTCGTCGGGGGGCTGACGATCGACGGCAGCCCGTCCCGACGAGCGGACATGTACTCGCCCGCGGGCGACTCCTGGCGTCGCCTGCCCGATCTCCCGGTCGGCGCACACCATGCGATGGCGATCGGAGTCGGCGGAATGCCGTACGTGCTGGGCGGCTACTCGGGGCCCGGCGCGATCCTGCGCACCGTGTTCGTGCTGGAGAATGGCGCGTGGCGCCCCCTGCCGCGCATGCCCGTTCCTCGAGCGGCCGCCGGCGTCGGGGTTGTGGGGCGCCGGATCGTGGTCGCCGGCGGGGTCGGGGAAGGCCGCCGCCTGGCACGGAACGCGCTCGTCTTCGACACTCGGACGCGACGGTGGTCGTTCGCTCCGGGGCCGACGCCGCGGGAGCACCTCGGCGTCACCGCCGTCGCGGGAACCGTCTACGCGGTGGGAGGACGCACCGCGGGCATCGACACGAATCTCGTGCATTTCGAATCGTGGCGACCCGGGCAGTCGAGGTGGTCGCGCCTGCGCCCGGTTCCGGGCGCCCGGGGCGGCACGGGAGCAACGGCGCTCAGCGGCTCCGTCGTGGTCGCGGGAGGCGAGGAGCCCGGCGGCACGATCGCAGCCGTCCATGCATATCGCATCGACGAGGAGCGGTGGGTACGTCTCCCCGATCTCCCGACACCGCGCCACGGCGTCGGGGTCGCAGCGCTCGGCGGCCGCATCCATGTGATCGGAGGTGGCCCCGAGCCGGGCCTCACCGTCAGCTCGGCCAACGAGTCGCTACGACCGTAACCGGACGGTCACGGCGACGACCCTGTACGTCGCATGCGTTTCGGGCGGGCAACCAGCAGCACAACCTCCTGATCGAGAGCGACGACGGCCGCGGGAGCTTGTACCGTCAGCGGCGTGACCCGGTTCGTCGTGGACTGCGAGACGCTGATCCGGATTGCGGCAGGCGAGATCGAAGTCGCCGCCGAGCACAAGCTCGTCGCGCCGACACTCGTTCGCTCGCAGGCGCTGGCGGCGCTCTACGAAGCGGC
>JBJXGY010000158.1:0-26281 GCA_046160185.1 Gaiella sp. | reverse complement strand
CCGGCGGCCGCCGATCACCACCGAGCGCGCCGGGTTCCGCGCGCGGAGCTCGGCCGCCGCCGGCGAGGTGACGAGGGCGCTCTCGACGAGCTCACGGCCGATCCGCACGATCTTCGTCTCGTCGTCGACCAGCGCACCGGCGGCGCGCAAGATCTCCGTCGCCTCCGGCAGCAGCACACGCATGCCGAGGGTCTCGAGCAGGCGGAGGGCGGCATCGTGGATCGCGGCCACCTGATCGTCCGAGAGCACGCGCAGCGGCTCGAACGGCGACTCGAGCAGCCGATAGCGCGAGGGGTCTCTGGCGACCGGGGGAGCGGCCGTACGTGCGCTCCGGCCGGTGCGACGCGTAGCGCTCATGTCACCACATCTTCTCGAGCACGTCGACCTCGCGGTCGGCTGGGGCACCGTAGATGAAGGCAACCGCCTCCTCGCTGGAGCGGTTCTGCAGCAGGATCGGCGTCCCCGGGCCGACCACCACCAGCGAGCGCGGCGGCAGCTCGAACGTCTCAGCCGGATCCCCGAGCTCGATCGTGAAGGTGCCTTCGAGCACGACGAACACCTCCTCCTGCGCGACCTGCTTGTGGCGGTGCCCCGACGCTCCCGGCGGGTAACGCCAGAGGTGGCAGCGGGAGTGGCGCAGCTCCGTGAGCGCCGGGAGCTCGACGATCGTGCGTGCCGGATCGTCGGGCCGCCAGCTCGGCGTCTTAAAAACCTGGTCCTCGGGGCGGATCACGGTGTATGACACGTCTTGCGGCTCCTCCTTCGTGGAAACTCAAACCCTAGCTTGCCCCCCAGAGTCGCTCACGCGGCCGGCCGCCACCCAGAACGCAAGGCGACAGGTCACCACGCCCCACGCACGCCCCCAGAGCGGGATCCGCCAAGCCCCCAGAGTCGGTAACTGCTCCCGCGGATCCCGGCACGGGAAGACCCCTGGAGCGGCCACTGACCCGGCCGGCCGCTCCCGTGAAACGCCGGGCGACTGGTGCACACACGGCGTCTCATGCCACAATGACCGCGTGAGCGATCTCGAGCCGCGGCTCCGCGGTGTCTTCCACCTCGTCGGGTTCGTGGCCTCGGTCGCGGCTGGAATCGTGCTCGGCGTGCTCGCCGATCGCGGCCGCGAGAATCTTGCCTCGTGGCTCTACGTCGGCTCGCTCGCCGCGATGTTCGGCTGCAGCGCCCTCTACCACCGGTACCCATGGAAGACGGGGGCCGGGCGCGCCTGGGCGCGCCGAGTCGACCACTCGACGATCTTCCTCTTCATCGCCGGCTCCTACACGCCGTTTCTCCTGCTCTCATTCGAAGGAAAGTTCCCAGTCGTTCTGTTGATCGTCGTCTGGTCGGGCGCGGGCCTCGGCATCATCCTCAACCTGGCCTGGATCGATGCGCCCCGCTGGCTCACCGCGGGGGTGTACCTTGCGCTCGGCTGGGGAGGGATCGCGCTCGTCCCGCGGCTGTTCACCGACGTCGGGGTCGCTCCCGGCGTGCTGGTCGTGATCGGCGGAGGGCTGTACACCGTGGGCGCCCTCGCCTACGCGGCGAGGCGGCCAAACCCCATTCCCGCCTGGGTCGGCTTCCACGAGGTCTTCCACGTGCTGGTGCTCGCCGCCGCGGTCGTGCAGTTCGTGGCAGTGTCACTCGTGGTGCTGTAACGGACCGGCGCGAAAGGAGACTACACGAGCATGGAGACAGACATGGATTTCGCCACGCTCACGGACGACGACTGGCGCGCGAGACTCACACCCGAGCAGTACAGGGTACTGCGCGAGCAAGGCACCGAGCGGCCGTTCAGCGGCGACTACTGGGACACCAAGGAGAGCGGCGTCTATCGCTGTGCGGGTTGCGGCGCCGAGCTGTTCCGCTCGGACGAGAAGTTCGACAGCGGAACCGGCTGGCCCAGCTTCACCGGACCCGTGAACGAGGAGAACGTCGAGATCGAGCGCGACACGAGCCACGGGATGGCGCGCACCGAGGTGCACTGCGCGACCTGCGAGGGACACCTCGGTCACGTCTTCCCCGACGGCCCGGGACCGACCGGGCTTCGGTACTGCATCAACTCCTGCTCGCTCGACCTCGAAGAGCGCTGACGGCGCCGCGCGGGCGCGGCCCGCACGTTACTCAGGCGGGGCTTCGAGCCTCTGCAGGCGCCAGTCGATCGACGACATCATCTTCTCGATGCGATCGAAGACGGAGTCCTTCTGCTTGCGGAGCGAGTCGTCTGCGTCGTCCAGCCGGCGCACGACGGAGCGGATCTCGGAGCGAAGCTCGATGAGCTCGGCGCCCGACATCCCGGCGCCGGCGCCGCCTCCGCTCGCTGCGACCTCCCTGATACGGGTCTCGAGCTCCTCCATCCGGGAGACGAAGTCCTTGGCTGCGATCGCCTGGACGACGCGGCGATGCTCCGTGAAGTCGTGTGTGAGCCGCTCCACTGTCATGCGCAGCCGCTCCACCTCCTGATCCGAGCCCGCCGCGGCCACGGCCTCGCCGACCGAGCGCGGAGCCCGCGCCGTAGCCTCCTCGGGGGCCTTCTCGAGCCTCGCCGTCGCCTCGTCGAGGCGGCGTTCCAGCGCCGCCCGTTCCTCGTTCCAGCCGGCGAGCGCGCCCGCCACCTCGGAGACGAGCCTCTGCGCTTCGTCCACCCGAGTGGAGATCTCGGCGCGGAACTCGACCAGCCCCTCCGTTGCCCCGGCAGCCGTGCCCGCCCCGTCCGCGGGCGCGGCTGCCTGGATCGCTGCAAGGTCGTCGACGCGGCCGAGCAGGGCCTCCAGCCGCTCCGCGAGGGCGTCGACCGCCCCCGTATTGGGCGCGGCGGGCGGAACGGCAGCGGCGGCAGCCGCAGCGGTGGCAATCTCCTCCACCCGCGCTGCCAGCTGGGAGACGCGTGCGTCGTCGGTGGGTCGCTGCTCGAGGGCGGCGACCTGCTCGGCGACGGCGTCGACGCGAGCCAGCAGCGCCGTGCCCGCCGCCGCCGTCTCCGCGAGCTCCTCCACGCGGGCGCGGACCAACTCGAGGTCGGTCTCGACACCGCTCCGCTCCGACAGCGCCGCAAGCTCGGTGAGCCGGGTCGCCACCTCGTCGATGCGAGTCGTCAGGTCGTTGTCGCCTCCGAGCAGCGTGCCAAGCCCTTCCACCCGCTTCGTCAGCTCGTCGAGACGGTCGTGTGCGGTGGGGTCGGAGACCGGGCGGCCTTCGAACTGCTCGACAAGAGACCGCACCTCGACAACCGCCTCGCTCAGGCGGGTCACCGCCTCGACCGACGAGCTCGAGCCCGCGACGGCCTCGTGCACCCGGTCGTGGAGCGTCTCCGAAAGCGAGCGCACGTCGGCGACGCGCTCGGCGAGCGTTGCCACCTCCTGGCGCGAATGCTCATCCGCCGTCTCTCGGGTGGCGAGCGCTTCGACTGCAGCACGGATCTCGTCCACGCTCTGGGCGCTCGGGGCCGCCGCCAGGCCGGCCGCGACCTCGTCCAAGCGCGCGACCACCCTCGCGAGGGCATCTTGGTCTGCTGCGACCGACATACGCTCGTCGACGGCCGCCAGGCTCGATTCGAGCTCGTCAGCGCGGGACACGGTCTTCTCGAGGGCCTGCGCGACATCCATCGCCAGCCGCTCGACGCGCTCGGAGAGCGTCTCCAGCGCCCCGGTGACTTCGGATCCCCGGCCGTCGAGAGCGGCGAGGCTGCCCGTGACCTCGACCAGCTTCCCCTCGAGCACGGAAACCCGTGCAGCGGTCTCGTGACCCCCGGCCGCGATCTCCTGCATGCGCGACGCAACCGACTCTTCCGAGACGGTGAGATCGAGCCGGGTGGACAGCGCGCCAATCGCTTCTCGCAGCTGGGTGAGAAACGCGCTGTCGTCCTTTTCCGCGAGAACCTGCAGCTCGGACTGCACCGCATCGAGGCGCGCCGCCAGCGCCTGTGCCCCGGCCGTCAACTCCTCACGCCACTGCACATCCTGAACCGACTTCTCCACCGCTCCGAGCCGGGCATCGACGGCCTCCCGAAGCGCAAACACCGTCTCGGCATCGACCGTCCCGTGTTCCGGGACCTCCGGCAGCGCGCCGTGCCGCTGGTGGAGCGGGGCCCACGCGTCCGAGATCGAGTCGACGTCACCCCACTGCTCGGCGAGAGCGCTGGCCAGATCCATGCGTGTGATCGCGGCGTCCTCGACCAGGATCTGGCCGAGCGGCTTTCCCGACTTCTGCTGGCGGGCAAGGGCCTTCCCGAGCTGTTCCTCCGTGATCACCCCTCTACCGAGGAGGATGTCACCGATCGAACGGCCGCTCGGAGCTTCGGCGGCAACGTTCGACGCGACGCCTGCGGCGTGCGTGCTCAACGGATCCTGCCTCGGAAGCGCCGAGCAGCAGCCGAAATCTCAGGAACGAGCGAATCCGCGTACGGCGAGGTGGCTGCGCCCACGACCGAGGTATCGGAACTCTGCGGTCACGGCTACGTCACTCGAATCAGTGACATGCAGAAGGGTGATGCGCCGACCCGGCGGGCACGCGTCACTTCTTTGGAGCGACCTCGAGGTACACACAGGGACGCGTGTCGAGCGGAAGCGGCGAGCGCTGGATCCGTGTCGCCACGAGCTTCTTCTCGAAGCCGCTGACACGAACCTTGTCGCCCACCTGCGGCGGCGTGTCGTCGACGACGATCAGCTTGTAGCCCCCGCCGGAAGGCACGAAGGCAACGTACGAGGTGGCGATCGCGGTGCGAGCCTCGAGAGTGGCGTCGTCGGTGCGCTCCGCAACTCGTGCATCGGCCTCGACGAGCGCATAACCCAGCCGGTCGATGGACTCCCGCAGCGCGTTTCCGGTCATCGCGTACGCGCTTTCGCTCGCGGCGAGCTTGTCGCCGAGCGAGGCGAGACCCTTGCGGAGCGCCTTCTCCGTGACGCGCACCTGCTCGGCGGCACGTTCCGCCTCACTCTCGAGGCGTTCCTCCAGCAGCCGGACTCGGGCCGCGAGGGTCGCGTCGACGAGCTCCGGCGCGGTCTCCGCCGTAGCAGCACCGGACATCGAGCTGAACTGTTCCTCCATCTCGGCACGCAACGTGCTCATGGCTGTCCGCGTCGCCTGCTCGAGCGAGGTCATGCTCGCCTCGATGGTGTGCAGGACGTCATCGTGCGCGGCGACGCGCTCTGCGCTGCCCGCTGCCCCGGCAAGAATGCCGTCGACCCGGTTGGAGAGCATGGTCAGCTCGTGCTGGAGGCCGGCGAGCACACGCTGGTCGGTGGGCATGTCGTCGATGCGGGCTGCGAGCGCGGCGAGCGAGATCGACGTCTGCTCGGCGTCCGCCGCGCGGGCCGCCGCCGTCGCGTCGACCGCAGCCTCCGCCGATTCGCGAAGCGACGCGATCTCGGACTCGATCCGTGCCAGCGACGTGTCGGCCAGCGATGCGCGAGCCGAAACCTGCTCGGTGAGCTCCGCCACGTAGTGGTCGAGCACTGAACGCCACTCTCCATCCACCTGGCGCGGAATCGCAGCGAGCTCGAAGCGGAGCGCCGCGATGTCCGAGGCCTGCTGGCCGAGACGTGTGTCGATGCGGGTGCTCAGTTCCGCGCGCACCTGCTCCACGGCCGCAGCGACCTCGTCGCCGGAGCCCATGGCGCCGAGTGCCTGCGACACCTCCTCGATTCGTGCCGCGAGGGCAGACAGGTCGATCGTGCGCTGCTCGCCCGCAATCGCCGCCGTATCGTGGACGAGGCCGCGAATCGCAGCGAAGTCTGCGGCGGCCTCCTCGCGTGTGTAGGTGACCTCCGTCCGGGAAAGCAACTCGCTGACGCGCGCCTCCAGCGCCGCCGTGTGCTCGGCGTGCCGCGACGACGACTGCTCGACCAGAGCTGCCAGCTCGGCGCGGTACATATCGAGGTCGATCTCCATCGACGCCTCGGCACCGATTCGCTGGACCTCGGCGGCGAGCTCGTCGAGGCGGCCGGAAAGAGCGGTCAACGCGGTGACGTCCACGGGGTCGGCCGCTGTGGTTTCGACGGTGCGCAACTCGGCGTGGAGGTCGTCGACCCGGGCAGCCAGCGCGGCGACGTCATCGCCGCTCTTCCGGCGCAGCGCATCGAGCTTGGAGGCCATCTCCTCCCGGATCGCCGCGAAGGCGCCGGTCACGGCCTCAGGTGGTGCGATGTGGGCCTGGGCGGCCGCGATCTCGTCGAGCCGCGCGGTCAGGCCGGCCAGCTCCTGTGCGAGCTCTGCCTGCCGCCCGGCAGTCTCGTGCGTGCGGGCGGCGAGCTCGTCACGCACCACGGTCAATCGCTGCCGAAGATCCTCTTCGAGCGTGGACAGCGCCGCCGGCGGAACCGCCTCGCGAGGCTCAACCTGCAGCTCCGCCTGCTCCTCGACCGCCTGCAACCGCTCCCACAGCCCGTTCAGCTCGGTGCGAAGGGCGGAGACACCGGCTTCTCCCTCGGCGGCGTGCTCGGCCTGGCCGGCCATGATCTCCTCCAGCCGCCCGGTCAGCCGCGCGATCTCCCCCGCCAGCTCGGTCTGCCGGCCCGCGGTCTCCTCCGTCCGGGCGGCGAGCTCGTCACGCACCACGGTCAATCGCTGCCGAAGATCCTCTTCGAGCGTGGACAGCGCAGCCGGCGGAACCGCCTCGCGTTGCTCAGCGTGCTCCTCCACCGCCTGCAAGCGCACCCACAGACCCTGCAATTCCTCGCGAACCGCGGAGGCCCCCGCCTCCCCCGCGGCCGCGATCTCGTCGATCCTGCGAGCGAAGTCGTGACGCTGGCTCTCGAGCCGCTCCACGACCTCCTCGACACGCGCGACCGTGGCTCCCGGCGCAGTCTCTGCAAGGCGCTGGTCGATCTCGGCGAGAGCTCGATCCACGCTGTCCAGACGCGTCAGCACGTCGTGCGGGACGTTCTCCCGCAGCTGCTCCAGGCGGGAGTGAAGATCGGCCAGAGAGCTCTCGAGCTGGGCCGCGTCGAAGCCCGCCGGCAACGTGTCCACACGGGCGCGCAGCATGGAGAGCGCGTCCGCGGTTTCTGCCGTGCGTGCCGCAACCTCCTCCAGGCGCGCCGTTGTCGCGTCGGCATTTCCCGCGAGCCGCTCGACGTGAGCCTCGAGCGCCGCCGACCCAGTCCGAGCCTGCTCGCCCGAGGCCGCGACCTCGGCCGAGAGGGCGTCGATCCTGGCCGACGTCTGGGTGTCGATCTCCTCGAGTCTCTCGAGACGCTCGCCGCCGAGCGTGAGCTCGGTGCGGATCCGAGCGATCTCGTCGAGACCGTCAGGCCGCGATTCGAGCGAGGCGAGACGGCCGGCAACACCGGTAACCGCCTCGTCGATCCTGCCGGAGAGATCGTCGTGAGTCGGAAGCTGGGCGATCGAGCCACGCATCCCGTCGAGCTCGGCGTTCGCTGCGTCTGCCCGGCCGCGAAGGTCGTCCACCACGGTTCGCAGCTCCGTCAGCGATGCGGAAAGCATCGAGATGTCCGCGATCTCCTCGCGGGAGACGACGTCGGCGAGACGCGCCTCGAGCGTGTCCAGGCGCAGGGCGGCCCCGTCCACCGCCGCGCGCACTTCGTCCTTCCACGGTTCCCGCAGGAGCGCTGACTCCGCGAGGCGGAGCCGATCCTCGACACCCACCAGAGATCGCCGCACGTCGTCGAGCTCACCGCGCGCCGCCGCGTCGGCGGCCGCCGCCTCCTCGGGCGCGGCCTGCTGCCAGGGCACGGTGGCCTTCGGCGCGGGCGGCCGTAGCTTCTGCAGGCTCGACCACTGCTCGGCGAGGGCGCCGGCGAGATCAAGCCGTGTGAGGCTGCCGTTCGCGACGAGGATCTCCCCCAGCCGCTCGCCCGTCTGTTTCTGCGTCTCCAGCGCGATCTCCAGCTGCGGTTCGGTGATGAACCCGCGCTCGACGAAGATCTCCCCGATCGGCCTGCGATCGACCGGCACGGTCGGATCGAAATCCTCGGCAACAGCCGCCGGCGTCGGCGAGCCGCCGACTCGACCGTTCTCGCCCACGGGGGCTCCCTCGGCCTCGGCGGCACGGCCCGCACGCTCGTGCTCGGCCCACTGTTCGGCGAGCACGCTGGCCAGCTCGACCCGTGAAAGGCCGAACTGGGCGACCAGGATCTCGCCCAGACGGGTGCCCGATTCTCGCTGCAGCTCGAGCGCATGCTCCAGCTGCGTTTCGTTGATCAGCCCCTTCTCGACGAAGATGGAGCCGATGAGGCGCGCTTTGACCGACGTCTGCTCACTCACATCCGCCTTATCGGCAGACCCTCGTTCGAGGTATAGGCCCTTTTCGAAACTGGCCGAACCGGCTCCCGTCGCGGACGGCGCGCGTTCGGCATGCGTACAGGCGGGTTCAGGCCCAATGGGCGGCCGCTAAAGAGATCCAAGCGGGTCAGGACCCCGCGGGGGCCGCTTACAAAGACATCCAGGCGGGGTCAGACCCCGCGGGCGGCCGCGTACGAACAGCCGCACGTCTTTGGGGTCAGACCCCAGGCGCGACAGCACCAGGCGCGAGCAGCACCAGGCGCGACAGTCCTGTTAGCGGTCTTGGAGGGCGTCCAGCGCGACGGCGAAGGCCACGAGCAGCCGGCGATCGACGCTGCCGGCTTCTGGGGTCAGCTCGAGCACGTACCGGTCTCGGAGCTTGCCGAGCACGCGGTGATAGCCGCCGACCCGCGTCTCGCCGCGGGAAAGCACGAAGTTGAAGGGGACGAACTGCATCACGAACGCGATGTTGTTGAGCACGGGGACGAACCCGATGAAGCGGCGGGCGAGGGCGATCGCCATGCTCGCCTCCTCGGCGGAGAGCACTTCCGCCCCCTGCGGGTCGCGCACGACCCAGTGGCTGCGCAGCAGCGACTTGGCGAAGCTCTTCTCGAGGCTGCCGAGCGGCTGCCCCGCGTCGTCTGTCACGTTGTAGCGCCCCCGGATCTCCATCACCGACCGGGCCTTGATCATGAACGCCGCCTCGTCCTGCTCGGGATGCAGGCGGAAGCGGATGTCCTCCTTGATCGCGAGCTTCTTCTGCTTGACGAAGAGAATCGGCGTGCCTTCCTCGGTCGAGCCCGCAGCAGGCACGCTGATCCTGTACTCGTTTCCGATCGGACGGAAGACCTGCTGGACGAGGATGCGATCTGCTCCCTCGAGCACGGCGGTGACCTCGGCGGCGGTTGCCATGTCCGGGATCATGTCAGATGCGCCGATGCGCGGCTCCGGCGCGCCTGAGCGCTCACCGGCCCCAGGTCTCGATCGCCGTGAGCACGGCCTGGAGCTCACGACCGCGCGGCGTCAGCCTGTACTCGACGCGGGGCGGTCTGGCGTCGATCACGATCCGTTCGAGCACGCCCGCCTCCTCCAGCTCCGTGAGCCGTTGGGTGAGCGTCGTCGGTGGGATCTCTCCCACCGCCTGCCGGAACTCGTTGAAACGGGAGGCGCCCTCGCAGGAGGCCCAGAGGATGGAGACCGTCCAGCGGCGCTCGAGGAGGCCCGCCGTGCGGCGGACCCCGTCGGGCACCGGGTCGGTAGGCCTACACCGCGACATCGCGCACCGACGCAGGGCTCGGCTCCAGCGCGAGCTCGAGCACCTCGTCGAGCGAGATCACCGGGTGGAAGGTCATCTCGTCCCGCACGTGCTCGGGCACCTCGGTCAGGTCGCCCCGGTTTCGCTCCGGGAGGATGACGTCGGTGAGCCCTGCTGCATGTGCCGCCAGCACCTTCTGCTTGAGCCCACCGATGGGCAGCACGCGCCCCTGGAGCGTGACCTCGCCGGTCATGCCCACGGTGTGCTTCACCGCCCGCCCCGTGAGCAGCGACGCGAGCGAGGTGGCCATCGCGATGCCGGCGCTCGGGCCGTCCTTCGGGATTGCACCGGCCGGGACATGCAGGTGGAAGGAGCGGTCGAACCGCTCGTCCTCGACCCCGAGCTCGCTCGCGCGGGACCGCACGGCCGACAGCGCGATCTGTGCGGACTCCTTCATCACGTCGCCCAGCTGCCCGGTGAGCACGAGCTTCTCGCCGCCCGGGACGGCCGTGGCCTCGATGAAGAGGATGTCCCCGCCGGTCGCGTTCACCGCGAGCCCGGTCGCGACGCCCGGCACAGCTGTCCGCTCGGCAGCCTCGCGGAAGAACTTCTGGCGGCCGAGGGCGTCCCGCACCGCGTCGACGTCGACGTCGACAGGCGCACCGGCCTTGCCGGAGACGATGCCGGTGGCGGTCTTCCGCAGGATCGTGCCGAGCTCGCGCTCGAGATTGCGCACGCCTGCCTCACGCGTGTAGTCGGAGATGACGGTCTCGAGCGCCTCGTCCGAGATCGCGACCTCGTCCTCGCGCAGACCGGCACGGTCGCGCTGGCGAGGCCACAGATACCCTCGCGCAATCGCAGCCTTCTCGTCGGTGGTGTACCCGTCGAAGCGGATCACCTCCATCCGGTCGAGCAGCGGTCCGGGGATCGTCTCCGCAACGTTCGCGGTGGCGATGAAGAAGACCTGTGAGAGATCGAGCTCGACATCGAGGTAGTGGTCGCGGAACGTCGAGTTCTGCGCCGGGTCGAGCACCTCGAGCAGCGCGGCAGACGGGTCGCCGCGCCAGTCGGCGCCGACCTTGTCGACTTCGTCGAGCAGGATCACCGGGTTCATCGTCCCCGCGTCGCGAAGCGCCCGCACCAGCCTCCCGGGGAGCGCGCCGATGTAGGTGCGCCGGTGGCCGCGGATCTCCGCCTCGTCGCGGACACCACCCAGGGACATACGCACGAACTCGCGGTTGAGCGCGCGAGCCACGGACTCGCCGATCGAGGTCTTTCCCGTGCCGGGAGGCCCGATCAGCGTGAGGATCGCACCCGCCTTGCGGTCGGCCTCGATTCCACGCTCCTTGCGCAGCTTGGCGACGGCGATGTACTCGACGATGCGGTCCTTGACGTCCTCGAGCCCGGCGTGGTCGCGGTCGAGTATCTCGCGCGTGCCGACGGGATCGAGCACGTCGTCGGAGCGCTTGCCCCACGGCACGGCCAGCAGCCAGTCGAGGTAGTTGCGGATCATCGAAGCCTCGGGCGAGCTCTCTCCCATTCGCTCGAAGCGGCCGAGCTCACGGTCGGCGTGCTCTCGCACGTCCTCCGGCATCTGCGCCTCCTCGAGCTTGCGCCGGTACTCGTCGGCGACAGAGCCCTCGTCCTCACCGAGCTCCTTCCGGATGGAGTCCATCTGCTTCCGCAGGAAGAACTCGCGCTGTTGCTTCTCCATACCGGTGTTCACGTCCTCGCGGATGCGCCGGCGGATCTGCATCATCGACAGGCGCTCGCGCTGCATGCCGAGCGCGAGGGTCAGACGCTCGTTGACGTCGACGGTCTCGAGCAACTCGAGCTTCTGCTCGTACGAGAGGTCGGGCGAGTACCCGGACGTGTCGGCGAGAGCGCCGGGCTCCTTGATCGAGCGCAGAAACGCCTGGATCCTGCCGTCGTCACCTCGCAGCTCGAGGATCTCCTCGACCACTGCGCGGTACTCGGTCTCGAGGTCGCGGATCTCCTCGCCCTGCGGCGTCACATCGGGGATCTCCTCCACCTCCACGAGCAGCCGCCCCACCGCATCGGACTCGGCAGCGCCTGCGCGCCCGCGATGCAGGCCCTCGAGAGCGATCGCCACGCCACCGCCGGGCAGCTTCGCGGTGTCGGTGACCGCGGCAACGGTGCCGACGGCGGCGAACTCACCGTCGTGCTTGGGGACAAGGAACACCGTCTCCTGGTCGCCGACGTCGACGGTCAGCGTCACGTTCATGTTGGGGAAGACGACGATGTCGTCGAGTGGTACGAGCAAGAGCTTCGTCACGGTGGGGCCACGCTCCTCGGCGTCGGAATCGATCTGTGCGACAGCATCGCTAGGACTGCCATCAAAGATAGTAACTCCAGAAAGCGTAGTGGTATTCCTTCGCGGAGCTCTAACGGAAGCCTCACAAACCGTGGTCGGCGACCGGAGTCTGAATCGATAGCCGGTTCCCTCATCCGCCTCCCGAGGTACCGGCCGGTACGACAGGGACGGCGGCCCGCCTCCACGGATCGGGCCCCGTCTCGGGGCGGAGGGCGTCGACTGCCGCAGACGCCCTCCGCCCCTCTTCCCTGCGGGTTCCGGGATGGCGTGCGAGCCTGCGGTCAGCCCCGGAAACGCCGCAAGGCTGCGAGCGCGATCTCCCCGGCGAGCACGTCCGAGGCGGGGCCGGCGCCGGCGCCGTGAGTCATCACGCACGCCACGAAGACCCCACCGGGATAGACGACGAGGCCGTTGTCGTGGCGCGCGCCCTTGATCCAGCCCGCCTTGTGCAGTACGGCGAGCCCACCGATACCGCTAACCCTGCGATCGAGCTTGCCACCATCGCGCACCTGCGCAAGCACGTACAGCAGGTACCGCGCATCCTTCGGCGTGAACCACGGTTGACTCCGGCGGAGCGGGCCGAGGCCGCCGCTCGCCAGCCAGATGCTCCGCGCCAGGATCGCGAGATCGTAGGCGGTCGTCCGTTTGCCTCGCCCCCACGCCGGTTGCTCGTCCACGCGATGCGGGATGCGGGCCGCGTGCGTGGCGAGCCGACGGTCGCCCGCGATCAGCGTTCCGGGGATGTACCCACCGAACATCTCGGAGTCGACGAGCCCGATCGAGCGCATCATCGCATTGACCAGCGCCGACCCGCCGGAGACCGAGCCGCCGAACGTGGCCTCGAGCTGATTCGAGGCCACGTTGTCCGACACCACGAGCGCCCCGCGGATCAGCCGGTCGAGGCGCGAGCCCCGGCTGGGCGTCTCCTCGAGCCGCGCGAGCGCAGTGACCGCGATCGCCAGCTTGAGCGTCGAGGCAGCGGGGAACGAGGCGCGCGAGTTCCAGGCGGCCCCGTACCCCGTGGCCAGGTTCTCGACATACGCCGCTGCGGAACCCCGGAAGGCCTTGAGCCGGCGTTCCAGCCCTCGGGCGAGGATCGCGTCCAGGCGCTGGGCCCTGAGGCGCGGTGCGGCTGCGGTTGGGAGGAAGAACACGTTGCGGACGACACGGGACGAGCGCGCGCCCTTTCCGGTCAGGGTCTCGACTCTGACCGTCCGCTCGCCGGTCGGCGCCTGCACCCGCACCGTGAACGACCGGCGACGGAGCTCCACGGTCCGGAGGACACGGCCGTCGACGCGGATCACGAGCCGCCGCACGCCGGGGGCGGCGACCCCGCTGACGACCCCGTAGGAGACCTCGTTCGCCGCGGGCCGTTCGATCACGGGCGGCGCGAGGGCGGGTTGCGGCGGCGGGGTGGCGTCGACCACCTGGTGACCGTAGCGCGGACGACCCGCGGCGCGGGGTATTGGATCTACAGTCAGCCGAAATGGGCCGGATCCTGGCGCACGTCGATCTCGACGCGTTCTTCGCGGCGGTCGAGGAGCTCGAGAACCCGGCCTTGCGGGAGCAGCCATTGGTCGTCGGGGGTGATCCCGCCTCGCGAGGCGTGGTGGCGACCGCGAACTACGTGGCGCGGCGTTTCGGGATCCATTCGGCGATGAGCGCGGCCGAGGCGAGACGGCGCTGCCCGCACGCCGTCTTCGTCCGGCCCCGTCACGCGCTGTACCGCGAGTACTCGCGGGCGGTCTGGTCGACGATCGGCGAGGTGGTTCCGACGGTCGAGCAAACCGGGTTGGACGAGGGCTATCTCGATCTCGGCGCCGAAGCGTCCGATTTCGCAGCAGCCCGAGCCGTTGCCGAGGCCATCCGGACCGCCGTGCGCGGCTCCACCTCGCTCTCGTGCTCGCTCGGGGTCGGTTCCTCGAAGGTGGTCTGCAAGATCGCCTCCGACCGGCGCAAGCCGGGCGGCATCACCGTCGTGCCTGCCGGGCACGAGGCACGCTTCCTGGCGCCGCTGCCGGCCCGGCGGCTGCCGGGTGTCGGCCCGCGGGCGGAAGCGCGCCTCTCCGCCGCAGGCGTCTCGACGATCGGCGATCTCGCCGCCCTGAACGATCTCGAGCTGCGCGCGGTGCTCCCCGGGTCGGTGGGCACGCTACTGCGTGATCGGGCGCGCGGAATCGACGACCGTGAGCTCGAGGTCGAAGCGGAGACGATCTCCATCTCGGCGGAGGAGACCTTCGAGCGCGACATCTCGGATCGCGCCACCCTGCACGCCGAGGTGCGGCGGATGGCGGACGACGTGTCGGAGCGCCTGCGTCGCAGCGGCCTCTGCGCCCGCACGGTGACCACGAAGCTGCGCTACCCGGACTTCACGATCCGCAGCCGGTCGACCACCCTCCAGGCGCCGATCGACGAGGGCGACCGCATCGGCGACCTCGCCTGCCGCCTGCTCGACCGCGGCCTGCGCGACCGACCCGGGGCGTTACGGCTCGTCGGGGTCGGCGTGGCCGGGCTGACCGCGTTCCGCCAGCTCACGCTGGAATGACGCCGGCCCGCCAGGTCGTGCGGAAACGTGTACCGCCTGGCTCTCAACTTCCCATCCGCGCGCTCGATCACCCCACGCATGGAAGCAGCGACCTCCCAGTCGCAGTCGGCGGGCATCCTCCTGGAGGCCGTGTCGGGTCTCAAGATCGAGGCACGGCTGGTGCCGCACGGCGCTCCCTTCGGACCAGACGGGCGGTACTCGAACACGAGCGTGCAGCCCCTGATCGAGTTTCGCCGCCACGGGGTGCGCCCGATCCTGGCCTACCTCAACACGTACCCAGCGGACTACTTCGGGACGATCTCGAAGGATGTCCGCTTCTCGCCGGACTCCTCGCTTCGCTTCGCCATCCCCACGGGCGAGCTGCAGCGGCTGACGATCTGGATCAGCGAGATGCTCGGCCGCGACGACGGCGACGAGCTGATCTGACGCCCTCTCGGGCTATGCGGCGCGCAGCACGGGCCGCGTGAGACAGGTCGGGCCGCCGTCACCTTTCCGCGAGATCTCGTCGCCCGCATAGACGGCGACGTCCACGCCGGCCCGCTCCATCCGCTTCCGTGTCACGTCGTTCCCCTCCAGAGCAAGCGCTCGCCGCGGGCCGAGCGCGAGCACGTTCGAGCCCATCGTCTCGAACTCCTCGTCGGGCACCTCGACGAGGCCGATGCCTCGCTCGGCCAGCAGCTCCAGCAGGCGCACCGGCGCGAGCCTCGTGTACACGAGCGCAAGATCGCGATCGAGTGGCGAGATGAAGCTCATCAGGTGCATGACCTCGCCGGCGCCGTTCCAGTGAGGAAGGTCGAAGACGACCACCTCGACAGCGGGGAACGCCTCCCGCAACGCCGCGATCCCCGCCGCTCCCGTGCGATAGCCGTGGCCGACCAGCAGCGTCTCGCGGTCGAGCCAGACCGTGTCTCCGCCCTCCACCGTGGCGGGCTCGCCCACGGTGGCGGCCACGGGCACGCCCGCCGTTGCGAGCGCCTCGCCGATGCCGGCGGGCTCGCCGCGACGCCCCTCCTTGCCGGGTCGTAGCAGCACCGCCCCGCCCGCACCGACCAGCACCGGGTCGTACGTGTAGATGGCATCCGGGTTGCCCGGATCGTGCTCGGAGACGATGACCTCGGCGCCCGCCTGCTCCAGCAGCAGACAGAGGGCCTCGTGCTCGTGCCGGGCCGTGGCGACGTCGGGCTCGGCACGCCACCCGTACTCGCGCCAGGCCGTCCGATCCGCCTCCAGCGGCGGCCGCACGAGCACCCGCCGCAGCGGATCGGTCAAGGACTGGGCGCCGAAGCCGGTCACCGCGCCAGCGTAGCGGCGTCACTGTCGAGGAGCGTTGCCAGCCGCTCCAGCCCCAGGCCGAGACGGGCGGCGGGGCCGCCGCCGACGCCAAGCCGCAGGTGCCGGGGGAGCCCGAAGGCGCTTCCTGAGACGACGAGCGTGCGGTAGGGAGGCTGGAGCAGGCGCCGCGCCAGCACATCGGCGTCGTGTGCCGGAGCGAGACGGGCCAGCCCGACCAGGCCACCGCGCGGCGGATGCCAGTCGAGCTCGGGACGTCCTGCGGCGAACTCCGCGAGCAGCGCAAGGTTCATACGGCCCTCGACCCGGGCCTGCTCCAGCGCGGATGCCATGCGCTCCGGCCGCAGGGCGATCTCGGCGATCGCCTCCCCCATTACGTTCATGATCTCGCTCGTCGACTCGCGCAGCACGATCGCCCGCCGCAGCAGCCCACGATCCGTGCCGGCCAGCCATCCGATACGGATGCCTTGCAGACCGAGGGCCTTGGAGACGCTGCCCGTCGTGACGCCGCGCGCGGAGACGTTCGCCGCGGGCACGCCGCGGGGGCCGTCCCATTCGAGCCCGGCGTACACCTCGTCCACGAGCAGCCAGGCGTCGGCACGCTCGGCCGCCGCCGCCAGCGAGCGGACCTCCTCCTCCGACAGCAGCTGGCCGGTCGGGTTGCTTGGATTCGAGAGGAAGACGGCACGGGTGCGCGGGCCGATCGCGGCCAGCAGCTCCTCCAGGTCGAGTCGCCAACCTTCCTCCTCGCGCCGGTTCACCTCGACGACGCGGGCGCCGAGCGCCGGGGCGAGCACGAGCGGCTGGGGCCAGCCAGGCCGCTCGACGACGACCTCGTCCCCCGGCTCGAGCAGCGAGGCGAGCGCGAGGAAATTCGCCTCGGCCGCACCACTCGTCACGACCACGTCGTCCGGCCCGCACGCGTCGTCGAGACCGGCCGCCTCCACGATGCGCTCGCGCAACGCCGGGTGTCCGTGGAACGAGCGGCCCGACCAGTCGAGGGAGAGACCGGGGTCGAGATCCGCGAGGAATTCGCGCAGCTCCGGCGGGGAGGCCAGCGAGAACGTGATTGACGCCTCGATCTCGGCATCCAACGCGTCGACGAGCGCGTCGAAGAGCCCGTGGCTCGCGACGTGCATCAGGCGACTGGCAGGGCAGGGCCGGGCATTCGGCGATGATACGGCGCATGGAAGGCGAGCTCCGCCTCGGCCTGCTCGACTACGGCACCTACCAGGTGCACGAGGACGGCCGGCGGATCCCGCTCCTCGGCTACGTGGTCGTGGGCGCCGGCAGAGTGGTGCTGGTGGATACGGGGCTCCCGGCCTCGTACGTGGACGATCCCACGGGCTCGTCCGTGCGAGACCGCCTCGACGGCTTCGGGCGGGTGCTGCGCTTCACGAGCGACAACCTGCCCACGGCCCAGCTCTCGCGGGCCGGCATCGCGCCGGACGATGTCACCGACCTGCTCCTCACGCATGGCGACGTCGACCACGTCGGCGGCCTGCACGATTTCCCAGGGGCGACGCTGATCGTCTCGCGCCGTGAGCTTGAGCATGGCCCGCCGCGGTATACGGGCGAGGTACAGCCCGTGTCCTGGCCCCGGCAGGCGACCAGGCTGGTGGAGGGTGACGAGGAGCTGCTCCCGGGCCTCACCGCCCTTCTCACTCCCGGACACTCGCCCGGGCACCTCTCGCTGCTCGTGCGGCTGCCGGTCACCGGCCCCGTCCTGCTGGCCGGCGACGCCATCTCGCGGCCGGCCGAGCTGGAAAGCGGCGTCAACGGCGGCGCCTGGGACGCCGACGCGGCGCGCGCCAGCGCGCGCCGGCTTGTGCGGCTCGCGGCCCTGGAGCGCGCCCGACTCGTCTTCGGCCACGACCCCGACCCGCAGCCGCCCTACCGCTTCGTGCCTGCCTGGTACGAGTAACCCAGAGACACGCCCCGCAGGCGCCGCCTTAGCGAACGTCGCGACCCTGGTTGAGCACGATCACATTGCCGCTGCAGCAGTCGCCCGCGGGCGAGACGAGGAAGGCGATCCAGGCGGCGATCTCGTGCGGCTCCATCGGCGCGCCGCGCGGCATCGCCGCCAGCGCCTCCTCCAGCACCTCGGGCTCGACGACGTCGAAGAGATCGGTGCGCGTCATGGCGGGCGCCACCGAGTTGACGGCGATCCGCTCGCGCGCGTAGCGGCGCGCCAGATGCTTGGTGAGCGTGTCGAGCGCAGCCTTGCTTGCGCGGTAGTGCGCCGGATCGAAGACCTCGAAGTTGTAGGCGCCGTTCGAGGAGACGTTGACGATCTTCTTCACGCCGGGGCGGGGCAGCATCAGCGGCACGGCGCGCTGGCAGCACATGAAGGCGCTCTCGAAGTTCACCGCCAGCTGCGCCCTGAGCTCCTCTGCCGGCGTGTCCACGAACTCGCTCATGAAGCACGTGCCGGCGTTGTTGACGAGCGCGTCGAGGCCGCCGTGCTCGCGGGCGACGGTCGCGAACACCTCGTCGACTGCGGCCGGATCGGTGAGATCGGCGATGAGCGGCCTGAACGAGCCCCCGAGCGCACCCGCGGTCTCGGCCAGCCTGGCCGCGTCCAGGTCGAGCCCGACCACGGTGAGGCCGTCCCGCAGCAGGGCAGTTGCTGCGGCCCGGCCGATGCCGCGCGCCGCACCGGTGACCACGGCCACCCGTCCCGGCTCAGCCACGGTTCCCTCCGAGGGTCTCGACGATCCAGTCCGCAACCAGGCGCCAGGCATCGTGGCCCGCGTCGACCACGTCGAAGTGGTCGCCTGCGAAGAGCTCGAGCCGGGCCTGCGGAAGCTCTGCCGCGAGATCTGCGCTGTAAGCGGCAGGCACGTCCTCGTCGCGCGTGCCGTGCACGAGCAGAACCTTTGTCTCGCGCAGCGCCGCCGCCGGGACGGCGGCGCGTGCGAGCCGGTCGGGATGGGCGGTGGCCGCACCGCCCAGGAAGTCCTCGACGGCCCCGTCACCGAGACGCTCCGCGCAGGCTCGGGCCAGATCGGTGACGGCAGCCTGGGCGGCGACCGCTCGCACCATGACGACGGCGGCCTCGCGCGCAGCCAGCCACAAGGCGAGGTGGCCGCCCGCGGAATGACCGATCGCCCCCACCCGCGCGGTGTCCACCTCCGGCACGAGCCGCAGATGGTCGACGCCGGCGGCGACGTCCTCGAGGGTGCCCGGGAAGCCGCCTCCGCCGCCGGGCCGGCCGACCCGGCGGTACTCGAGGTTCCAGGCGGCGATCCCCCGAGCGGCAAGGTCGCAGGCGAGCGGGGTCATCAGCGTGCGGTCCCAGCGGTCGCGCCAGAAGCCGCCGTGGACGAGCACGGCGCACGGGAACGGGCCCTCGCCGACCGGCAGGTGGAGGTTGGCGACCTGCTCCGGATCGTCGCCGTACCGGACGAGCGGTGCAGCCGGTGGCCTCATGCCAGAAGCTCGCGCCGCGTAGAGAGCGCGGCGACGACGCGTTCGATGTCCTCGTCCGTGTTGTAGAGGTGGAGGGAGATGCGCAGGTTGTCGTCGCGCAGCGAGGTGACGATCTTCTCGTCCGCGAGCTCCGCGCAGAGCCGCCCAGGGTCGGTCGAGCGCACGCAGACGAGCGGTCCGCGATGCTCCGGGTCGGTCGGGGTGACGACCGTGGCGCCGAGTGCGTGGAGCTCACCGATGAGGCGCGTGGCAAGCGCCTCCACGTGCGCGGCGATTCGTGGCACGCCTGCCTCCTCGATCAGGCTCATGCCGGCCACGCTCGGGTAGATCGAGGGCACGGGCGGCGTACCGCCGTCGAACCGGCGAGCCGTGGCGTGTGGCGAGTAGTCCCAGATGTCCATGCGGAAGATGTCCTCGTCCGCGAACCAGCCGGTCTGGGTCGGGGTCAGCTGCGCGAGCAGCGTCCCGCGCACGTAGAGGAAGCCGAGCCCGGCCGTGCCGAGCAGGTATTTGACCGTCCCGCCGGTGAGGAAGTCGGCGCCGAGGCCTTTGACGTCGAGGTCGACCGCACCGACCGCCTGATAGCTGTCGGCGAGCACGAGCGCGCCCTTCGCGTGCGCCGCCTCGACGATGCTGCGCACGTCGTGCCGGTGGCCGGTGCGGTAGGAGACCGTCGCGCAGCAGACGAGGGCGGTGCGCTCGTCGATCGCCTCGGCAAACCGCTCGGGCGGGATCGACCCGTCCGCCTCCGGGCGCACGTGCACCACCTCGGCGCCGCGCAGCTCCTGCGCGTGCGCGATCTGGCCGACCGTCGGGAACTCGTAGTCGCTGACCACGATCCGCGGCCGCCCGGCCTCGAGGAAGGGGATCGCCGAGAGGATGCCGTTCACGCCCTGGGTGACCGACGTCGTCACGGCGACCTCGTCGGCGTCGGCACCGATGATCCGCGCGAACGACGCGCGGGCCGCCTCGGAGCGCTCGACCCAGAATTCCCACTCCGCGCCGTTCGTGTCCCAACCGTCCAGCCACTCCTGCACCGCGGCACGCACGCGATGCGAGAGCGCGCCCTGCGAGCAGGAGTTGAGATACGCGGTGTCGGCGAGGATCGGGAACTCGCCGCGGCAGGCTGCTCCGGGGCTGATCACCGGCCCAGGTACGCCTTCCGCAGGTCGTCGTTCTGCGCGAGCTCGCCGGCAGGCCCTTCGAGCACGAGGCGGCCGGTCGAGAGCACGTAGCCGCGGTCCGCAATGGAGAGGGAGACGTTCGCGTTCTGCTCGACGACGAGCATCGCCACTCCGGAGCGGTGCACCTGGGCGATGATCTCGAAGTTGCGCTCGACGAGGATCGGGGCCAGTCCCATGGAGGGCTCGTCCATCAGCAGCAGCTTGGGCCGGGACATCAGCGCGCGCCCCATTGCCACCATCTGCTGCTCGCCGCCGGAGAGCGTGCCCGCGAGCTGACTGCGGCGCTCGTGCAGGAGCGGGAAGAGGGTGTACACCCGCTCGAAGTCCTCCGCCAGGTCGGCCTTGGGGCGCAGGTACGCGCCCATCTCGAGGTTCTCCAGCACCGTCATCGGGCCGAAGAGGCGGCGGTTCTCGGGAACGATCGCGAGCCCGCGCTTGATGCGGTGGGCCGTGGGCATCCTCGTCACGTCCTCGCCGCCGAGGGAGACGCTGCCCGTGCGAGGGCGCACGATGCCGAGGATCGTCTTCAGCGTCGTCGACTTGCCCGAGGCGTTGCCCCCGAGCAGGCAGACCAGCTCCCCGGGGCGCACCTCCAGGTGCAGGTCCTGGAGAATGTGGATCTGGCCGTAGAAGGTGTTGACACCGGAGAGGCGGAGCAGCGGTTCGGTCTGCACGATCACACCGCCTTCCGCGCCATGGCCCCGGTGCCGAGATACGCCTCGACGACCTTGGGGTCGGTGGCGACGGCCTCGAAGGCTCCCTCGGCGATCTTCAGCCCGTGGTCGAGGGCGACGACGCGGTCGGAGATGCCCTCGACCACGTGCATGTCATGCTCGATCACGAGGATCGTGTAGCCGCCCTCGTCGCGCAGCTTGCCGATCAACTCGGCGATCTCGAGGGTCTCGTGGGGGTTCATGCCGGCGGCGGGCTCGTCCAGGAGCAGCAGGCGGGCGTTGGTGGCGGTGGCCCGGGCGATCTCCAGGCGGCGGCGGTTCGCGTAGGAGAGGCTGTACGCCGGCTGGTCCCAGCGGTAGCCCATCAACCGCTGCCCGAAGAAGGAGAGCCGCTCCTGCGCCAGGCGGTCGATCTCGCGCTCCTCGCGGCGCATCCCGGGCGTGCGCAGCATCGAGCGGAAGACGCCGGCCCTCGTGTGCCCGTACGCGGCCGCCATCACGTTCTCCTTGACCGTCATGTTGAGGAAGAGGCGGAGCGTCTGGAACGTCCGGGCGATGCCCCGCCGCGTGATCTTGTGCGGGTCGAGCCCGACGATGCTCTCGCCCGCGAAGACGATGTCGCCGGCGGTCGGGTGATAGACGCCCGTGATCAGGTTGAAGAGCGTGGTCTTGCCGGCCCCGTTCGGCCCGATCACGCTCACGACCTCGCCCTCGTTCACGTGCAGGTCGAGCCCGTCCACCACCTTGAGACCGCCGAAGGCCATGGAGACATCGCGCAGCTCTAGCAGCGGTTGGCTCATGCTTGCCCCCAGAGCCGGTATCCGCTCTCGCGGATCCCGGCTCGGGAGAACCCCTGAAGCGGCCGCTGACGCGGCCGGCCGCTACCCCGGAACGCAAGACGGACGGTTGACACGGGACGTCTCATACGACCTCCACCCGGCGCTCGCCGAGCAGACCGTTGGGGCGGAAGATCATCAGGCCGATCAGGAGCAGGCCGAGCACCACGAAGCGCGTCGGCTCGGGCTTCGCCAGCAGGACGTTCTCCCACACGAAGGCCGCGAGCACGAGCAGGGCCGGCAGCAGCACGAGCCGCAGGGTGCTGGGGACAAGCGCAAGAACGAGGACGAGGGCGACGAGGCCGATATAGGCCACGGGCGGCAGCCAGGCGGCGAGGTGATCGGGGACGATGCCCCACGTCGAGGCCCAGCCCGGCACGGTGCGGCCGTCCTCGGCGACGCCCGCCACCCAGGAGCGGTCGATCGCCTTCGCCACCGCGTGCGCGGCGAAACCGAGCGCGACCGTCGCGCCGAGCACGGCGACCAGCTTGCGGCTGAACCGGAACGCACCCACGAGCCCCGCCACCACCGCGAGGTAGAAGAGCACCCGCGCGTCGCCCGGCTCACGCAGCACCTCGAGGAGCACGCTGACGATCACGGCGCCGATCACCACACCTGCCTGGCTCCCCGCGCCTCCGAGGATGACCATCGTGTAGACGGTGATGATCAGAGGGAAGGAGAACGTGAGCGGGAACACGCTTGCGTTGAGCGAGGCGAAGAGTGTGCCGGTGAGCGCCGCGACCGCGGCGCCGAAGGCGAAGCTCATCAGCTTCAGCCAGCTCACCGGCATCCCCATCATCTCGGCCGCGAGCGGGTCCTCGCGCAGCGAGCGCCAGGCGCGTCCCGTGCGGGACTGGTTGACGAGATGCAGCGCGACGTAGACGACGACCAGGACGCCGAGCGCGACGTAGAGGTAGCTGACCGAGAAGACACCCGTGCCGGCCACGCTCACCGGCAGCTCGTACCCGAAGAAGCCGAGCGGATCGACCTCGAGGATCCCGTTCGGCCCGCCCGTGACGTTGCCGAGCCCGAAGAGGTTGTCGCCGTTGATGCCGATCGTGAGAAAGATCTGCAGGAAGAAGAGGGTGACGATGGCGAGGTAGTCCCCCACGAGCCGCCGCGAAGGCAACCCGACGAGGAATCCCGCCGCCGCGCCCACCAGGACGACGAGCGGGATCAGCAGCACCGGCTCGACGTGGATGTCGTACTTGTTGGAGGCGAGCAGCGCATAGGTGTACGCGCCGATGCCGTAGAAGGCGACGTACCCGAGGTCGAGCAGCCCGCCCCAGCCGACGACGACGTTGAGCCCGAGCGCGAGCAGCATGTAGAGCACGGTGTCGAAGGCGACCCGCCGCACGTACCCGCTGTCGGAGCCGACGGGGACGAGCGCGATGATCGCCGCGAAGAGCGTCAGCCACGCCCACCACGGAGCCCGGCGCGTCCGCTCCTCGACGACGCCCATCCATCCGGCGCGGCGCTCTCGGCGCTCACCAGACCGGGCTACCCACTCGTCCTTGCCGACGGCCGGGCCACCTCCCGTGCCAGGCTCGGGCTCGGGTGCGATCGGCGTGTCGTCGCTCACCCGCTCACACCTTCTTGATGTCGGCGCTGCCGAAGAGGCCCTGCGGCCGGAAGAGCATGAACGCGACGAGCAGGGTGAAGATGGCGAGATCCGACCAGCGCTGATCGAGCGCGCCGCCCGTCAGCCGCTCGAGATACCCCTGCGAGTACGACTCGACGAAACCGAGGATGATGCCGCCCGCCATCGCCCCCGGGATCGAGCCGATGCCGCCGATCACGGCTGCGATGAACCCCTTGAGCCCGAGCAGGAAGCCGATGGTGACGGTCGTCGGCGTGCGGAGCGTGTTGATCACCCCGGCGGCGCCCGCGAGCGCCGAGCCGAGTACGAAGGCGAAGACGATCACACGGTCGATGTCGATGCCCATCATCGCCGCCGCCTCGCGGTCGAAGGACGTCGCGCGCATCGCCTTTCCGGTACGGGTCTTCGTCACGAGCACCCAGAGCGCGACCATCAGCGCGAAGGCGGAGACGATGGTGATGATGCGAATCATCGAGATGTTGACGGCACCGATCGAGAAACCGCCGCCGATGTACCACCCGTTGGGCAAGGAGAAGGCGTCGTAGCTCCGCTGGTGGGCGCCGAACATCAACTGCATCGAGTAGGTGAGGAAGAAGGAGACCCCGAGCGCGCTGATCAGGGGGGCGATGCGCGGCGCCTCGCGCAGCGGCCGGTAGGCGAAGCGCTCGATGGCGACGCCGAGCACCGCGCACCCGGCCATCGCCGCCGCGGTGATCAGCACCAGCAGCAGCCACACGGGCACGATCGGGTCGGCGGATCCGCCGAGCAGCTGCAGGACGCCGAAGCCGATGAAGCTGCCGACCATGAAGACGTCGCCGTGAGCGAAGTTGAGCAGCTTGAGGATGCCGTAGACGAGCGTGTACCCGAGCGCGATCAGCGCGTACACGCACCCCAGCGTCAGCCCGTTGACGCTGAACTGGATGAACTCGTTCCAGTCCACCGGCGGAGTCTACGAGGAAGTTCGAGAGGACGAGCGGCCCGGCCCGAGGCCGGGCCGCTCATCGGTGGGCTTCCCGGCTAGCCGATCAGCTTGTACGAGCCGTTGGACTGGATCTCGAAGATGTAGAACTTCCCGTTCAGCGGGTCGTTCGTCTTCGTCGAGAAGCGGAAGTTACCGCCCAGGATCCAGTTCGAGATCCTGACCTTCTTGACCTGCTTGATCACCGCGCGGCGGTCGATCGAGCCGTTCCCGGCCTTGGTGCACGCGGCCTTGATCGCGGTCAGCAGGACCTGCACCGCGCCGTAGGTGGGAGGCCCGAACGAGCCGAGGTCCGAGCCGCTGTTGTCCTTCTTCCAGCCGTCGATGATCGACTTGTTGTACGGGAAGAGGTCGATCGGCGCAGCGAAGTTCGACACGTACGAGCCCGGGAACTTGAACTGGTCCGGGTTGTTCGCGCCGTCGCCCCCGAACACCTTCGCCTTCTTGCCCTGCTCCGCCAGCTGCTGCGCGAAGTTCTGCGCGGCCGGAGGCGCCTGGGTGGGGAAGAAGACGACGTCGGTGTCGGCCGAGATCTTCGTCACGAACGACGCGAAGTCGGTCACCGTGTTCGCCACCGACTGTCGGCTGGTGTCCACACCGGCCTTCTTGAGCGATTGCTCCACCTGGCCGGCGAGACCGAGCGAGTACGGCTCCTGGAAGTCGAAGATCACAACCTTCTTCGCCTTCAGTGTCTTGACCATGAAGTTCGCGTCGTACGGGCCCTGGATGCCGTCGTCGGGGACCACCCGGAAGAAGCCCGGCGTCGCCTCCTTGGGCTTGCCGTCGACCGACTTCGTGAGCGACGTCCGAGTCGCAGACGGAGAGACGTGCGCGATACCGCCGTCGAAGTACGCCTGGCTCGAGGCAGCAGCCGCGCCCGACGTGGACGGGCCGATGATGCCGACGACCTGACTGTCCGCAACGAACTTCTGGGCGAGCGCCTGAGCGGGCGCAGGGCCCTGCTCGACCGGCGTGTCGCCGGAGAGCAGCCTGACCTTGAGACCGAACTTGGACGGAAGCGTCTTGACCGCGTACTTGGCCCAGGTCAGCTGCTCGCTGCCGAGGAAGCCCGCGACACCGGTGAGCGGTGTGACCATGGCGATCTTCATCGTGCTGTTGCAGCGGATCGCCTGCGAGCTCGACTTCGCTGCCGAGCCCACGCCCGCGAACGCTGCGGTGGCAGCTGCGATCAGCGTGATGAGCGCTGAAACGACGAGTGCCTTTCTCTTCATGAATTCCCTCCTTGACGGGGTGTAGCAAGTTGGACGCCGTCTGGTCACCCCTTGTTGACCGCGGCCGGAACTGTCGCACCCCGGACGGTGTCATGTCAACAGCGCGCGCGAGATTTCAGGAGCGAAGGGCGTCGTTCCAGCCCTGTGTATCCAGGTATTGCCGGAATCGGGTGGCACGCTCGCCGTCACCGAACTCCCAGACATGGACGAACGGCACATCCAACTCACGGCCCGTGCTCTTCGCGCGACCCACGTAGCGGCCACGTGCGACGACCGCCTTGCCCGCGTCGTAGATCTCCTCGAGACGCGCGTCGAAAGCGTCCCACCACGCTGTCTCGAGCGGTCCGAACACGTGCCGCCTCACCTCGTCGACGCCGTGGTAGACACCGCCGTGCGGGAGACCTTCCGCCTGATGCCACTCGACGTCCTCCGCGAAAGCCTGGAGGGCGCCGTCGCGATCACCTGCCGAGAAAGCGGCGTACGCGGCCAGGACGCCGTCGACGTGGCTCACCGGGATGAGCCTACCCGTGGGTCCTAGTGCACGCGTCCGTAAGTTCGGTCGTGGTTGGCGGTTCCCAGACCGAGCAGTCCGAGGACGCAGGGAGCCCCGATACTGCAGTATCGGGGCGACTGAGGACGACGGAATGCGATGTGTCTGGGGGCCGCCAAACACCCCACCGTACT
>JBJXGY010000157.1:0-10419 GCA_046160185.1 Gaiella sp. | reverse complement strand
CCCCCCCCCCCCCCCCCCCACAACGTGATCCTGAAGAGGGCGCACTCTCTCACCGAGTTTCCGGTGGGACATTGCGAGACGGCGCACTAGAAGAGGGTCATCTCGGCCGGTGGCACTTCGATCCCGCCGCTGGCCGGGATCCCGCCCTCGTCGAGCAGCCCGCGGAAGATGGCCGCGCTGCGTGGCGCGAAGTCGTCGCGGTTGTTGTTGAAGAACGCGTAGACCTCGTCTGCCTGCTCGGCCAGGCGACGCACGGGACCGACCCACTCGCGTAGCTCCTCGGCGTCGTACATCCAGTCGAAGCGGTCGGCCGCGGACTCGGCGCCGCGGATGTTCCAGGTGCGCCAGTTGCGCCCGTGGAAGCGGACGTAGGCGACGCGATGGGTTGCCGCGGCGACCCGTGGGGAGACGTTCGAGGCTCGGGTGATGGGGCTGTCCACCGAGACATAGGCGAGACCGAGCCGTTCCAAGAGCGCGAGCGTGTCCTTGCGCTCACGTTCTTCCATCCAGGAGGCGTGGCGGAACTCAATCAGGGGCACGAGCGGCTCGAGCCGCTCGCGCACCCGCTCCAGCTCGGTGATCGACGCGCCCGTCTTCGTGAACCGCGGGTGGTACTGGAGCAACACGCCGCGCCACTTGCCCGAAAGCTCGAGCGGCTCCAGCGAGGCGCGGAAGCGGGCGTACGCCGTGTCGTCCGGGTCACCGTCGTGACCGGTCATGGCGGCCCCGGCCTTGACGTGGAAGACGAAGTCGTCCGGCGTGCGTCTCGCCCAGCGGCCTGTCACGTCGGGATCGGGCAGCGCATAGAACGGCGAGTCGACCTCGACCGTGTCGAACCGCTCCGCGTAGTACCGGAGGCGTGCCTCCGCGGACGACACACCCCGGGGATACCAGGCAGCGAGCAGGCCCTTGTCGGCCCAGCTGCACGTTCCGATGCGGACGGTGGCCGGCACGGTGCCGGAGGATGGTGGCCGCCCTCAGGCGGCCACCATCGCTCGCGGAGCCTCTACTTCCTGGCCACCACCTTGCTCGTCACGGTGAAGCCGTTGATCGTCGGGTTGATGCAGTTGGCGTTGGGGAGCGCTGCCTTCAACCGGTCGCAGAGCACCGTCGCCGTGCCTGCAGCGGCAACGGCGCGCACCCGGAAGAAGGTGCCGGTCTTGACCTTGCTGCTGAATGACCCGTCGGCCTTTGTCGTCACGGTCCGCACCTTGCGGATGGCGTTTCGCTTGAGACCGGCGAGGATGTCGACCTTGGCACCGGCACGAGGCTGGCCGCCCTGGGTGACCTTGCCACTGACCGTGGCTCCGGCGCCGGCCCGCTTGGCCGCGAGCGTCACCGCACCGGGAGCGAGACCGGCCGCAGTCCACACGAACTGCGTGGTGTCGAGGGTGCCGGCGCCCGCCTTCCAGGGGATCCAGGCGGCGAGGTACGGGCCTGTCGGGGTGCCGCTGAAGACGCCGTTGACGGTCAGGTCGGCCGAGAGGAACTTCGCGCCGAACGTCGCGCCGCCCTTGTCTGTCGGGATGTCCGGCGGGGCGAGACAGAACTGGAGCTTGGCCGATCCGAACGCCGCTTCGCTCGGCTCCGTCGGGCGTATGTACGCAGGCAGGTTGATCGTCTGACCCGCGGCCGTCAGTTGCAGGAGCCAGGTCGCGGTCGGGACGGCGGCACCGATGCATGCCGTCTGCGAGGCCGCGGGGACAGCTCCCGGCGGAGCAACCACGATCGGTCCTTCTAGCGGGAGCAGGGCGCCGCCGAGCGCCAGGGCGCTGACCTGTGCCTTGACGGTGCCGAGCTGCGTGCCCGGCGCCTGGTTGGCGGTGACGGTGACCCCTTGCGGGATGTAGATGACGACGACGGCCGTTGCGTCGTCGGCCACGGCAGCGGAGGCGTTGATCGTCGTCGTGGCACCTGCCTGGCCGACGAGCAGCTTCGGTGAGGTGTACGCCGCGAACGCGGCGGCGACTGCGATTCCGCAGGTGGCCAGCGCGACGATGAGCGCGAGACCGAGACGGCGTTTGGTCATGTGGAGCTCCTTCCTGCGCTCAGCGGGCCGGGAGCAGGGTGCTGGCCCTGACCCACTGGGCATTGTCGTAGCGATACAGATAGACGAAGTCGATCGGGTAGGAGTCTGTGGCACCGGTGCGCAGACGGATGCCCGGAAGCAGAAACGGGTTGGCCGTCGTGTCGAGCGAGCGGGCCGCCTTGAGCAGGCTCGCCCGTGTCGGGCTCCGGCCGGCGCGCTTGAGCGCGTCGACGAAGGTCCAGGCCACCGTCATCCCGTACCAGTTGTAGACGTCACTCGGTCGCCCGCCCGGGAGGTGCTTTCGCATGATCGACCGGTAGAGCGAAAGCGCCTTGTCCTTCGCCCAGACGGGGTCGTTCGGGTTCTTGACAAAGGCGATCGAGACGGCTCCTTTGGTCAGCTCGGGCGCGTTGAGCTTCGCGATCGACATGATCGTGGGCTCGATCGAGATCGAGGAGATGATCACGTGCGGCTTCCACCCGAGCTTGTGTGCCGCGAGCAACCCCTGGATCATGAACTTCGGTGTCGCGAAGAGCGCCAGGGTGTCCGCCCCCGAGGCCTTCAGTGTCGCCACCTGGCTCGCCACGTCTGCGCTGCTGAGCTCGTACGGCGCAGACGCCACGATCTTGGGGCCCTTGCCGGCGATTGCCCGCGACAGCCCGCGGGTCATGTCCTTCCCGAGCTCCGTGTTCTCGAGCAGGACACCCACCTTGGCTGTCCGGCGCTCATTCACGAGGTAGCGACCGTAGACAGCGCCCTCACCGCGATAGCTCTGCAGAAAGCCGAGCGTCCACGGGAACGCCTTCGCCGCGGAGCCGAGCGCGTCGGAGCCGTCGCCGACGAACAACTGTGGAACCTTGGCCGCGTTCAGATAGTCCCGGATCGCGAGGTTGTTCGCCGTCCCGACCGAGTTGAAGATGGCAAAGACGCGGTCTTGCTCGACGAGCTTGCGTGTGAGCTGCACGGTCTGGGCCGGGTTGTAGGCGTCGTCGTAGAAGAGGTAGCGGATCTTCCGTCCGTTGACGCCCCCGGCGGCGTTGACGTAGTCGAAGTAGGCCTTCGCGCCCGGAGCCACGGTGCCGAACGCGGCGGCTTCGCCGGACAGCGGGACCGTGCCTCCGATCACGATCTCGCTCGCCGACAGTCCGGGCTCGGCGGTGCCGGAGCCGACGGCGCTCGTCCCGGCACCGAGCGCGGCCAGAGCCACCACCGCCACGCCGGCGAGGCCGCGGCGGATCACGTGCCGACCGGCCTCGCCAGTGCCGGGAGGGTGAGCGTGGCATCGCCGATCGTGGCGCGTGCCGCCGCCGGCATCGGGAGGTCGAGATAGAGCAGGTTCCCAGGGTTCTGGGCGAGAGAGGACGAGGCGAGCGTGAGTACGAGCCGTGAGCCGCGCGGCACCACCGTCGCCTGGTCGCTCAGGCGGATCGTCAGAGTCCGCTTACCCGCGCGGGTGGTCGTGCCGCCGCCGGCAACGACGATCTCGCGCCCCCCCGGTGTGACCGCGCTGAGCACGGCGACGATACGCGACCAGCCGCCTGCCGCGGTCACCGTCACCTTGACGCGCGGCGCACCGAAGACCTCGAGCACGGAGCGGGTCGGGGTCGTCCGCCGCTGCACCTTGCCGGTCGGCGTGATCGCGTTCTTGCCGGAGAGCTTGATGCGAAGCGTCTGCACCGGTGGCAGCACCGCGAAGCGCGAGACGAGGGACTTGCCCTCTGCAGCGACGATCACGGGCCTCCCATCGTCCAGCCCGACCTGGACACCTCGCAGGTGGCGGTCGAACCACAGCTTGCCCTCGGTCAACATCGCGGTGGAGTCGGCGCCGGGGAAGGTGGACGGGGCATGCCCGTGGTTGCCGATCCAGAGCCGCTTCGGCCCCTCGAGGAGCGCGTACGCGCGGCGGGCCTGCTCGAGGCCGAAGGCGAAGTCGCGGCGTCCCTGCATCAGGAAGACCGGTGTCTTGACGCCCGCGAGCTTCGTGATCGAGCTGCGTGCGGCTGCGAACGAGGAGACGCCGTTGAGGGTTCCCGCGAACGCAGCCGTGCGGATCGCGAGCACCTCGGGGGAGATGCGCGCGGGATCGATGCTCGAGAGGAAGCCGGCGATGACGCCCGTCTTGGCGAGCCCCTGCGGCGCCAGCGCCTCCTCGAGGTCTGTCCACGTCTCCAAGACCTCGATCGCCGCCCACGGCACACCCGCCACGAGCGAGTTCCAGGCGGCGCCGCCGCCGTAGGAGATGCCCCACGCGCCGATCTTGCCGTCGGCCACCTCGGGGCGGTCGCGGAGAAACGCGAACGCCCGTTTCACGTCCTCGATCTCGGCCGGCCCGTCGATGCCGACCAGGCCCCCGGACGCCCCGTGGCCCCGAGCGTCGTACGAGAGAACGGCGTAGTTCGGACCGACGACACCCATCGCCTCGGCGATCGTGTTGACACTCGCGCGGGTGCCGCCGAGCCCGTGCATGAAGATCACGCCGGGCCACCCACCGCTCGGGGGCGTGCCGTCCGGGAGGTACAGGCTGGCAGCCAGCTGCGTTCCGTCCGCGGAGACGAGTGTCAGCTCCTGTTTCGTGAACGAGGCGGCCGAATCGGTCACGCCCGCGAAGACGGTCAGCCAGACGGCGATGACTCCGAGCAGAACGCGTACCGGCCTCACAACGGGGGAACGGTAGCCGATCCGCCTGCACCCGTCCCTACAATCCGCCGGATGGACGGGCGGGCGATCGGGGTGTTCGACTCGGGCGTGGGTGGCCTCACCGTCCTCCACGAGTGCCTCGTCACGCTGCCGCACGAGGATTTCGTCTACCTCGGTGACCACGCCCGGCTGCCGTACGGGACGCGCCCGCTGGCGGAGATCCGCCGGTTCGCACTCGAGGTCGGGCATTTCCTCGAGCGTCAGGAGGTGAAGCTCGTGGTCGTGGCGTGCAACTCTGCGACCGCGGCCGCGCTCCCCGTCTTGCAGCAGACGCTCGACGTGCCCGTGCTCGGTGTGCTGCAGCCCGAGGCTCACGCAGCTGCCCGCGCCACGCGGAACCGCCGCGTCGGCCTGCTCGCGACGCAGGCGACCGTGGACAGCGGCCGGTACGAGGCGCTCGTCGCCACCGTCGATGCGGGCGTCGAGGTGACGGCCGTGCCCTGCCCGTCGCTCGTGCCGCTGATCGAGTCACCCGACCCCTTCTCCGAGCTCACGGTGGACGCCGTGCGCAGTGCGGCGGCGCCACTGCGGGCGGCGGGGGTGGACACCGTGATCCTCGGCTGCACGCACTTCCCGCTGATCCGCCCCATCTTCCAGCGTGTGCTCGGTCGCGACGTCAAGCTCGTCTTCTCGGCCGACGAGACGGCGCGCGAGGTTGCGGAGACCCTCGCTCTGAAGGCCATCGAGAACGAGCCGGCTCGGGAAGGCACGTATCGCTTCCTGACCACAGGTGATCCGGAGACGTTCCGGGAGAGCGGGACCCGCTTCCTGCAACTTCCCATCGGCGAGGTCGAGCGGGTGACTGTCGCGGAGCTGGAGCGCGCGTTCGTATGAGCAGAAACGACGGCAGGAAACCCGACGAGCTGCGACCCCTCGACATCCAGGTCGACTACCTCGAGCAGCCGCACGGCTCCGTGCTCTACGCGCAGGGCCGGACGGTCGTGCTGTGCACGGCGACGATCGAGGAGGAGATCCCCCGGTGGCTCCGTGGGCAGGGGCGCGGCTGGATGACCGCGGAGTACGCGATGCTGCCCGCGGCAACCGGGGAACGCACCCAGCGCGCGGTGAATCGCGGCCGGCCCGACGGCCGCACGGTGGAGATCCAGCGGCTGATCGGTCGTTCGCTCCGCGCCGTCTGCGACTTCAGGGCGCTCGGCGAGCGAACCCTGTGGCTCGACTGCGACGTGCTGCAGGCGGACGGCGGCACGCGGTGCGCGTCGATCACGGGAGCCTACATCGCGGCGCAACGCGCGCTCGAGCGATTCGGCCTCGGCAAGGCGCTCTCCGGCTCGGTCGCCGCCGTCTCGGTCGGGATCGTCGGCGGCCAGGTGCTGCTCGACCTCGACTACTCCGAGGACTCCGGCGCCGAGACGGACATGAACGTGGTCATGACCGGAACGGGCGAGCTGGTGGAGGTGCAGGCCACGGCCGAGGGCGATCCGTTCTCGCGTGACCTGCTCGATCAGCTGCTCGACGCGGCCACCACGGGCGTCGCCTCGCTGACGGCGGCACAGCTGGCTGCCGCGAGCGAATGATCCGGGCAGCGCTCGCGACAGGGAACCGGCACAAGCTGGAGGAGCTCGGAGCGGCACTGCCGGGGTGGGAGCTCGAACTGCTCGAGCGCGACGATATCCCCGAGGAGACGGGCTCCACGTACGAGGAGAACGCCCGCATCAAGGCGACACATGGCGTCCGGTTCGCGGGCGACGGCATCTGGGTGATCGGCGAGGACTCCGGCATCGAGCTCGCCGCGCTCGGGGGTGCGCCCGGCGTCCGTTCGTCCCGCTGGGCGGACGATGGCGTTGCTCGGGCGCTGGCGGAGCTCGCGGGCGTCGAGGAGCGGCAAGCCCGCTACGTCTGCGTGATGGTGGCGCGGGACGCGGCAGGGCGCGAGTTCGTGTCGCACGGGGCGCTCGAAGGCGCGATCGCTCTCGAGCCTCGCGGACACGGGGGCTTCGGGTACGACCCCATCTTCATCCCGTCCGGCCAGACGAGCACGGTCGCGGAGCTGGGCGACGATTGGAAGCAGCGGAACTCGCACCGGGCACGTGCCGCGCAGGCGTTGCAGAAGGCCTTCGACGCTGAAGGTTGACGGCGGTCGGGCCGATAGACGGAGCGATGCCCGATCATCCGAACGCACGGCCCGACGGATCGGACGCCCTCGACGCTGCGCGCGACTTCGTCGCGGGTGAGCGCGACCTCGCCTCGGCCCTGCGGGCGATCCGCGATGATGCCGACCGCGCCTCCGAGACCTATCGGGGTGTCGTTCGCTCGCTTGCGACTGCGCTCGCCGCGCGAGACGGCTATACCGGCTCGCACTCCGACATCGTCCACGATCTCGCGGTCGAGGTCGCGATGCGCCTGGGGCTCGACGAGGATGGGGTGGACGAGGTTCGGTCGGTCGCCATCCTTCACGACATCGGCAAGATCGGGATTCCGGATGGAGTGCTGCACAAGCCGGGGTTGCTCACCGACGACGAGTGGGAGCTGATGCGCACACATCCCATCGTGGGCGAGCGGATCCTCGAGCCGCTGGCGGGCTTCGATGGCATCGCGCGGGCCGTTCGCCACGAGCACGAGCGGTGGGACGGGCACGGCTATCCGGATGGGCTCGCCGGCGAGGAGATCCCCCAGGCCTCGCGGATCGTCCTCGCCTGCGACGCATTCCATGCTCTCGTCTCGGATCGCCCCTATCGACCGGCGCTAGGCCGCGAAGGCGCGATCGCCGAGTTGCACGCCGGAGCGGGCACCCAGTTCGACCCCGCCGTCGTCGACTCTCTCGTGGACATCCTTGCTGAGGGCGCGCTCGGGCAGACGTCGGTGGTCGAGAAGAGCGCAGGCCCGGCCCAGCGCACGTATCGGGTCGAACGGGAGGCTCGCGCGCTGCTCGCGATCGCCTCCGCCGGCGTGAACACGGAGACGCTGCCCGAGCTGCTCGGGATCATCGCAGACGAGGCCTGCGCCGCCGCCGACGCGACCTCGATCCACATCGCACGACTCGAGGCGGACGCAAGGCAACTCAGGATCGACGTCAACGCCGGGCGCCTCGGCCCCGGTGTGGAGCGCCATCCGCCGAATGACCGCTACCACCTCGATGTCGACGATCCAAGGCGTGAGAAGCTGCTGGCGGGCGAGATCATCCACGTCGATCTTCACAGCGGCCCGGGTTGCGGGCGGATCAGGGATGTGCTCGCCGAGCTCGGCCTGCAGCGCTGCGTGCTCGTCCCGGTGGCGCTCGGGCGTGTGATCTGGGGTGACATGCTGGTCACCCGCAGCGCTACGCAGCCGGAGTTCGACGAGGCCGACGTCCGCTTCCTGAGCGCCGTGGCAGGGCAGGTGGGCGCTGCTGTCGGGCGCATGGAGCTGTTCGCGAGGATGGCCGATCTGGCGTTTCGCGATCCTCTGACCGGGGTCGGGAATCGCCGTGCCTTCGACGAGCGACTCGAGCTCGCGGTTCGTGACGCCCTCGACCGTGGGTCCGAGCTGACATTGCTGCTCTGCGACCTCGACAATCTCAAGGAGCTCAACGAGACGGGTGGTCATCCGGCCGGTGACGAAGCGCTCTCGAGCGTTGCGGGCGTCCTGTCGCAGGAGGCGGAGCCGTTTCCCGTGTACCGGCTGGGCGGTGACGAGTTCGCAGTGCTGCTCGAAGGCGCGGCCGCGGACGAGGGACGGCAGCGAGGCGAGCGTGTGTTGGCCGGGCTACGGGGCATCAGCGTCTCGTGCGGCGTGGCAGAGCTCGGCAACTTCACCCATGCTGCGGATCTCCTTCGTGCAGCCGACCACGCGCAATACGCCGCCAAGCGAGGTGGCCGCGCGCGTGTCTGCGTCGCGATGGCCGACTCCGCGCTCGCCTGGCCCGACCGCGATCCTTCGGTCACGAGACAACGCCGGCGCGGGCGGCGAGCCGCCGTCGATGTCGCCAGGCTCCTGGAGCGGACGCTTGCGGCGCTCGACGGTCCGCTGCTCGGGGCGGGTGCGCTCGAACGGCTCGAGGCTGTGGTGGCCGTCGCCGCGCCGGCGCTCGACCTCGCGCGATCGGCGATCTCGCGAATCGGAGACGGTTCGCAGGTGCTCGACGTGGTTGCCACCAACGACTACCGAGGTGGCGCGATGTGGTCGCTGAAGCTCGGTGGGTACGCGGACGTCTATCGCGTGGCCGAGTTTCCGACGACCGCCCGCACCGTTCGCGAGGAGGGGAGCTTCTTCGTGCATACGGCGGACGAGGCAGCCGATCCGACCGAGGTCGGCCTGCTCGAGGAGTGGGGCCTCGATGCCGTTCTCGCAACGGCGGCGCGCGGCGAGAGCGTGACCTGGCTGATCGAGCTCTACGCAGACGGCCGGTCGGCGTGGCTTGCTGACGCCGAGGCCGCGCTGAGGCTGGTCGTGGCGGAGGCCGTGCGGCGCGCAGCTCCGCTGCGGTCAGACGCTCTCGCCGCCTGAGGCATCCTGGTCGCGGGGACGGCCCATGAGCTCGTAGTTGAGCGCCGCACCGAAGACGATCACGTTCGCGAGCACGTAGAAGTACACGAGCAGCAGGAACGTGGCGCCGAGCGCCTGCAGGGCGATCACGTCCTTGGCGAGCGTCACGAACAGCGGCAGGGCCTGCAGAAGGAGGGCGAGCACGATCGCCCCCATCAACGCGCCGGGCGCGGCCTGTCGCAGAGTGAGCTTGGCGTTCGTCAGCCGCTCGTACGCGCTGAGCAGGAAGGCGAAGAGCCCGGCGGCGGAGGTGGAGAGCGTGAGCGCGACGCCGGCCGGCCCGCCGAGCGTGCCCCCGGCGTAGCGCGCGAGCAGGTCGTAGCCGAGCGTGCCGACGGCGAGGGCGAGGAAGAGCACGACCAACCCCACCGACATGTACGCCCCGGCCACCAGCTTGCCGTGGACAAAGCGCCGGTTGGGTCTGCCCCAGATCACGTTGAAGGCAGACTCGAGCGAGGAGAAGAGCGAGAGCGAGCTCCAGAGCAGCGCAGCCGATCCCACAACCGTCAGCGAGCCGATGTTCTCCTCGACCGCGCGGACGGCGCTGACGATGTTGTCCACCGGCTGCTGCGGGAACACGTCCCGCAGGTACGAGACGAGAGCACCCTCGGCATCGGCCTGACCCAGGGCGCCGAGCAGCGCGAGCGCGAGAAAGACGAGCGGGACGAACGAAGCGAGCGCGAAGTACGCGACCATCGCCGCGAGATGGGTGCCGCGCTCGGCGAAATAGTGGGAGAAGGCGCGGCGAAGCACACCAGCCATGCTAGGTTCGGGCGCCGATGGATAGCGACACAGCCCTCGAGCAGCTCCTGGACGTTTCCACGCAGGTGCGGGAGGCGGTGATCGCAGACGAGAGGTCGGTCGTCGCGCGTGGCACGCTCGATACCGCTCGCGCCGACGAGCTTGCGGACGCGGGCCGCCGGTTGCTGGAGCGGGCCGGAGCGTTGCGTGGCGGGCTCGTGGTCACGCAGGTCGATGTCTCGCTCGACGGCGGTGACGTCTACGTGAGGCGCGCCGGGAAGCTGCTCGCCGTCGCGACGACCGTGCCCGCCTCGACACGAAGCCTGGTCGCGTACGACCTCCGGGTCGCACTCGACCGATGCGGCGGGGGCGATGCGTAGCCTTCGCCGTCTCCTCCTGCTCGTTGCGATCGGCGTGGGCCTGCGTTCCCTGATGCGGCGTGCGACTCCGGTCTCTTGCGTCACGCTCGG
>JBJXGY010000156.1:0-6669 GCA_046160185.1 Gaiella sp. | reverse complement strand
AGGAATCGCACAAGCGCCGCCTCGCGACGCCTCCCGTCCTCGATCTCCGCGGTCAGCCGCTCGATTTCCTCCTCCGCCGAGCCGTCGTCCTCGCCCGCGTCCTCCTCCTGCTCGAGCAACCCGAGGTAGCCGGCGTCCTCCTCGTCGAGCAGCGACGCCCAGTCCCCGTCCAGCGACAGTGCTTCCCGGACGAGCTCGGCGTCCTCGTCGCTGAGGCCGGCGAACGCCGCTGCGTCGAGTGCGGGAGCGACCGTCTCGGTCACCACGTCGACGAGCTGCTCCTCGAGCGCGCGCAGGCGATCCCGCTCGAAGCGGAGCGCATCCTCGACCTGTTCCCTCCGCCGCGCACGTCCCGTCTCCCAGCGATCCACCAGCCAAAGATAATCGCGCGATGCCTCCCGGCGCGCACACCCCCCGCATGGTGCTCCTCGGAGCGACCCTCGCGCAGGTGGCGATGTCCTGCGTGGCCTTCGGGTTGCCGTCGGTGAGCCCGGCGATCAGCGAGGAGTTCGGCCTCGGCAACGCGGCGCTCGGTGCCGTGCTCACCGCCGGGTTGCTCGGTTCTGGCCTTGCCCTGATCGCTGCCGGCGTTCTCGTCGACCGAGTCGGGACCCGCATCGCGATGGTCGCGGGCGGGTTGCTCGCCACCGGCGGGCTGGCAGCAGGCGCGTTCGCGCCCGGGCTCGCAGTCCTCTTCGCCGGGCTTCTCGTGTTCGGTGTGGGAGCGGCCGTGATCCCGGTCGCGGGGGCCGGTGAGCTCTTCCGGGTCTTCCCGGTGGAGCGCCGTGGGTTCGCGCTCGGCGTGCGCCAGGCGGCAGTTCCGTTGGGTGGAATCGTCGCCTCGATCGGGCTGCCGTTGCTCGTGGCCGCCACGGATGACGTGCGGGCCGCGCTACTGGCGATCGCCGCTGTGGTACTCGTCAGCTCGAGCTTCTTCGCGTTCGTCTCGAGCGGAGACACCGCAGTCGGGTCGCAAACGCAGCGCCAGGCGTTCGCCGAGATCCTGCGAGCGCCCGGTATGGCGCGGTTGCTCGCGGTTGCCGCGCTGTACATCGTGGTTCTGCAGGCGATCGTCGCTTTCGGTGTGAAGGCTGCTCGCGATAGCGGCCTGTCCGCCCGGGACGCTGTCGTCGTGTACGTGTGCGTCAACCTCAGCGCGGTCGCGTGCCGGGTGTTCTGGGGTCGGCGTGCCGACCGCGACCGCGGGCGGAAACGTGTCGGCACGCTCGTCGAGATCGGCATCCTCACCACTGCCGGCTCGGTTGTGTTCGCCCTCGCGCTTCAGGGTGGGGTGGCGCTCGTGCTTCCCGCAGCTGTGTTCCTTGCGTTCGGGGCTCTGGGGTGGAACGGAATCGTCTACGTGATCGCGGGTGAGCGATGCGGCCCCGGTCTTGCCGGACGAGCCGTCTCCGTCGCGGCCACGGTCGTATTCGTGCTTGCCGCCGCAGCGGCACCGGTCGCCGGGGCCGTGGCGGACGCCGCGGGCTGGACTGCGCTCTGGCTCGGGCTGGCGGTGGTCGCGGCCGGCGGAGCGTTGGTTGCGAGGCGTCTGTGACACGTGGTCGACCCGGTCGCCGAGCGCAACAAAACCGGTGTCAGAACTGTCAGTCTGACACCCTCGCTATCTCGGCTGCGGGTGTCCGGCCGCGAGCGCGAACGTGAGATTGAGCGGCAGCGCCTGCCGGAACTCGGCCACCACGCGCGCTGCTCCGGGGGCTTTCAAGAAGGCAGCATCCGGAAAGGCGAGGGCCGAACTCTCGGCCAGCGCCCGCAGGGCGTCCGTATGCTCGCGGCCCGCGCGGCTCGCCAGGAACCAACCGACCCCGGCCCAGGCCTCCTCGAGCAGGCCGTGGGCGGCGAGCGCGAGATGGATCCTCGGGACGTAGGTCGTGCCGTAGGTCGCACGGATCTCCGGGAAGAGCGGGTGCTCGCCCACGAACTCGGGAACGGACGGCTGGGACGGGCGAGGCGCGCCGGTTGCGTCGAGTGCGAGTGACGGGCGGGGCCCGGCCGCGAGGCGTCCGTCCACGGTCACCGCGAAGGACGCGACGGCAAGCTGCAGAAACGGCAGTTCCTGCACGAACGGCGCCACGGCGTCCCGGACAGCCTGCGACGGCCGGTAGGGCAGGTCGGGTCGCGCGGCGGCTGCGAGCTTGCGGGTTGCGGCGACGGTGCCCGGAGCGTCGTGCAGGGCCAAGCACTGCGCCCACGCTTCGACGAGGGCTTCCTCGCCGACCGCGGCGAACGCGCGCAGGAAGGTGGGGACGAAGGACAGTCGTTCGGAAGCCTGCGCATACACCGCCAGCGCTACGCGGGAGCCCGCTGTCTCGGGCACGATCGGGAGCCGTTCGGGCTGCTCGATCATCGGATTGCATACTGTATGTTCCCGCCGTGGCCAAGGCATTGCACGACGGTGAACCGCTCGTCAAGAACACGAGCGTGACGGTCACCGAGCTCGTCCGGCAGGCGATCGTCGACGGCAGGCTGGAGCCTGGTGAGCGGCTCAAGGAGGAGGAGCTGGCGCGCGAGCTGGGCATCAGTCGCACGCCGGTGCGCGAGGCGCTGCTCATCCTGCAGGCCGAGGGCGTCGTCGACGCCACGCCCAACCGGGGTGCGGTCGTTCGTGCACACAGTGCCGACGATCTCGAGGATCTCTACGAGTTGCGCGCCCTGCTCGAGGGCTTCGCGGCGCGCCGGGCCGCGACGAGGCTCTCTCCCGACGAGCTCGGCGCGCTGGAGGCCAGCTGCGATCGTTTCGAGCGGATCATCGACGGCGAGATCCGCGAGCTCGTCGCCGAGAACAACGTGTTCCATTCGATCGTGCTCGACGCCGCCGGCAGCGCTCGGCTGCAGAGCATGGTGCGAAGCGTCGTGGAGTTGCCCCTCGTCTACCGCTCGTACATCTGGTACTCGCCGGAACAGGTACGGATCTCGGCGCACTACCACCGCCAGATCGTGGCGGCGCTGCGCCGCCGGGACGCAGAGCGGGCTGAGTTGATCATGAAGGAGCATGTGTACGAGGCGCGCGACCTGCTCGTGGCGAGGGTGCGGGTTCAGGAGGACGCAGTGGCCGGAGAGGAGGAGCAGGCATGAAGGAGCGGGACACCTCGGGGCCCGGTCCGCTGGCCGGCGTTCGGGTGCTGGAGCTCGGGATGCTGCTTGCGGGGCCCTGGACGACCCGTCTGCTCGGCGACTGGGGCGCCGAGGTGATCAAGATCGAGCCGCCGGGCCAGCCCGACCCGCTTCGCGACTGGGGCAAGCAGAAGTACGAGGGGCGGTCCTTGTGGTGGCCGACGCAGTCGCGCAACAAGAAGTGCGTCACGCTCAACCTGCGCACGGAGAAGGGCCAGCAGATCCTGCGCGACCTGGTGCAATCGAGCGACGCGCTCGTCGAGAACTTCCGCCCCGGCACCCTCGAGAAGTGGGGGCTCGGTCCGGACCGGTTGTGGGAGTCGAATCCGGCGCTCGTGATCGCCCGCGTCTCGGGTTACGGTCAGACGGGGCCGTACGCCCCCCGGGCGGGCTTCGCCTCGGTGGCGGAGGCGATGGGCGGCATCCGCTACATCAGTGGCTTCCCGGGTGAGCCGCCGCCGCGAATGCACATCTCGCTCGGCGACACGCTTGCCGGCACGTTCGCCGCGCTCGGGATCCTGGCCGCCCTGTACAAGCGCGACGCGCTCGGCTTCGGCCGAGGCCAGGTGATCGACGTGTCACTGATGGAGGCGTGCTTTGCGATGCTGGAGAGCACGGTCACCGAGTACGACCGGCTCGGCATCGTGCGCCAGCCCGGCGGGACCAAGCTCACCGGTATCGCGCCCTCCAACATCTTCAAGTCGAGCGACGACAAATGGATGGTGATCGCCGCCAACGCCGACAACGTGTTCCGGCGTCTCTGCAGCGCGATGGGTCGGCCGGAGCTGGCCGACGACGAGCGCTTTGCCACACATCTGGCGCGCGGTGACAACCAGGAGCTGATCGACGGGATCGTCGCGGAGTGGGCGGGCCGGCGGACGGCCCAGGAGATCGACGATGTGCTCAACGAAGCCGGTGTCATCTGCGGCCCGATCTACACGATCGCCGACATCTTCGAGGATCCCCAGTTCAGGGCGCGCGAGATGCTACTGGAGCACGTCGACCCGGGTTTCGGACCGTACCTGGGGCCGGGGATCATCCCCAAGTTCTCCGAGACGCCGGGTGCCGTCCGCTGGTCGGCGACGTGGAAGGAGGGAAGTCACAACGCAGATGTCTATGGCGATCTGCTGGGGCTCTCCGCCAACGAGCTCGCCGCGCTGCGCGAGGAGGGTGTGCTGTGACCGCGGTCACGATCTGCGACGTCTCTCCACGCGACGGCCTGCAAAACGACGCGAAGACGCTCGATCCGTCCGTCCGCGGGGAGCTCGTGAACCGGCTGGCGGCGGCCGGCGTTCCGCGCATCGAGGTGGTGAGCTTCGTCAACCCGGCACGCGTGCCGCAGATGGCGGGCGCCGAGGAAGTGGTGGCGAGCATCGAGCGCGTCCCCGGCGTCGTCTACGCCGGGCTTGTGCTCAACGACAAGGGCTACGACCGGCTGCGCGAGACGGGGCTCGACGAGGCGCACTTCGCCTTCTCCGTCTCGGGGGAGTTCAACCGGCGCAACTCTGGCGCCGACCCCGAGGTGTCCGCCGAGTCGGGGCTGCGCATACTCGAGCGCGCCCGCGAGGACGGCATCCGCTTGACGATCACGCTCGGCACGTCGTTCGGCTGCCCGTTCGAGGGGGCGGTCGATCCCGGCCGCGTGCTCGAGCTCGCGGCCCGGTACGCCGATGCGGGTGTCGACGAGATCGTCTTTGCCGACACCGTCGGGGTGGCCGTGCCGCGGCAGGTCACGCACCTTGTCGAACACGGCCTGAAGCTCGGCCGCCCGGTCGGCCTGCACCTGCACAACACCCGCAACACGGGCTTCGCGAATGCGGTGGCCGGGATCGAAGCGGGAGCGACGCTCCTCGATGCCTCGGTCGGCGGTGTTGGTGGCTGCCCCTTCGCGCCTCGTGCGACGGGGAACATCTGCACCGAGGATCTCGTCTACCTTCTGCACGGCCAGGGGATCGAGACGGGGATCGACCTGGACGCGCTCGTCGGCGTCGCGGACTGGCTGGAAGGAGTGCTCGAGCGCGAGCTCGAGGGAATGGTCTACAGGGCCGGCGTCTTCGCGCCGGTCTCGGGTTGACACGGAGAACAGAGGGAAAGGAACAAGATGGCGTATAGGCTGGGTGTGGATGTCGGGGGTACCTTCACCGACCTCTTCCTCGTATCGGACGACGGCGGCGCGCAGTTCCGCGTGAAGACGCCGTCGACGCCGGCCGACCCCTCCCAGGGCGTGCTGATCGGCGTCAAGAGGATCTGCGACGAGGCGGGTATCGGCGTCCAGGACCTCCGCAACATCCTGCACGGGACGACCGTCGCCACCAACGCGGTGCTCGAGTCGAAGGGTGCGCGCGTCGGCCTGATCACGACGACGGGGTTCAAGCAGATCCTGCACCTGGCGCGCTCGCAGACGCCGGGGCCGCTCGCCGGCTGGATCATCATGATCAAGCCCGACCCGCCCGCCTCGCTCGCCGACACGCGCGAGGCGGTGGAGCGGATGGACGCCCGCGGCAACACCGTGGTGCCGGTGGACGAAACGCAGGTCGAGGCGGTCGTGCGCGACCTCGTGGAATCGGGTGTCGAGTCGCTCACGGTCGGGCTGATCAACTCGTACGTCAACCCGGCACACGAGGAGCAGATCGGCGCCGTCGTGGAGCGGCTCTACCCCGGCTTCCCGGTCACGCTGTCGGCGCACGTGCTGCCCGAGTTCCGCGAGTACGAGCGGACGCTGACGGCGTGCATGAACTCGTACGTGCGACCCAAGGTGGCCGACTACGTCTCCGGGCTGCAGGAGAGCCTGAAGGCGATCGGAGCGACGGCCGACGTCAACATCCTTCGCTCCGACGCCGGTCTGATGACGACCCGCGAGGCCGCCCGCAACCCCATCTACGGAGTGCTGTCCGGGCCGTCGGGCGGCGTCGCGGGTGCGCTGCACGTAGCCAAGCACGCGGGCTTCCAGAACATCCTGACCTTCGACATGGGCGGCACCTCCACGGACGTCTCCCTGTGCCTCGCGGGTGAGCCGACGATCGGGCGCGAGACGTCGATCAGCCACTTCCGCCTGCGCGTGCCCTCGGTGAACGTGCACACGGTCGGCGCGGGCGGCGGCTCGATCGCGCACGTGCCGCAGTTGACACGCGCGCTTCGCGTCGGCCCGCAGTCGGCGGGTGCCGAGCCGGGGCCGGCGGCCTACGGCAAGGGCGGCGGCGAGCCGACCGTGACCGACGCCAACGTCGTGGTGGGGCACCTGCCGCCAAGCCTGCTGGGCGGGGAGATGACACTCGACGTGGAAGCCGCGCGAACAGCGGTGCAGACGATCGCGGATGCGATGGGCCTCGACTCCGCGGAGGCGGCCGCCGAGGGGATCCTCGCCATCGTCAACGAGAACATGGCCGGCGCGCTGCGGGTCGTCTCGGTGCAGCGTGGCCACGACCCGAGGGAGTTCGCGCTGGTCGCCTACGGCGGCGCAGGGCCGCTCCACGCAAACGCCGTGGCCGAGATCATGGGGTCGTTCCCGGTGCTGGTGCCGCCCGGTCCGGGCCTGCT
>JBJXGY010000155.1:0-11297 GCA_046160185.1 Gaiella sp. | reverse complement strand
CAGCAGGGCGGCTCCGCCGGCCAGGACGCGCAGATCGGGAAGCACGAGTTCGGCCTTCATCGGAACGAGCACAACGTCGAGCGCCATCAGCTTGTAGGGATCGATCGGGCCGTAGGCCGGATCGGTGATCAGTTCCATGAAGGCGCGCCGGTTCGGATAGCGCACCACGAGAACACGGCTCCAGTCATCAAGCGGTGCGGCGTGCCCGAGCAGATCCTTCGCCACGGGGGCCGCGGCGATGGCCGGGTAGCCGCCGCGCCTGAGCAGCAAGGGGGTGACCTGCTCTTCATAAAGTGCATTGGCCTGCTGCGGAGTGCCCGCAAACGCAGGCGCGCCCGGAAAGGTGCGCAGCTGATCGTGATAACGCATCAGGTTCAGCATGTAGAACGGCTTGCCGTCGTCGGCCTCGGCCCAGGCGCGCAGGCGCTGGGAGGCGGCCACTTTCTGCTCGGCAGGCAGGTGCAGCGAGCCCTCGACGGTCGCCATGTAGCGGTTCACCTCGGCCGCACTCATGCGGCCACCCATCATCCCCGGCGCCTGCCACAGAAGCAATGCGGCGAATGCGGCGAGCAGCAGGGCGCCGAGGGCGAGCATGACGCGGGAACGTGGCAGGACGAACTCCGGGAGAGCGGGGGTTGAGCGACGATCTCAGAGTCGGCGATTGGAGTCCAGCTCTGGGACTACAGTGTCGACCATCGCGGAGACGTTTGATGACGACACTGGCCATGCGTCTTGACAAGAAGATCGAGATTGACCTTGACCGAGTGGCCAGCTGCACTGGCACGAGCACGATCGCGATGGCCCGCGAAGCTCTGCGCCGACAGGTCGCGCAGGTGCGATGCCGGCACCTACAGAAGACGACGTTCCCGCTCGCGCGAGCGCAAGGGCTGGTGGCCGACGACGCTGCAAGATTGCGGTGTTCGAGCGGCGCGGGGACCGCGTGATCGTCCTGCTCAGCTCGGGCAACCTCGCCGACACCCAGGCCGAGATCGGCACGCCGGTCGACCTGATCTGCTATGAGCGCGACAGCCTCGAAGTGCTGAAGCGCCGCCGCTTCGACAAGGGTGACGCCTGCTTTGCCGCGCTCGGCCGCGAGTGGGGCGAGAGCACGCGCCGGGTGTCTCGCCAGCTGCCCGGGCTCGCCTGGTGAGTGGCCACGGGCGTCTTCCTGGTCACCTGCGAGCACGGCGGCAACCGGATCCCGGCCGCCTATCGCCACCTGTTTGGCGCGCAGCGCGCCCTGCTGGCGACGCACCGCGGCCATGACGCCGGTGCGCTGGTGATGGCAAGGTCGATGTCGAGGGCGCTCGGCGCGCCGCTCGTGTGGTCGACCACCAGCCGACTGCTGGTCGACCTCAATCGCTCGATCGGCCAGCCTCGCCTGTTTTCGGCGGCAACGCGCGCGGCGCCGCGACAGCTGCGTTCGGAAATCGTTGAGCAGCACTACCGGCCGTATCGGGCCGAAGTCGAGCGGCGCGTCCGCCACGCGGTGGCGCGCGGCCGGCGCGTGATCCACATCTCATCGCACAGCTTCACCCCGGTGCTGGACGGCGCCGTGCGCCGCGCCGACGTCGGTCTGCTCTATGACCCGGGCCGGCCGCACGAAGTCGCCCTGTGCGCGCGCTGGAAGTCGGCACTGTCGTCGCTGGATCGCGATCTGCGCGTCCGCCGCAACTATCCGTACGCCGGCAAGGGCGACGGACTGGCGGCTTACCTTAGAAAGCAGTTTGACGGCAACGCTTATGTGGGTGTCGAACTCGAAGTCAACCAGGCGCTTGTGGCCGGCGCACCGCGCGCGTGGTCCCGGCTGCGCGCCCGGCTGATTGCCTCCCTGCGTACGGCGCTCGCCGCCATAGGAGAAACAGGATGAAGATCCGCGTCGGCTTCGAACTCGACTACGACTGCCCGCAGCCGACGCCGATGATTTTCAATCTCAACGTTCACTTCAGCCGGGTTTCGGACCTGCTCGGCCGCGACGATCTGGTGTTCGAGCCGTCCGTGCCGGTGGCCGCCTACCGCGACAGCTTTGGCAACTGGTGCACCCGCATCGTGGCGCCGGCGGGCCGCACGCGGGTCTCGGCCAATGCGGTCGTCAAGGACAGCGGTGCGCCCGATGTCATCGCGCTCGACGCTCAGCAGCTCGCGGTGCCGGACCTGCCCGAGGAAACGCTGCTGTACCTGCTCGGGAGCCGGTACTGTGAAACGGATCGGCTGTCCGAGACGGCCTGGAGCATTTTCGGTGACGTGCCGGGCGGTTGGGCACGGGTGCAGGCGATCTGCGACTTCGTTCATCGGCACATTGTTTTCGGTTACCAGCATGCACGCATGACGCGGACTGCGCTCGAGGCGTATCACGATCGCACAGGCGTCTGCCGCGACTACGCGCACCTGGCGGTCGCGTTGTGCCGCTGCATGAACATCCCGGCCCGCTACTGCACCGGTTACCTCGGCGAAATCGGCATGCCGCCGCCTTACGGGCCGATGGACTTCGCGGCGTGGTTCGAAGCCTTTCTCGGCGGCCGCTGGTACACCTTCGACGCGCGCAACAACATTCCGCGCATCGGCCGTGTGCTGATCGCGCGCGGCCGCGACGCCTCGGACGTCGCAATCAGCAGCACCTTCGGGCCCAACACCTTGGCCAGCTTCAAGGTGTGGACCGACGAGGTGGTTGAAACGTGACGCTCGGGTCCACCTTCGACCCAGGGAGTCGACGAAGCGTAGTCTGAGAGAGGGGATATGGTCCCCGTGCTACAGTGTCGTACACGTTGGAGTTGAAAAGATGACGACGCTGACCATCCGTCTTGACCCGGAGTTGGAGAAGGCACTAGCCCTGGTTGCCAGGAGCACGGGCAAGACCAAGAGCGAAATTGCCCGCGAGGCACTTCGGCGGCAGGTTGCCGTGGTGCGATTCAGGGATCTTCGAAGAAAGACACTGCCGCTCGCCGAATCGCAGGGGCTGTTGACTGACGAAGATATTTTCCGCTCTGTTTCGTGAGGGTTTTTCTCGACACGAATGTGCTGGTGAGCGCCTTCGCCTCACGGGGCCTGTGTGCCGCGCTCTTCGAGGTTGTGCTGCTGGATCATGAATTGATCCTGGGAAGGAACGTTTTGCGCGAGCTCGAAAGAGCGCTGAGAGCAAAGGTCAGGCTCCCAGCCGTTCGGGCTTCCGAGATTGTCGGCTTCGTCGCAGGCGAAGCAGCTAGCGTCGTCGAAACGGCTGATGCCGCAAAGGTGAAGGTCGAAGCATCCGACGCGCTCGTCCTGGGAGAAGCGCGCAGTGGCCTCGCCGAGGTTTTCGTCACAGGCGACGGAGCCTTGCTTCGACTCGCCTCGGTGGGCGAACTGAAGATTGTTTCACCTCGCCAGTTTTGGGATGTGCTGCGCGCTGAGCGAACCTGAGTCGCGGTGCCGCAGCGGCGGCAAACGCGCCGTCCGTTCGCGAATTGTTCTGGCTCCCCGACCTGGACTCGAACCAGGGACCTGCGGATTAACAGTCCGTCGCTCTACCAACTGAGCTATCGGGGAATAGGGAGGTGTTGCGGCAAAGAGCGCGCGATTATATCTGCCGCACCGAGGCGTCGCAATTTCATCGCGGCCACGGAGCGCGAATCCCGGAACTGAGCAGAGCGCCGATCAAAGAACCGCGGCGATCGCGTCGGCGACGTAGTCGATGTTGCCGGAGTTGAGCGCCGCCACGCAGACGCGGCCGCTGCTGACGGCAAAGATCGCGTAGTCGTCGCACAGGCGCTGCACCTGCGCCGCATTGAGACCCGTGTAGGAGAACATCCCGTTCTGCCGCAGCACGAAGTTGAAGTCACGCTTGGCCTTGCGCGCGGCGAGCCGCTCGACCAGGCCCCTTCGCATCGCCTTGATGCGCTCGCGCATCTCGCCGAGTTCCTGCTCCCACTCGGCGCGCAGCGCCGGCGTGTTCAGCACGGTGGCGACCACGGCTCCGCCGTGCGTCGGAGGTGTGGAGTAGTTGGCGCGGATCACGCGCTTGAGCTGGCTCATGACGCGCGCGGACTCGTCCTTGCTCTGGTCGACGATCGTCAACGCGCCGACGCGCTCGCCATAGAGCGAGAAGCTCTTCGAGTACGAACTCGAGACGAGAAACGTTACGCCGGCGGCCTCGAACATGCGCACCAGCGCGCCGTCCTCCTCGATGCCAGCGCCGAAGCCCTGGTAGGCGATGTCGAGAAACGGCACGAGTTCGCGCTCGACCACGAGATCGACCACGCGCTGCCACTGCTCCGGCGTCGGGTCGGCGCCGGTCGGGTTGTGGCAGCAGGCGTGCAGGATGACGATCGAGCGCGGCGGCAGCGCGGCCAGTGCCGCCATCATGGCGTCGAAGTCGAGCCCGTGTCGTGCAGCGTCGTAGTAGGGATAGCTGACGACCCTGAAGCCGGCGCCTTCAAAGATGGCGCGATGATTCTCCCAGGTCGGATCGCTGACGGCGACGACCGCGTCGGGCAGCACCTTCTTCAGTAGATCGGCGCCGATCTTGAGTCCACCGGTGCCGCCCAGCGCCTGCGCCGTCAGCACGCGGCCGCTGCCGATCAGTGGCGAGTTGCCGAGCAGCAGCTTCTGCACGGCGCTGTCGTACGCCGCAATGCCTTCGATCGGCAGGTAGCCGCGCGGCGCGGACAACTGCACGCGCTCACGCTCGGCCTTGGCCACCGCACGCAGCACCGGAATCCTGCCGTCGTCGGTGAAGTAGACCCCGACGCCGAGATTGACCTTGCGCGGGCGACTGTCCTGCGCGAAGGCTTCGTTGATGCCAAGGGTGGGGTCGCGCGGGGCCAGTTCGACCCCGGCAAAAAGTGAGGTGCTCATCGCTGCTCGCTGCGCTGCAAACAGCGCTTTCTGATCCAGATCAAAAGCCTAGCACGCACTTTTCGGCCAACCGCCCGGCCCGGATGATGCTGGGCAGCGCGCGACTTGGTAGTGAATCGGCCCGATTTTTCCAGGCCGAACCCTGAGTTTGTGCTAGTGACCGGGCGGTCACTACGGGTGGAGATAAGTCGGGCAAAGGGCTGAATCATTCTCATTGGTGGTGTAAGTCATTGATTTATAGAGGCAGGCCAGGAGACATTGGCGAGGGAAAAGTATGGGCTTTTTCGGGGTGCGCTGATAAAATTCGTCGCTCGTTTCACCATATTGCGCCGCAATAGCTCAAGTGTCTGCGACCTTTCCCAACAGCCCGTTCCAGTTGCACCAGCCGTTTGAAGCGGCGGGTGATCAACCGGATGCGATCGATCGCCTGACCGAAGGTCTGAGCGATGGTTTGGCGTTTCAGACCCTGCTTGGCGTGACCGGATCGGGCAAGACGTTCACGATGGCCAATGTCATCGCGCGCATCGGCAGTCCGACTCTGGTGCTGGCGCCGAACAAGACACTGGCCGCGCAGCTGTACTCGGAAATGCGCGAGTTCTTCCCGAACAACGCGGTCGAGTACTTCGTCTCCTACTACGACTACTACCAGCCCGAGGCCTACGTGCCGCAGGCGGATCTCTACATCGAGAAGGACTCCTCGCAGAACGACGACATCGCGCGGCTGCGGCTCGGTGCGACGTCGTCGCTCCTGACCCGGCGCGACGTCGTCGTGGTCGCATCGGTTAGCTGCATCTACGGGCTCGGCTCACCGGAGGAGTGGCGTGAACGCGTGCTGATCCTCGACGTCGGGACCACCCATGACCGGGACGAGATGCTGATCCGGCTGGTGGAAGCGCAGTACGTCCGAAACGACACGGTGCTCGGTCGGGGCCGTTTCCGGGTGCGCGGCGACGTCGTCGAGGTTCAGCCCGCAAACTCGGAAACCGCGTACCGGATCTCGCTCTTCGGCGACGAGGTGGAGCAGATCTCGCATTTCGATCCCCTGACCGGCGAGGTCTTTGCGCGGCTCGACAACCTCGCGATCTGGCCGGCGACGGAGTACGTCACGTCGAAGCCGACCGTCGAGCGCGCCATCGACGCTCTCCGCGCGGAGCTCGAGCAGCAGGTGGCCGCGTTCGAGGCACAAGGGCGCATGCTCGAGGCGCATCGCATCCGGCAACGCACCGAGTACGACCTTGAGCTGCTGAAGGAGCTCGGTTTCTGCTCGGGCATCGAGAACTACTCACGCGTGCTCGAGGGCCGCCCGCCCGGCTCTCACCCCTTCACCCTGATCGACTACTTCCCCGAGGACTTCGTGATCTTCGTCGACGAGTCGCACCAGACCGTGCCACAGATCGGCGGCATGTACGAAGGCGATCGCTCCCGCAAGCAGACACTCGTGGACTACGGGTTCCGGCTCCCGTCTGCACTCGACAACCGCCCGCTGCGCTTCGACGAGTTCCTGGGCAAGGTCAACCAGATGGTCTTCGTGTCGGCCACCCCCGGCGCCTACGAGCTGCGCCAGTCCACGGTGATCGCAGAGCAGCTGATCCGCCCGACCGGGATCGTCGACCCCGAGGTCGAGGTGCGCGCGACAAAGAACCAGATCGACGATCTCCTGTCGGAGATCCGCCGTCGCGAGCAGGCGAACGAGCGGGTGCTGGTCACCACGCTCACGAAGAAGATGTCCGAGGACCTGACCGACTACCTGCTCGAGGCCGGCGTCAAGGCGCGCTACCTGCACTCGGAGATCGACACGCTCGAGCGGATCCGGATCATCCGCGAGCTCCGGCTCGGGGAGTACGACGTGCTCGTGGGCGTCAACCTGCTGCGGGAGGGCCTCGATTTGCCGGAGGTGTCGCTGGTCGCGGTGCTCGACGCGGACAAGGAGGGGTTTCTGCGTGGCAAGACGGCGCTCGTGCAGACGATCGGGCGTGCCGCGCGGAACGTCAACGGCACCGTGCTCCTGTACGCGGACAGGCTGACGGAGGCGATCCAGGGCGCGGTGGGGGAGACGTCACGGCGCCGCGCCACGCAGCTTGCCTTCAACGAGGAGCACGGCATCGAGCCGCAGACGATCGCCAAGAACGTCTCGGACATCGCCGAGCTGCTGGCGCTCGAATCACCCACGGTTCCCTCCTCGCGCCGGCGGCGCGGAGGCTCGCAGGTCGAGGGGATGTCCGCGGAGGAGATCGAGAAGCTCGTGATCACGCTGGAGGAGGAGATGCAGATCGCGGCGGAGGAGCTCAGGTTCGAGTACGCCGCCAAGCTGCGCGACGAGATCAAGCACCTTCGACGCGAGCTGATGGCGGCGCCTGCGGTCTAGACGAGTAGTTCCACGGGATCGCGTTCGCCGGGGCGTGAGCGGCCCGCCCGTCCCGTACGCGCAGCCGGCCCGCGAGCTCGTGGAATTGCTCATCTAGAGTTCGAGCCATGTGCAGAAACATCAAGCAACTCCACAATTTCGAGCCTCCGGCCACCGACGACGAGGTGCGGGCGGCGGCGTTGCAGTACGTCCGCAAGATCAGCGGTCAGGCCAAGCCGAGCCGTGCCAACGAACAGGTATTCGAGCGTGCGGTGGACGCGGTCACGCAGATTTCCCGCGTCCTGCTCGACCAGCTCGTGACGGCGGCTCCTCCCCGCGATCGGGAGACAGAGGCGGCTCGCGCCCGGGAGCGGTTCGCGAGGCGTTTCGAGCGCGAACGTCCCGCTGCGGCAGGCTAGTAGAGAGGGTCGGCGGCCGCACACTCCGCTCAACTCGAGCGGGGATTCGGCCGATAGGGAGTCCGTGCGTGAACGCCCAGCCGCCGCGTTGATCCTCGCCGCCGGACTCTGCCTGGCGCCCGTCGTCCTGTTGCAGCTCGTCGGGTCGAACATCGTTCATCCACCCGGGTGGCTGCACTTCGTCGGGGTCGGTCTGACGGCGGCCGTGATCGCCGGCGCGGCGGTCCTGCTCACCCGCGCTGGCGCCGCCGAGGCCGACGGCCGCGCGGTCGTCGTCGGCACCGGGTTCGCCGTGATGGCCGCGCTGCTCGCGCTCCACGGCCTGACCACACCGGGCGTGATTCTCGGCGACAACGGAGTCGTCGCCTTCACCGGTGGCGCGACGCTGCCCGCCGGTGCGGCGATCCTGGTGCTCGCGGCGCTACCTGGGATGCAGTCGCCACGCGTCGTCAAGCCGATGCTTCGCGTCCTGGTGGTATCGGTAGCCGGGATCCTGGTTCTCGGGCTGCTGGCGATCGTCGCGCCTTCGGTGGTTCCGAGCATCCCGGAGCCTCGAAGCGCCGCCGCGTGGGTCGTGCTGGGTATCGGCTTGGTGTTGCTGCTGGTGCTCCTGGCGCGCGCTGCGAAGACCTACCGGCTGACGCGGCGGCCGGGTGACCTCTCCGTCGCCGTCGGCATCGTCTGGCTCGGTGCCGCGTTGGTACCGGCGCTCGCGTTCGGCTGGTGGAACCTCGGTTGGTGGCTCGGGCACGCGTTCGAGCTGATCGGGATCGCGCTGGTCGGGGTTCCCGTGGCGCTCGACCTGAAGCGCGTGCGGGGACAACGCTCGCTGCCGCTGGTGGGCGACCTCGACACGATCCAGCTCGTCCACGAGGCCGAGGCCTTTCTCGGCTCGCAGGTGCGCGCGATGCTGGCCGCGCTGGCGGCGAAGGACACGTCGACGGAGGAGCACACGCGCCGAGTGGCTCTCCTCGGTGTGCAGATCGGGAAGGACCTCGGGTTGCCGCCGGGTCGTCTGCGCACGCTTGCGCTCGGCGGTCTGCTGCATGACATCGGCAAGCTCTCGACCCCCGACGCGATCCTCAAGAAGCCGGCACCCCTCACCGACGAGGAGTTTCGCGAGATCGAGCGTCACGCGGAGGCGGGCATGCGCATCGTGCAGGAGCTCGGACAGACCTCGCGCGCAGTCATCTCCGCGGTGCGCGACCATCATGAGCGGCTCGACGGCTCCGGCTATCCGCACGGGGTGACCGGTGAGGCTCTGTCGCTCGAAGCGCGGATCCTGGCCGTCTGCGACGTCTACGACGCGCTCGTCTCCCATCGGGTGTACCGGCCCGCCTGGCCCCACGCCCGCGCCATGGCCTTCATGGCGGAACAGGCGGGGGTCGAATTCGACCCACGAGTCGTGGCGTCTCTCAACCGCGTGCTGAGCCGTGACGCGGCAGAGGTGCTGGTCGCCTAGGCGGGTGCCAGCGAGCCGGCCTTGGCCTCGAGATACGCGAGGTAGGGCTCCGGGTCGAGCGGCCCGCCGACGACGTGCTCGATGGTCTCGCTGGGGCTGAACCGACGACCGAGCCGGTAGACCCGGTCGCGCAGCCAGGCATGGATCTCGCCGAAGTCGCCGCGCGCGATCTGCTCGGTCGCGTCGCTGATCTCGGAGCCTGCCACGTCCCAGATCTGGGCGGAGAGGACGTTGCCCAGCTGATACGTGGGGAAGTAGCCGAAGAGGCCGGCCGACCAGTGGACGTCCTGCAGGCATCCGACGCGGTCGTTCGGTACCGGCACGTGCAGTGTCTCCTCGAAGGCGGCGTTCCACGCGGCGGGCAGATCCCGGGGATGGAGGCGGCCGCCGAGCAGATCCTGCTCGAGCTCGAACCGGATGATGATGTGCAGCCCGTACGTCATCTCGTCGGCGTCCACACGGATCAGCGACCGGCGCGGGCGGTTGATCGCGCGATGGAACCGTTCCAGGCTGACGCCGCTCAAGGCCCGCGGAAAGGCGTCCTGCGTCTGTGGATAGAACCAGCGCCAGAACGGTAGCGAGCGTCCGATCACGTTCTCCCAGAGGCGGCTCTGGGACTCGTGGAGGATCGACGAGCAGCCGCTCCCCATCGGCGTCCGCTCCAGCACGGGATCTACGCCCCGCTCGTACAACCCGTGACCGACTTCGTGCATCGTCGAGAAGAGCGAGGAGGCGTGGAGATCGTCCACGTCGTAGCGCGTGGTCAGCCGCACGTCGGTGGGTGACAGCGACGAGCAGAACGGGTGCACGGTCGGGTCGAGGCGGAAGGAGAGATCATCCGCACCGAACGCACGCATCAGGGCAAGCGAGAGCTCATGTTGCGGTTCCGCCGGGAACGGTCCGTGCACAAACGGCTCGTCAGGCTCGTCTGTCGCGTACTGCTGGACGAGGTCGATCAGCGCGGGCTTGAGCCGGGCGAAGATCGTCCGCACCTCCTCGGTCTTCATGCCCTGTTCGAAATCGTCGAGGTAGTGGTCGTAGGGGTCGTCGGCGCCGTCGAAGCAGGCTGCGTACCGGAGCTTGAGCTCGAGCGTCCGTTCCAGCCACGGCGAGAACGCGGCGTAGTCGTCGTTCTCGCGGGCCTCCGCCCAGGCCTGCTGCGCCTCCGACCCCACGCGCGCGAGCTCCGCGGCCAGGGCAGGGGGAACGCGGACGGCCTTGTCGTAGTCGCGCTGCGTGACGCGTACGAGGCAGCCGTCGAGATCGTCGGCGGGCAGGCTGTCGGCGAGCGGCGCCACCTCGGCGAGCAGGTCTCCTGTCTCCTCCGAGATGAACATCTCGTGCGAGAGCCGGTGCAGCACCTCGATCTGGCGTGCCCGCGCATCGATCCCGCCGGGAGGCATCATCACCTGCTGATCCCAGTCCAGCAACCGCTCGGTCATTTGCAGGTCGGCGATCTGTCCGAGCCGTTCCCGGAGGCGTTCCAGCGCCGCAGGCTTCATCCTGCGAGCGTACCGCGCGGGAACGTGCGGAGGGCAGATGCCATGAACGATGCACCGTCCCAGACGCGTGTCTCGATCGCGATCGTGTCCCCGTCCCAGGACACGACCTGCAGCCCCTGGGCCTCCCCGAGGCGATGTGGGCGCGGTCTTCCGAACCCGGGGGCGGTGGCCAGCACCATCGTCTGCATCGCGGCCGCGCCTGCCTCGAGCTCGCGCCGTTCGCACACCGTGGCCTGATGAATGTGACCCCCGAGCACGAGCTCGACTCCGGCCGAGCCGAAGGCGGCGAGGGCCCGCTCGCGCCGGGCGAGTGGGAGCTTGTGAACCCCGCGCCAGGGTGCGGCGGCGACGTGATGGTGGAAGGCAACGATGCGAAGCGCTCCCGGCGCGGCCCGTGTCAGCTCGTTCACGCGAGCGATGGATTCAGCCCGCAACCGACCACCCTGTTGCCGCCACGCCCACGACGAGTCGAGCGCGCAGAGACTGAACGACGCTGTGTGCTCGACAAGCTCGGTCGGCCCGACGACGTCGCGGAAGAGACGTCCTGGTCGAGTGAACCGAGCGGGGATGCCGTAGGGCAGGTCGTGGTTGCCGGGGACGGCGATCGCCCGCGCCGGTAGGCGGTCGAGCAGCGCCTTCGCCGACTCGAGCTCGGCTCGCCGCCCCCGGTGTCCGAGGTCGCCCGTGGCGATGACGACGTCCGGCTGCAGCTCGGTGCAGAGCACGAAGAGAGCGTC
>JBJXGY010000154.1:0-6256 GCA_046160185.1 Gaiella sp. | reverse complement strand
TCGTGGTCGTCCATCCCGTAGTTGACCGTCTCGAGTATGACAAGCCCGGCCTTGACGCTTGTGCGGGAAAGCACGAGCGACCACTCGTCCTCGGCCACCTGCAGGTAGGCGGGCTCAGGCGCCTCGGTCGCCGACACGGCGGCGGCCGGAAACGCCAGCGCCGCGGCCAACAAGGCCGCGACAACCGGTGCGGGAAGGGGCGGCAGCATCCCGTACATCCATTCGACACGGTAGGCCCCGTCCCCGCATCGCCGCCATGGGGGATCTCACCCCCACGTGCTGGGGGATTCGCCTGGGCCACGTCGCGGGCGGCGCGACATGTCCGCCAGGCCCCGCGGGCTCCGCAGGCCCCTTTAGGGGCTCGCAAGAGGCGTTCGGCTCGAATCCCGGTAGCCGCTAAGGAGACGGTAGAGAAATACTGGCGAGCCCCTCAGGGGGCCCGCCCTCTGGGACGTGTGGGACCTGTTGGTCGACCCCTGCGGGGTCGCCAACAGGTCAGAACGTCTCAAAGATCCTGAACAGCGCCGGGCCCAGGATGACCACGAACATGGCGGGGAATATGAAGAGCCCGGTCGGGAACAGCATCTTCACGGGGGCACGCATGGCCTGCTCCTCCGCCGCCAGCTGGCGGCGCTTGCGGGCCTCCGAGGCCTGGACGCGAAGCACACGCCCGAGTGGCGCGCCGTGCTGCTCGGCCTGGATTACCGAGAGGACGAAGCCTTCCATCTCCGGGAAGCCCGCCCGCTCGCCAAGCCTACGCAGCGCGTTGGTTCGGGACTCACCGACGCGCAGCTCGTTGAGGGTCAACTCGAACTCGTCGACGAGCGGCCCATTCATGTGCTCGCTCACGCGTGCCAACGCCGCCTCGAAACCGAGACCCGCCTCGACGCTCACCGCGAGAACGTCCAGCGCGTCAGGCAATCCGACGCGCAGCTCGTTCCGGCGCGTCCGTGCACGTGCCGCGAGGTAGGAGTCGGGGAGCAGAAAGCCCGCGAGGCAAAGTGCGATCCCGACCAGCAGGGCTCGACCGACGCTCCCGCTTGCAACGGCCAGCACGCCGCCGAGACCCAGTCCAAGGGCGGCAAGCACCGTCTTCGCGGCCAGGAACGACGTAGGCGTCACGGTGCGCGCAACACCTGCAGCGACGAGCTTGAGCCCGACGCGCTCCGGAGTCGCTCGGGGATCGAGCCGACCCGCGAGCCGGGCCAGCATCGGAGCCTGAGCGGCGAGCGTCGAGCCCAGGCGACCAGCCTCCGAGCCGAGCTCATCTCCGGCATACGCCTCGATGCGGCGCAGCGAGAGGCGCCGCTGCCGGTCGGAGACCCACACAGCTTCTGCCGCGTAGAGCACGGCGCCGGCGAGGCAGACGAACGCGAGTAACAGGAGCATCACCATTGCCGCATCACCCTTTCACCGTGACGATTCGCTTGAGCATGAGCCCACCGACGACGACACCGGACGCGCCGAGCGCGCTGACGATGAGTCCGCCCGTTGTGTGCAGCATCGGGTCGAGGTAGCCGGGACTAAGCGCCGAGATGGCCAGCGCGGTCACGATCGGCAACCCCGTCAGCACCTGACCCGTCAGACGGCCGGTGGCAGTCAGGGCACGAACCTTGGCGTGGAAGTGGCGCCGCTCCTGGACGACCTGAGCGACGGACTCGAAGAGATTGGCGAGCGTGCCGCCGACCTGACGCTGGATGCGCACGGACATGAGCACGAACGCGAGCTCGCGAGAGCGAACGCGCTTCGCCATGACGTCGAGCGCGTCCTCCATCGTTTGCCCGAGCCGGGTGTCCGACTGCAACCGCGCGAACTCGTCGCTAGTGGGCGCCAGGCCCTTGTCGATCACGGCCTGCACGGCGTTATCGAAGCTGTGGCCGACCTTGAGCGATGACGCGATGGAGAGCAGGGTGTCCGGAAGCTGCTCGTCGAAGCGCCGAAGTCGGAGTGCCGCCTTCCGCGTCAGGAAGAGCGGGAGCACCGCGAAGCCCACGAGAAGTGCGACCAGGACGAGTGCACCCGGGAGCCCGAGCGCAACGGAGAGCGTGGCCAGCCCGAGACCCGTCGCCACCGCCATGTACAGGACTTCGACCGGCTTCAGACCGACCGCGGAGCGCTCGAGCAGGAGTGCGAGGTAACGCCACGGGCCTGTGCGGTCGAGCTGCTGCTCGGTGAGGGTGAACAGCTGATCGACACGGGGACGCACCCCTCTAACGCCATCCTCGACCTCGTCACCCGTGTAGACGGCGATCCGTCCCCGCATCCAAGCGTTCCTCGGGCGGGCCAATGCAGTCAGCGCCGCAAGGAGAACGAGCGACCCGACCGTGAGGCCGAGCGCGGCGACTCCCCAAGCAGAGTCGAACAAGGCTGCTCTCATGACGAGTGCTTCCCGTTCAGCACAACCTGCGGGCGCTCGTGAGCGAGGCCCGGAGTCACCCGACGGAGGTCAACGCCGTTTGCGGCCAGCTTGTGCTGGAAGTGGGGCAGCAGACCTGTCGTCTCAAGCGGGCGGAGGAGTGTGTAGCCCTCGATCGCAGGCCGGGACTCGTCGACGGGGCGAGCAACGTACAGATCCTGGAGCGTGATCAGCTCCGACTCCATGCGGAGCACCTCTGTCACGTGGGAGACGCGCCTGGTGCCGTCCACCAGTCTGGTCAGATGCACGATCAGATCGAATGCGCTGGAGATCTGCTCGCGGATCGCGTGGAGGGGAAGGTCGATTCCCGACATCAGCACCAACGTCTCCAGCCGGTTGAGCGCATCCCGAGGCGAGTTCGCGTGGATCGTCGTCAGCGACCCCTCGTGGCCGGTGTTCATCGCCTGGAGCATGTCCAGCGTCTCACCGCCGCGCACCTCGCCGACGATGATGCGATGCGGGCGCATACGGAGCGCGTTGATCACGAGGTCGCGGATCGCGACCCGGCCCTCGCCCTCGATGTTGGAGGGTCGAGACTCGAGTCTGACCACGTGTGGCTGCTGGAGCTGAAGCTCCGCCGCGTCCTCGATTGTGATGATGCGCTCGTCGGCCGGCACGAACGCGGAAAGCGCGTTTAGCAGCGTGGTCTTGCCGGTGCCGGTACCGCCCGAGATGAGGACGTTGAGCTTGCCCTCGATGCATGCCCTCAGAAACTCCACCGACTCGGGAGTGACCGTGCCGAAGTCGATCAGGTTCTGCACCGTGTACGGGTCGCGGGAGAACTTGCGCACCGTCAGCGTCGGGCCGTCGAGGGCGAGCGGCGGTACGATCGCGTTCACGCGCGACCCGTCCGGGAGACGGGCGTCGACCATCGGCGACCCCTCGTCGACGCGGCGACCGACCTGGGAGACGATGCGGTCGATGATGCGCGTGAGATGCGCCTCGTCGGTGAACGACGCGTCGGTGAGCTCGATCTTGCCCTCGCGCTCGACGTAGATCCGGTGCGCGCCGTTGACCATGATCTCGGTCACGGTGTCGTCCTGCAGGAAGGCGTCGAGTGGGCCGTAGCCGAGGATGTCGGCTGTGATCTCGCGGACGAGCCGGTTGCGGTCGGCCGCCGATAGCGGTGTCTCGTCGCGCTCGAGCTCCTCGGCGACCGAGCGGCCCACCTCCTCGCGGAGACCCGCAGAGAGGCGGTCGTTGAACAGCTGCGGGCCGAGCCGCGGAACGACCAATGCGTGGATCCGCGCCTTGAGCTCGGCGAAGGGATCGCTCACGGCGCGCGTGAACTGGGCGGGCCGGCGCAGACCGTCCTCACCGACCGGGTCGGGCGCCGGTGCGGCGTCGGCGATGCGCTCGTTGAGCCGGGCGCTGCCCATGCCGCTGACGTCGCCGCGAAGCTGGTTCTCGAGATCCATCACACTCTCCTTTCGAGCAGGCGACGGGGGACAGTGAGCCGGCGGAGACGCGAGTGCTTGCCTTCGGCCGGGCTCGGGGTTGCGGCTCGCTCGCCTCGAAGCTCGGCTTCGAGTGAGCGGATTGCCAGGGCGAACGCCGAATCGGCGTGGAGGAGGACAGGCGGTGTGCCGCGGTTGACCGAGGTCGCCACGATGAGGTCGTCCGGAATCTCGAAACGGACCGGGGTTCCGAGCGCTTCTTCGACATCAGAGCGGGTGACACCGACCTCGTCGCGCGCGCGACTGAGTACGACGCTTGTCTTCTCGGCCGGGAAGCCGAGGCGGGCAAGGGTCTGCAGGCTGAGCCTGACGTTCTTGAGCGTCGGCACGTCGGGGCTGGAGACGACCAGCAGCTCGTCGGTGTGGTCGAGCAGCGCGAGCATCGGCCCGTAGAAGAACGGCGAGGTGTCGACGACGACCGCGTCGTATGTCTGCGCTGCGACCTCGAGGACTCGCTTGACAAGACCTTCCGTGACGAGCTCCGCCTGCTCCGGCTTGAGCGGGGCGGCGAGGATATCGAAGCCGACGGGGTGTCGCGTCACGTATCCGGAGAGCTTCCCGGCATCGAGCTCGCCGCCGTCGATGACGAGATCGGCCAGCGTCCGCTTGGGATCGACACCGAGCATGATCGAGGCGTCGCCGAACTGGAGATCGAGATCGACGAGCAGCACCCGCTGCTTGCCCTGGCCGGCAAGGGTCGCTGCCAGATTGGTCGAGAGCACGGTCTTGCCGGTGCCGCCCTTGGGGGAGAACACCGTGTAGACGGGGCGCCGCCGCTCCGCCGGTGCTTCCGGCGTGGCGGGGGTCATCTCGACCGTGGGTCGAAGCCGCTTGGCCTTGGCCACCGCGAACGCGAGCGACAGCACTTCGGGCCAGACGATGACGTCGTCGACGCCGGCGCTGCTGGCCGTGTCGACGAGTCCGGGGTGGCTCTCCTCGGCGACGAGGATGACCGGAGCCGCGGTAAGACGGCGGATGTCGTCGATCTCGGTGCGCAGGAGGGCGAGGTAGGCGTCTGCGTTGTCGTCCGGGATCGCGCACATGCAATGCAGGACCGCGTCCGGCGTGGAGACTCCCAGGGCTTCTGCCACGTCGCGAACCTCGGCGGCGGCCGCCACGATCTCGATGCCGTGCTCGGCGAGCCCGCTCGCGAGCTCACCGGCGTCGCCCTCGGCGATCCCCGTGACGACGACCATGCTCGTGTCGGCCGCGTTGCTCATCGAGCTTCCCTGGCGAGCGTCGTGGTTGCGGTGTCGACCGAGTGCGCGCTGCTGGCACGCTTCTTGGCGCCGCTGAGCAGCAGTGTCCATTCGCCGTGGCTCGTGGCGAACATCAGCCGCTGCGCCTGGTTGTCCTTGAGCGCGAGGATCACGCTGTAGGGCTTGTCGGAGCTGAGGCTCGACTTGTCGTCGCCTGACGGGATCTCCAGCACCTTGAGGTCACGGAGGATGATGGCCGCGGTCTCGTTAGGTGTGACGCCGTCCTTGAAGGAGGCCACGACGTCGACGCGGTCACCGGCCTGCAGCGTGTCGTGCAGCACCTGGTTGGCGTCGCCGGCGACGCGGAAGGCGCGCAGCTTGCCCGCGAGCTGCGAGCGGATGCCCTGCTGCTCCACCGTGGCGAAGCGCTTCATCGTCAGCTGCTCGCCGGCGTAGACCGGCTGCGTGCTGACGAGGGTCTTGAACTGCTCGAGGCTCGTGACCGCATCCGGCGCCGCCACGCGGCGCTCGACCTTGAGCGGGCTGAGCGCACCCTGGATCTTCGAGCCCGTGGTGCCGGTGGGGAACGAGCGGTCGAGGACATAGACCGTCACGTTCTCTTGTGCGGTCGCCTCGCGGTCGTTGGCCGACCTGACGTACACGATCGTGAGGAGCGCGGCGGCGACCGCCAGCGCGACCGCGATCGCGATGTTCCTGAACTGATACTTGATCGTCATTCCATACGCTCCGTGGTCGTGCTCGTCAGGCGCCCAGACTTGACGACAAGGCCGAGCAGGCTGATCGAGTAGGGATAGGTGGCCGTGACCTGGATATCGCCGCCCTGGGTCCAGTCGCTCGGACTGCCGGGCGTGATCGTGATCTCCAGCTGGCTAGTGTCAAGGTGATCGGCGGCGCGCATGATCTGATCCGTGGTTGTGGCGATCGGGTTCGGCGACTGCCGGCTGACGGCTGCCTGCCGCGCACCGACGCGCACGGCGTCGGTGAGCGTCAGGTAGTTGTTGAAGAGGATTCCGAACTGGATGATCCCGAAGACGACGAGCAGCAGCGCGGGAATGATCAGCGCAAACTCGACCATTGCCTGCCCTTCCTCGTTTCTGTCGTTCCTCCGGATCACTTTCAATTCCTCTCTAAAAATGGTGTGGTATTGCTGCGTGGCGGGCGGT
>JBJXGY010000153.1:0-24107 GCA_046160185.1 Gaiella sp. | reverse complement strand
CCCGCCACGTGATCGAACTGGCGCAAGCGGTCGTCGGTCGTGCCAATCCGCACGCTGCCGCAGCGGTGGAAATCGACCGGCTGCCCGGTCTCGGCCTCCAGTCGCTGGTACAGCTCGACCGAGTACTTGAGCAGACCCATCAGGTTGTAGCTCTGGTTGAACTGCGTGCAGAGCCCGGCGGCGTGCCACGTCGAGCCGCTGGTCAGCTCGTTCGCCTCGAGCAGCACCACGTCGCTCCATCCCAGCTTGGTGAGGTGGTAGAGCGTCGAGACACCGGCGATCCCACCGCCGATCACAACCACCTTCGCCGATGCTGGGACTGTCATACCTCCTCCTCGCCGTCCGGCCGGGAGGCGATCACGTCGCGGAAGCGCCGCCACGCCTGCCGCATGATCTCGACCGCGTCCTCACGCCGGCCGGCCTCGAGCGCCTCGACGAGGTCGCGGCGATAGGACGTCGCCGCCTGGAGGATCGAGTCCGTATACCAGATGTGCAACACGCGGTCGAAGCGCGGCCCGAGCGGCGAGAGCGCCCGCTCGAACTCCGGATTGCCGGTTGCGCGGTAGACGACCTCGTGCATCGCGTGCACGTCGGCGAGCACGGCGATCAGATCGCCCGCCGCGGCGTGGCGGCCTGCCGCCTCGAGCGCCGCCCGCATCGCGGCGATGTCCTCGTCCTCGAGCGCCGGCACCCCGATCTCGTAGGCCTTCGCCATCAGCGTCTCGGTGACCTCGAGGATGCCGAGAGCGGAGTCGCGGGTGAGCGGCGCGACCCGGTGCGCGCGTCGCGGCAGCTCCTCGATCAGCGCGTCCGCGACGAGGCGCTTGACGGCCTCGCGCACCGGCATCGAGCTGAGCCCGAGGGCCTCGGCGAGGTCGTCGATCACGATCGGCGCGCCCGGCGCGAGCAGACCCGAGACGATCGCGTCCCGCAGCCGGATGAGCGCTTGTTCGCGCAAATACGGAGTCTTGATCGGTGTCAGTGGCATCCCGGCTCCATTTGGTCGGGTGGGATGGTATAGCATCTTCATATCTGAGATACGAAGGGGGTGGAGATTGTCCGAGATGCACTACTACGACCCGTCTGCCTGGCGCCTCGTGCCCGGCCGTACGGTGCACGTTGTGGTCGACGACCAGAACGACTTCCTGCACCCGGACGGGTGGTACGCCACGCATGAGATGGACATCTCACACATGCGCCGCGTGATCGAGCCGACAAAGATCCTGAACGCCGAGTGCCGCCGCCGCGGCGTGCCGATCCTCTGGACGCGGCACGGCACCCGCGGCGTCGAGGACGGTGGGCCGTTCATGCAGAAGCGCGTGCTGCTGCGCGAGGGCGGACTGCGGCGGGACACGTGGGGCTACGAGGTGCTCGACGACCTCGAGCCCGATCCCCGCGATTGGTACGTCGAGAAGACCAGGCTCTCGGCCTTCTTCCTCACCAATCTCGAGCAGATCTTGCGCGCCTTGAACGCGGAGACGGTGCTCATCACCGGCGTGCTCACCAACCAGTGTATCGGCGCCACCTGCAAGGACGCCATGTTCCGCGACTTCAAGCCGGTCGTCGTCGAGGAGTGCACCGGCACCGCCACGCCCCATCTGCACGAGCCCGCGATCGAGATGATGCGGCTGGGTTGGGGCCAGGTCAACACCCTCGAGCAGACACTCGCCGAGCTCGAGGCGTTTCCGGAGACCAAAGCGGCCTGAGCGGGCCGGGAAAGGAGACCGAGATGGGGACCATCGGCTCGCAGTTCATGCCGCAGGATTTCCCCGAGTGCATCGCATCCGTGCAAGCTGCGGAGCGCGCGGGATACAGCCACGCCTGGTTCATCGATTCGCAGATCCTCTGGCAGGACTGCTTCGTCTACATGACGCACGCGCTCGCGGCGACCGAGCGGATCGTCGTCGGCACCGCCGTCACCAACCCGTACACGCGGCACGTGACGACCACTGCGAGTGCCTTCGCCACGCTCGCCGGGCTGCATCCCGGCCGCCTCGAGCTCGGCATCGGCCGTGGCGACAGCGCTGTGCGCACGATGGGCCTCGACCCCGTGAAGACGTCGTTCCTTGCTGAGTCGATCCCCTTGCTGCGCGGTCTGCTGGCGGCGCAGCGCGTCGAGATCAACGGCGCCGACGTTCATTTCCGCTGGCTCGACGAGGATGCGCGAATCCCGATCATGATGTCCGCGACCGGACCGAAGAACCTGCGCGTGGCGGGCGCTCTCGCCGACCGGGTGATGCTCTACGTCGGCGTCAACGAGGCTTCGGTGCGCTGGGCGATGAACCACGTCCGCGCGGGCGCCGAGGAGGCAGGTCGTGACCCCGACGCCGTCCGCTTCTCGCTGCTGACGGCGATGTGGGTCGGCGACGACCAGCGCGAGGCCTGGGACAAGTGCCGTTGGGCCCCGGCGGCGTGTGCAAACCACATCGCCGACACCATGCGGCGGAACCCCGCGCACGACATGCCCGAGACGATGACCCGGCTGGCACAGTCGCGGGACGAGTACGACTACTACGCCGGCCATCTCGACTCCGAGGCCGACCACACGGCCTACCTCACGGGGGAGCTGCTCGACGACTACACGCTCGCGGGTGATGCGGCGAAAGTGACGGCGAAGGTCCGCGAGCTGTTCGCGCTCGGCATCGACGAGATCTCATGCGCGTACCTGAACGGCGCGTCCGAGCAGATGGAGCGAGTCGGTCGCGAGGTCATCGCGGCGACGGCGTGAGGATACGACCCATGGTGTATACAGCGCATACGCGTACGCCCTGACCACCGCGGAAAGGTTGGAGTGATGAAACGGATCGGCGTCGACGTCGGCGGCACGTTCACCGACCTCGTGCTCGTGGACGAGGAGTCCGGACGGATCACCGTCGACAAGGTCCCCTCGACCCCTGACGACCCTGCCCGGGGCGTCGTCGAAGGCATCGCGCAGCTCTGCTCGAAGGCGAGCGTCTCCGTCGCCGAGGTGGACAACCTCCTTCACGGCACCACGGTCGCCACCAACATCGTGCTGACCCAAACGGGCGCCGAGGTCGGCATGCTCACGACCGAAGGGTTCCGCGACATCCTCCACATCGCCCGGCACAAGAAGCCGCTCAACTTCTCGCTCCAGCAGGAGCTGCCGTGGCAGGCGCGCCCTCTCGTCAAGCGCCGCCACCGGCTGACGGTCGCCGAGCGCGTGACCGTGCCGAACGGCGAGGTGACCACGTCGCTCGACGACCACGAGGTACGCGAGCGCGTCGGGCAGCTGCGTGAGGCAGGCGTGGAGGCGGTGGCCGTCTGCTTCCTGCACAGTTATCTCAACCCCGCCCACGAGCAGCGCGTGAAGGAGATTCTCCAGGAGGAGTTCCCCGAGGCCTTCCTCTCGATCTCCAACGAGGTGCTTCCGCTCTACCGCGAGTTCGAGCGGTTCTCGACGGTCGCGCTCAATGCGTACGTCGGGCCCAAGGTGTCGCGCTACGTCGGCCGCTTCGCGGATGCGATGGAGGAGGCAGGGTTCCGCCACGGGGTGCAGCTGATGCAGTCCTCCGGCGGCATGGCGACCGTCGAGGCGGCGGCCACACGACCGGTCAACCTGCTGATGTCAGGCCCGGTCGCCGGATTGATCGGTGGGATCTGGGCCGGCAAGGTGGCCGGCTTCGACAACGTCGTCACGCTCGACATCGGCGGCACGTCGGCGGACATCGGTGTGGCTGCGGGCGGCCAGCTCCGCATGCGCCATCTGCTCGACACCAAGATCGGCGACTACCAGGCGATGGTGCCGATGGTGGACATCGACACGATCGGTGCCGGTGGCGGCTCGATCGCGTACGTCGACCAGGGTGGGGTGTTCCGCGTCGGTCCGCAGTCGGCCGGTGCCGACCCCGGACCGGCCTGCTACGGCCGCGGCGGCACGCTGCCGACGTCCACCGACGCGCAGCTTCTGCTGGGACGGCTTCGTCCCGATCGGGGGCTGCTCGGCGGCCAGATGCAGCTCGACGCCGCGCTCGCCGAGCAGGCGCTGCAGCGGATCGCGGACGAGCTCGGGATCCCGATCGAGGAGGCCGCGCTCGGCGCGCTGCAGGTGCAGAAGTACGGGATGACGCAGGCGATCGAGCTCAACTCGGTGCGCAGGGGATACGACCCGCGAGAGTTCACGCTCGTCGCCGCCGGTGGCGCCGGCGGGCTGTTCGCGTGCGACATCGCGCTCGAGCTGGAGATCGCCCGCGTGCTCGTACCACCGCACCCGGGGATCATCGCCGCCACCGGCCTGCTCGCCACCGACCTCCAGCACGAGTTCGTGGCCACCGAGCGCCACGCGCTGAAGAGCCTCGACCACGCCAGGATCTCGGCCCGGCTCGACGAGCTCGTCGGGCAGGCGCTCGACCAGCTGGATGCAGACTCCGTGCCCGAGGATCGCCGGCTCGTCCGTCGGCTCGCCGATTGCCGCTACTCGGGCCAGGGCTACGAGGTGCGGACCGAGCTCCCTGCGGGCGCAGTTGACGAGGCGTGGGTCGAGGAGCTGAAGGAGCGGTTCCACGTGGCGCACGAATCCGAGTACGGCCACCGGTTCGACGCCCCGATCGAGATCATCAACATCCGCACCGTCGCCATCGGGCGCGTCGACGAGCTGCAGGCGGTGGAGCTCGAGCGCGGCGACGGCGATCCGGCGGGGGCGCGGACTCTCGAGCGTGACGTCGTCTTCGAGGTGGACGGCCAGGCCGAGCGTCACCCGACGCCGTTCTACGAGCGGGACCGGTTACGCGCAGGGGACAGGCTGGTCGGGCCGGCGATCGTCGAGCAGTACGACACGACGACCGTGATCCCGCCCGGGCTTCAGGCCGAGATCGATCCGCACGGCAACATCGTGATCGACTGCACCACCCGGCCGGCGTCACAGGTTGCGCGGGGCGCAGGGCTGTCGACGCCGATCCTGATGCGCGTCATCGGCGGCGCCTTCGCCGCCATCGCCAAGGAGATGGCCGGCGTGCTCTACCGCATGTCCTACTCGTCGATCATCCGCGAGTCCGAGGACCTCGGCGCCGGCATCTTCGACGCTCACGGCAACAACCTCGCCGAGTCGGACTCGACGCCGATGTTCATGGGGGCGATGCCGAAGATCGTGAAGAACGTGATCAAGCTCCTCGGGGACGACGTCCACGAGGGCGACATCATCCTCCACAACGACCCCTACGGCGGCGCCACGCACTCACCCGACGTGGCGATCGTGATCCCGATCTTCTTCGAGGGCGAGCTGGTCGGCTTCTCCGGCGCCTCGGCGCACGTCCTCGACATCGGCGGCGCCTACCCGGGCCTGGCCATCGACCTGGTGGACAACTGGTCGGAGGGGAACATCTACCGGGCCGTGAAGCTGCAGGAGAAGGGCGTGTGGCAGGAGGGGCTGTGGAAGCACATCCTCGAGAACGTCCGGACGCCGAGCTTCAACAACGGCGACATCCGCGCCATGATCGCCGCCTGCGAGCTGGCGCGGACGAGGTACGTCGAGCTGCTCGGGCGCTATGGCCTGCACACGGTGCTCGATGTGGCGCAGGGCTGGCTCGACTACTCGGAGAAGATGCTCCGGCAGGAGATCGCCAAGGTACCCGACGGCCGCTACGAGACCGAGGTTGGCTGGCTGGACGACGACGGCGTCAACCGCGGCGTCAAGCTTCCGGTGAAGATCGCGGTGGAGATCTCCGGCGACGAGATCACCTTCGACCTCACGGGCTCGAGCGACGAGGTGCCGACCGGGTACAACTGCCCGTTCGAGGGAACGACCGTCTCCGCGATGACGTTCATCACCCGGATGATCTTCCTCGACGAGGACACGTATCCCGTGTTCGTGCCCCAGAACGAGGGCATGCTGGCGCCGGTCAAGGTGATCGCACCGAAGGGCTCGATCTTCAATCCGAACTACCCGCGAGCCTGCTTTGCCCGCTTCTGCCAGGTGCAGCGAGCGGTCGACCTCGCCCTGCGCGCGCTGGCACCGGTGATCCCGAATCAGATCACCGCCGGCAACTCCGCGCATCTCGGGTTCCTCGCCTACTCGGGGTTCAACGAGGAGGAGGGCGAGTACTGGGTGTACCTGGAGGTCGACGAGGGCTCGTATGGCGGCCGGCCGGGGCGCGACGGGCTCGACGCCGTCGACTGCCTGATCGCCAACACGCGCAACAACCCGATCGAGGAGCTGGAGTGGCGGTTCCCGATGCGGACCGAGCGCTACGAGCTCCGCGACGACTCGTGCGCTGCGGGAAAGTGGCGCGGCGGCATCGGCATGGTGCGCGTCAACCGCTTCCTCGTGGACACGATCGTCTCCTGCGAGGGCGACCGCTACGAGTCGGACCCGCCCTGGGGCATCTTCGGAGGCCACGACGGGACGCTTGCGCACGGCAAGGTGACCGCGCCCGACGGCACGGTCGAGTTCTGGCCCGCCAAGTTCACCGGCAAGGTGTTGAAGGCCGGGTCGACGATCGAGATCGCCGTCCCCAACTCGGGCGGCTACGGCGAACCGTTCGAGCGCGACCCGGCGCTCGTGCTCTCGGACGTGCTCGACGGGTTCACGACCGTCGAGCTCGCGGAGCGAGATTACGGGGTCGTGGTCGACACGGAGCGGATGGTCGTCGACGAGGCGGGCACCGCTGCCGCGCGCGCTGCGGTACGCGCGTGACCTCCGGCTGGTGCCTGACTGCCGGTCAGGCACTGGTCGACGATTCGGAAGAACCACAGCGGTGCCCGACTGAAGCCGGGCACCCGATACACCCGGCGCTGTGCGCAGCGTGAACGGGCGGAATCGGACGGCGATCGTCGCCGGGCTCCTGCTCGGTGGGGCGCTGACATGGAACATCGCCAACACCGGCGCGGTTGCCGAGCGGCTCGCGGGCGCGTACGGAGTCTCCCTCGCGGTGGTCGGGCTGCTCACGACCGCGCTCTTCCTCTCCCACCTCCTGGTGCAGATACCGGCCGGCTTCGTCGCGGACAGGATCGGCTCGAAGCGGGTCGCCCTCGTCTCCGTGGGCTTCATCCTGCTCGGCAACGGCCTGCTGCTGCTTACTCCTGAGATCGGGCTCGCACTGCCTGCGCGCCTCCTCGTCGGCATTGGTTCTGGCTGCGGGTTCATTGCAGGTATCGACCTGATCCGGGCCGGCGGCGGCGGGCCCGTGGCGCAGGGGATGTTCGGCGGCATCACCACGGCCTCGGCTGGGCTCGCGCTGATGGCGGTACCGGCGATCGCGCCGGCCGCCGGCTGGCGCGCTCCGTACTGGCTGTCGATCGCCTACGTCGGTCTCGCCACGGTGCCCGTCCTCGCGGTGCGGCGCCTGCCGCGCCCCGGCGGGCGGCGCGGCGGCCTGCTGGCGGACGGAACGCTGATTCCCCTCGGCGTGCTGCACGCGGCGACGTTCGGGCTCAACGTCGTCGCCGGCAACTGGGTCGTGACGCTTCTCGAGCGACAGGGCCTCGACTCCAGGGCCGCCGGCCTGGCGGGCGGGTTGATCCTGCTGGCGGGCATCCTCTCGCGGCCTGCCGGCGGCATCGTCGAACGGCGCGGTCTGCATCGACCCGTCACCTTCTGGTCGCTCCTTGTCGCGGCCGGAGCGGCTGCGCTGCTGGCGGCAGGAGTGCCGACATGGGCGGCGGCCGTGACGGCGCTCCTCTTCGGACTCGCAGCCGGCCTGCCCTGGGTGGGGCTCTATGCAGCGGCGCAGCGACGGCGCCCGGACGGGCCGGCCGCCGCGATCGCGTTCGTCAACGTGTGTGCATCGGCCGTGATCCTCGCGGGAACGCCGCTGGTCGGCCTCACGTTCGACGAGCTCCCTGGCGACGGCGCCGTCGGGTTTCTGGCGATGGCCGGCCTGATGCTCGCGGCTTTGCTCGCCTGGCGGCGGCTGCCCGTCGTATCCTACGCCGATGATCGTTCGTGATCTCGGTGACTGCTGGCAGGTCGTGCTGCAGACCGACCACGGCGAGACCTGCGGCGCGTTCGCGCGCGCCTGGGTCGACCGGGGGCCGCTGCACTCGTCGCTGGAGCTGGCGGCCGAGCGTCACGACGACGGCTGGGCCGTCTGGGAGCAGTCACCGCTCGTCGACGCGACCGGGATGCCCGTGCCGTTCCTCAGCGTGCAGGTACCCGCCCACCTCACCTTCTACAGAGCCTGCATCTCCTCGGTCAGCGACGAGGATCCCTACGCCGGGCTTCTCGTCTCGATGCACGGTGCCGGGATCTACCGGCAACGGTACGGCCGTGACCCCGGGCTCAAGCTCGAGAACGCAGAGGAGGTGCAGGATCTCGTGGAGGCGTTCGTCGCCGAGCAGGAGGCGACTCACGCCGGGCGGGCCTCGCAGGCCGGCGTCGACGACGATCTCCGCTGGGCCGACTACGAGCGGCTGCAGCTCTACGACCGCCTGTGCCTCTACTTCTGCATGCGCGACGTCGAGGCAGGAGAGGCCGCAGAAATCGGCGGGTACGCCCTCGAGCCGATCGAGCCGTGGCACGTACGGATGAGCCCGTTTCCGTTCGGCGAAAGCCCGGCGGCGTTCTCTCTCAAGCGCCGGCTGATCCCCAAACGGGCCTGGACACAGGCGGAGTTCCGCCGCGATTTCTGGGACATGGAGCCGGCGTCCATGACCATTCACATCTCCGGGTAACACCGGTGCTGACTGAGGTCGACATCAGCGCACCCGGCGGCGTCATGCGCTCCGGCTCAGGCTGGTCGCGCGGGGGAGAACGGGGCGAGCGCGGACGCTGACTCGCCGCGGACGACGAGCGGTGCGAGCAGGGTCGCCGTGGCGGGAGCGAGCGTGACGCCGAGCATGCCGTGTCCTGTTGCCACGTAGACGCGCGGGTCTCGCGGGCTCGGGCCGATCAGCGGCAGGCCATCGGAGGTGAGCGGCCGCAGCCCGACCCACTCCTCCAGCGACTGCGACGCGCTCGGACACCATTCCGTGAAGAACGGGTCGACGCTCTTCAGCATCGCTCCGAGCCGGCCGCGCTCGATCTCCAGGCGGGAGTAGCCGAGCTCGAACACGCCAGCGAGCCGCACGGCGTTCGCGTACGAGCTGACTCCGACCAGGGCCTCCGCCAGGTAGAGCGCCCGGTTCGGAGTGGCCGCGGCGTCGCGTGCGAACGTGACGCTGTACCCCCGCGCCGGTGCGATCGTGACGGCGACGCCGAGCGCCTGCAGAAGCGCCGGCGATGAGGGCCCGGCAGCGACAACGGCGGCATCGCAGGCGATCTCGCCGGTGGCGGTGACGATGCGCGAGCCTGAGACCGTGGACACCTCGACTCCCTCCTCGACCGCGACTCCGTGCGCGCGCAGCCACGCGGCGAGGCCCGTCGTGAGCGACAGCGGATCGACCCAGCGGTCGATCTGCGCGAGCACTCCGCCGCACACCGCAGCGCCCAGGCTCGGCTCCAGCTCGCGAACGCGCTGGCCGGCGACCGCCTCGGTGGCGCCACGGAAACCGCAGGAGCGCAGCTCCTCGAACAGCTCGACGTAGGTGTGCAGCTTCTTCTCGCCGAGGGCGGCGAGCAGCAGACCCGCGTCGTGCAGTTCGAAGGAAACACCGGCGTCGCGGTAGCGGTCGAGGCTCTCGAACGTCGTCTCGTTGAGACCGAGGAGGGCGCGTACCCCGGCCTGCCAGCGCTCGCGTGTGCAGTTCCTCCTGAACCGCCACAGCCAGCGGACGTAGCCGGGATCGAGGCCCGGCCGCAGGGCAAGCGGACCGGTGCGGTGCAGCGCCGCGCGCAGACCGTCGCCGACGATCCCCGGCCCGGGCATGGGGTACGTGAACGACGGACACACCCATCCGGTGTTGCCGTAGGACGTGCCGTGCCCCACCTTTCCGCGCTCGAGCACCACCACGTCGGACCCTGCCCGGTGCAACTCGAAGGCGCAGGCCAGCCCGACCACGCCGCCGCCGACGACGACGACCTTCACGAGTGGGGAGACCCGGGCAGCCGCTGGTCGACGATCGCTGACAGCTCCCGGTTCACGGCGTCAGCCTGACATGCAGGCGTCGATTGGGCAACCAGCCATTGTCAGACATTCGGCGCGGTGCGATACTCGCGCTGTTCGCTCGACGACAAGGCACCTGGAGGGAGACGATGTCCGAGACGCTGCAGCAGACCGAGGGCATGATCGAGGTCAACGGGATCTCGATGTGGCACCGCATCACCGGCACCGGCGAGCCTGTGCTGCAGATCCACGGCGCCGGGTTCGGCCACTTCAACCTCGACCCGGTGACGCCCATCGTCGCCGGCGCCGGGTTTCAGGCCGTGGACTACGACCAGCGTGGGTATGGGCAGAGCGACAAGCCGATCCAGCACTACGACACCGAGGTCTTCGCGGACGACCTGGCCGCCCTGATGGACGTGCTCGGCCATGCGCGCGCGCATATCCACGGCACGTCGTTCGGCGGGATGGTCGCGCTGACTTTTGCCGGGAAGTACCCCGAGCGGACCGCCTCGGTGGTGATCAACTGCGCCGCCGCCAAGCTCGGTCGCATGGGGCGGCTCATCTTCAAGAACTGGATCGACATCGTCAACCTGGACCCGGACGGACCGGGCAGTCGCATCCTTGCCGAGCTGATCGCCTGGCAGGCAGTCAACAAGCGATTCCTCGAGACCGAGATGGGCGCCGGCATCGCCGACCACTGCCAGCAGATCCTGCGCGACTCCAACCGTCGTGAGGTGTTCACCGCGGTGTGTCAGGTGATGTGCGACATGGATCTCACGCCGTGGCTCCCGAAGGTCAGCTCGCCGGCGCTCGTGATCGGCGGCGACGAGGACATCATGACTCCGTGGGATCAGGGCCCGGGCGGGGTCGGGCAGCAGGGGATCTACGAGGGCATCGCCGGGGCGGAGAAGTACGTGGTCAAGGGTGCCGGGCACTCCACGATCTTCGACGCGACGGAGGAGTACGGGAACGCCGTGGTCGACTTCCTCGGGCGCCACCGAATGGAGGGGAAGTCCTCGTGAGCCGCTATCGCGCTGTCTCACAAAGCTTCGCCCGGAACGCCCGCTGTGCGGCAGGCGCGCGAACGCGCGCCCTTCAGGATCCTCGGCAGGCTGCGCTAGCAGCCGGCCTAGGCAACACATCGGTGCGGCGGGTCACCACGATCATTTCCCGTCTATCGTTGTGAGACGCCGTACTAGAGCGGCCGCGTCGGCCCCGGAGGTCGCCCAGCCATACCCGCTGTAGAGGAATACGGGGTCGAGCCGATACCGGCGCATCTGCGCACGGTCGGCTGGCGCGACCTGTTCGCGATCAACTTCACGTTCTTCCTGAACCCGGTGATGTACGTCCTCGGCGCGCTCGCGGTCGTGCAGGGCGGGCTGCCGCTCGTGTGGGCGATGGTGGCGATGGTGCTCGGGCAGGCGCTCGCCTACGCGCTCCTGGTGGTCGTGGCCGAGCCGGGAGTCGATCACGGGCTCCCAGGGCAGGTGGCGATGCGCGCCTCGCTCGGGTTCTGGGGTGCTCGGCTCCTCAGCTCGCCGTACCGGATCATCGCCGCCTCGTACTGGTTCGCGGCACAGGCGATCACGGGCGGCCTCGGCTTTCAGGCGATCGTCTTCGGGATCACGGGCGAGCGGCCGCCGCTGGTGCCGGTGGCGCTCGCGCTCGCCGGCTTCCACGCAGTGCTGGCGGTGCTCGGCTTCGACGTCACACGCTGGCTGCTCCGTGTCGTGCTCCCCGTGTCGCTCGGGTTCACCGCCGTGCTCGTCGGTCTCTACCTGGCCACGGACAACGACCGCTACGACGTGGGGCGTGTCTTCGACTCACCGGATCAGGCGTTCACGTGGGCGGGCTTCGCGACGTACATCACGGTGATGTGCGGCTCGTCGCTCACCCTTGTCACCAGCGTCGCCGATTTCTGCCGTTACACCCCCACGAGGCGGGACATGCGGATCGGCTACGCCGCGTCGGCGCTCACGTCTGCCGCGATCACGACGTTCGTCGGCGGGTACGCGGCCGCAGCCACCGGGGAGGTCAATCCGTTCGTGGCCGTGGCGGAGCTGACGTCCTCGAATCCCCTCCTCGTGCTGTTGCTCGGCGCGATCGTCGTGCAGGGCATCGCGGCCAACATCACCAACGTCTACACGGCAGGTCTCTCGCTCGTGAACATGGCGCCCCGGCTCGGGCGGCTCCGCGCCACCGTCGCGGTTGCGGTGGTCGCGATCGCCCTCTCCGCCTTCCCGGACTTCGTGAACCGGGCGCAGGAGTGGATCACCCACCTCGGCAACGTGGGCGCCCCGCTCGCCGGCGTCGTCCTCGCGGACTACCTCGTGCGTAAGCGGCGGAGGCTCGACGTCGACGCCCTGTTCGACCCTCGAGGGCGCTATCGGTACCTCGGCGGGGTGAACGTGGCTGCGGTGGTCGCCGTCACGGCCGCCGTCGGCGTCTACTACGCGGTTCCCCACGCGTGGCTCAAGGTCTTGTGGGGGCTCGGCGTGGGTGCGGTCCTGCTGATCGTGCTCGACCGCGTCCAGACGCGGTTGCTTGCAAACTCCCAGGCGAGCCTGACGTCGAACACCAGTGACGGCGTTCCTGACACGACACCGCTTGACGTCGTCTGATGCACGTTGTATACAACCACCCATCGACCGCGAATGCCTGACATCCGGCCTCACGCCAGTTCCACGGCACGACCAGCGCCTTCGCGGCGGCATCCTCATTTGGGCGGCGAGAGGAAAGGAGAGGGCATGAGTCACGAGGGCGTCGACTACGACCCCTACGAGTACGCGGAGCAGCTCGGGTACACCGACCAGCTGGCCCGCGGTGACTACTCCGAGGCGGGCGCGATCCGCGCCGAGACCCCGGAGCAGATGCGTCTGTCACGGCGCAACCTCCTCGTCAAGGGCGGTGTCGGCGCAGCAGCCGTCGCCGGTCTCGGCGCGGCGGCCGGCCGGGCAGAGGCAGCAGCAGGGAAGTACACGGGCACGCTCAGCGTGATCAGCCTCGGCGTGGAGTGGGCAACACCCCGCATCCAGCAGGAGGCTGAGAAGGCGCTTGGCGTCAAGTTCAACATCCAGCTGATGGGAACGAACGCCCAGGTGCAGAAGGCGATCACCGATCCGAAGAGCTTCGACATCGGCGGTCTCTACAACTACCAGTACTTCCAGATCTGGCCGACCGGCAACATGCAGGCGGTCGACACGCGGAAGATCAGCGCGTGGAGCAAGTACTACACGGTGTTCACGAAGGGCAAGGTCAACACGTTCGCGAAGAACTGCACCTACGGCCAGGGCAACGCCCCGTTCCGGGTGATGTTCGTCGATCCGAACAAGTCGACCGGGTTGCCGCTGACCACCGAGGGTCCGAAGTCGAACAAGCAGATCGTGCGCTGGATCGACGAGAAGACGGGCAAGCCGATCGGTGGCAAGGCCATGCCGCGCTTCATCATCGGCCCGCCGGCCCACTTCAACATGGACTCGATGGGCTACAACGCGGACATCATCCAGAAGGCGCCCGGTGCCGTCTCGTGGGCCGAGCTCCTGAACGCGAAGTGGAAGGGCCGCGTCGCTCTCCTGAACGACCCGGGCATCCTCACGCAGGACGCCGGGAATGCCGTCCAGGCGCTTGGACTGATGAAGTTCAAGAACCTCGGCAACATGACCAAGAAGGAGATCGACAGCCTCATCAAGATCCTCATCAAGTACAAGCAGGACGGGCATTTCCGCGCGTTCTGGGGCACCTTCAACGAGTCGGTGAACCTCATGTCCTCCAAGGAGGTCGTGATCGAGTCGATGTGGTCGCCCGCAGTCGCGCTGCTCGTGGCGCAGGGCGTCAACTGCAAGTACGCCTCACCGAAAGAGGGTCTGCGCGGCTGGTGCTCGGCCACCGGTATCCCGTCGCACGTGACCGGCGAGAAGCTCCAGGCGGTGTACGACTACATCAACTGGATGAACCAGGGCTTCATGGGCGCCGAGATCATGCGGCAGGGCTACTACATCTCGAACGGCTCGCAGCTTCCGGCGTACCTGGCCTCGGCCGACGCCAAGGCGAAGGGCTTCGACCCTGCGGAGTTCGACTTCTGGTACGGCGGCAAGCGGGCTACGAAGGATCTGCCCGGCATCACCGGCCAGGTCGGCGACGTCAAGGCGGGCCAGATCCGCGACGGCGGCTCGTTCCAGAAGCGGTCCTGCAAGTACAGCTCCTGGAACTCGTTCTTCACGGAGAACGTGTACCAGGTGAAGCGTGTCAACGACTTCCTGTCTGCCTAGATGGCGGTAGGAGTCGACACGGCGACTCAGGAGGGGGCGGCGCAGGCCGCCCCCTCCGCGTCCCCCCTTGCCGGCCCGGGGTCGGGACTCGATCTCATCCATCTGACCAAGCTGTTCCCCGGCGGCACGATGGCGGTGGAAGACGTCAACCTGCACGTCGACCACGGCGAGTACGTGGTGTTGCTCGGACCCTCGGGCTGCGGCAAGACGACCACGCTCCGCATGATCGGCGGCCACGAGTTCCCGACGTCCGGCGAGATCCTGCTCGACGGGCAGTCGCTTGTGAGCCTGCCGCCCCACCAGCGGCCCACCACCACGGTCTTCCAGCATTTCGCGCTGTTCCCGCACCGCTCGGTGCTCGAGAACGTCGAATTCGGGCTCAAGATGCACGGCGTCGACAAGGCGACGCGACGCGCGCAGGCGCGCGAGACGCTCGAGATGGTGGGTCTCGAGCAGCTCGCCGACCGCAAGCCCCGCGCGCTCTCGGGCGGCCAGCAGCAGCGTGTCGCGCTGGCACGCGTGCTCGTGACGAAGCCGAAAGCACTGCTTCTCGACGAGCCGCTCGGCGATCTCGACCGGCTGCTGCAGCTGCGCATGCGCGTTGAGTTGCGAAACCTGCAGCGTCAGCTGGGGCTGATGTTCGTGCACGTCACGCACAACCAGGAGGAAGCGCTCTCCATGGCCGACCGCATCGTGGTCATGAACGACGCGCGCATCCAGCAGGTCGACGACCCGTTGACCATCGCGACCAGGCCGAACAACGAGGTCGTGGCGCGGTTCATGGGCGACAACAACATCGTGCGAGGGAAGATCACCGCCAAGGACGGCGACCGGCTCACGCTCGAGCACGCGCAGGGCTTCGCGTTCACGGTGAGCGCGCCGGGGTCGGCGAAGGCGGTCGGCGACGAGGGCACTGTGGCCGTACGGGCCGCCGCGGTCACCGTCGGCGGTGAACCGTCTGCCACCAACAGCGCCGACTGCGAGATCATCTTCGTCGAGTTCCTCGGCGACCTCGTCAAGCTGCATCTCGAAGCCGGTGGCGAGCGCATGCTGGCGAAGGTGCCGGGCGACCGGTACCCGGAGCTTCGCGGCCGGGAAGGCGAGCGCCTCCGCATCTCCTGGAACGAGGCCGATGTCCAGCTCCTCAGCGACTAGCGTCTCCGGCCCCGAGGGCGCGCTCGGCGAGGCGCACGCCGGCGGCGGAGGAGGAGGAGGGCCGAAGGGCGGCGGTTGGTTGACCGCGCTCTGGGCGACGCCGGGCTTCCTGTGGCTCGCGTTCTTCCTGATCGCCCCGCTCGTCTTCATCGTGCTCGTCAGCTTCTGGACGTACCAGCAGGGCGAGGCTTCGGGCTTCGTCAAGGACTGGACGCTCCAGAACTACGCCGATCTGTTCAACGACTCGACCTACTGGAAGAACATGCGGACGAGCTTCCAGACCTCGCTCATCGCGGTCGCGGCCTGTCTCGTCTTCGGATATCCGGTGGCCTACTTCCTGGTCTTCAAGATCGAGAGCCTGGCGCTGCAGATCGGGCTCTTCGTCATCGCGCTGGCGCCGTTCTGGACGAGCTTCTTGACCAGGTCGATCGCCTGGACGTATCCGCTGATGGGTCGTGAGGGTGCTCTGAACCAGGTCCTGACGAAGCTCGGGATCGTCAACGAGCCTGTGGAGGCCTTCGGCTTCTCCAAGCTCTCGGTGACGCTGGCCATGATCCAGCTGTACATCCTGTTCATGGTCACCCCGCTCTTCTTCATGCTCGCGCAGGTCGACCGCAGCGCGCTCGAGGCGGCCCGCGACCTCGGCGGCAACTGGTTCAAGACCTTCAAGGAGGTGATCCTCCCGCAGTCGATGCCGGGTGTCGTGATCGGCTCCATCTTCATCTTCGTGCTGACGATGGGCGAGTACGGCACTGTCCGCGTGATCGGCGGCAACACCGTCTCCTCCGTCGGGACGATCATCCAGTCCAAGGTGGAGATCGGTCTGCAGTATCCACAGGGCGCCGCCTCGGCAGTGCTGCTCGTGGTTGCATTGATCATCGGCGTGTTCGTGATCACACGCTTCTCGAACCTGCGAGAAGACGTCTGATGTCGGCGTTGGCGGGACCAGGCCCAGGCGTGGTCGTGCACAGGCGCAAGCGCGACTGGTCGAAGGTCTGGCTGGCCGTCTATTTCGTGATCTTCCTGATCTTCATCTACGCGCCGATGCTGCTGATGGGCGTGCTCTCCTTCCAGGGCACGTTCGGCGCCATCACCTTCCCCTTCCGCGGCCCGATCAGCGGGCGCTGGTGGCAATCGCTCGTCGATTCGAGCGTGCCCGGGTCGAACGCCCTGAAGATCCGTGACTCGGCGATCCAGTCGCTCGAGGTTTCTCTGGTCTCGGGCATCGTCGTCGCCTTCATCGCCTTCACGCTGTCGATGGCCTTCCGCCGCCGGTTCCGCGGCGACGGCATCGCCTTCTACCTGATCATGCTGGCGCTGATGACGCCCGGGTTCCTGCTTTCGCTCGGCACGCAGCTCTTCTGGCGCTTCCTCGACCAGCCGACGTCGCTGTGGAAGACGGCGCTCGGCACGAACGCGATCTGGGGCATCCCGTTCGGCTTTCTGGTGATGCTCGCGGTGTGGAATCGCTACGACGAGCACGTCGAGGAGGCGGCGCGCGACCTCGGGGCAAACCAGGCGCGCACGTTCCGCGAGGTGACGCTGCCCCTCGTGTGGACGGGGTTGTTCGGCTGCCTGCTCTTCGGGTTCACCTTGACATGGAACGACTACGACCGGACGCTGCTCCTGATCAGCGGCAGCGAGGTCCAGACGCTGCCGCTGACGATCGCGGGCTTGACCTTCACCGCGGCGATCCGGCCGGATCTGTACGCGCTCGGGTCGGCGACGACGCTCGTGACGCTCGTGATCATCGGGCTCGTCGTGCTGGTGGCGACCTTGCGCCTGCGCCGACGCGCTTCGGCGCCCATCGCGAAGAAGATCGAGGAGGAGTTCGGGCTGGGCGAGGGGCTGCACGTCGAGAAGGTATGACGCGGTAGGAGACCGATCGCTCCTCACGTTGCGTCATCCGCCGGACTGGCACGGACGGAGGGACAGTTGCTACCGACCAGTCATCACCTGTTCATCACTGCCGCGTAGAAACAGGGCTTCAGGGCGCACTCGGTCGCCCTCGGAGTGCGAAGGAGCGACGGCGATGGGGACGAGGGATCGAATCGCAGCGGTGGCGGTTCTCGTGCTGGCGATGGGTGCTGTTGCCGGTCAGGCAGCCTCTGCCGGCGGCGGCAACGGCCTGCCGCAGGGGAGCGAGAAGGTGAAGCTGAACCCGGCCGACTTCTCGACGACGATCGACAACCCGTACTGGCCGATGCGGCCGGGTTCGCGCTGGGTGTTCAGGGAGAGGGAGCCGGACGGGGCCGTGCTCAAGGTCGTGATCCGCGTCACGAACGAGACGAAGAAGCTCGCCAACGGCATCACCGCCCGTGTCGTGCGCGACACGGTCACCGGAGACGGGAAGCTCGTCGAGGACACCTTCGACTGGTACGCCCAGGACAGGGCGGGGAACGTCTGGTACATGGGCGAGGACACGAAGGAGTACGAGAACGGGAAGGTCTCTTCGACCGCGGGCTCGTGGGAGGCGGGCGTCGACGGCGCGGAGCCGGGCATCCTGATGCCGGCACGGCCACGACCGGGGCTCTCCTACCGTCAGGAGTACTACAAGGGTGAGGCGGAGGACAGGGCGTCGATCCTCGCCGTGCACGAGCAGGTGCAGGTGCCTTTCGGGCACTTCAAGAACATCGTGATGACGAGGGACGTGACGCCGCTGGACAAGAAGGTGCTCGAGTACAAGTTCTTCGCCCGTGGCGTGGGACCCGTGCTGGCGCTCGGGGTCTCGGGCAGCCTGGGCCGTGAGGAGCTCGTCAGCTTCACCCGCGGCCGCTGACGGGTGAACCGAAACGGAGGCGGGCGTGCCCTCCGGCCCGCCTCCGTTCATCGCACGTTCATCTCGAGCGATGCACACTGCGACCATGCGGGTATTGCTGGTCGAGGACGAGCCGCGGATGGCGAGCGTGATCAGGCGCTCGCTGACGCGCGAGGGCCTTCTGGTCGACGTCGCCGGACGCGGTGAGGAAGGCCTGTGGATGGCGGCCGCAGCGGAGTATGACGCGGTCGTGCTGGACGTGATGCTCCCCGACATGACCGGGTTCGACGTGTGCCGGCAGCTGCGGGCGCGCGGCGTCTGGTCGCCTGTGTTGATGCTGACAGCCAGAGACGCCGTCGAAGATCGCGTCGCCGGCCTGGACAGCGGAGCGGACGACTACCTGGTGAAGCCGTTCGCGATCCTCGAGCTGCTGGCGCGTTTGCGCGCGCTGGCCCGTCGCGGCGCGGGCGAGCGGCCGACGGTGCTCGAGGTCGGCGACCTGACCCTCGACCCGGCCAGCCGGGAGGTACGCCGCGGCGACGTCGAGATCCGTCTCTCCGCCAAGGAGTTCGCGCTGTTGGAGACGTTCATGCGTCGACCGGGCATCGTGCTCTCGCGTCTGCAGCTGCTCGAACACGCGTGGGATTTCGCGTACGAGGCGCAGTCCAACGTCGTCGACGTGCAGGTGCGAAGGCTCCGGGAGAAGATCGACCGGCCGTTCGGACGCGACTCGCTGCAGACGGTGCAGGGCGTCGGGTACGTCCTGCGCGGGGACGCATGAGGCGGCGTGTCCCAACCTTGCCCCTGGCGTTCCAGGGTAGCGACCGGCCGCGCCGCCGGCCGCTTCAGGAGTTTTCCCGAGGCGAGGGCCGCGTGAGCCGGTTCCGGCTCTGGGCGCAAGAATGAGGCGACTCCCGATCAGAGCGCGCGTGGCGCTGGCCTTCGCCGTGGCCATGGCGGTAGTACTCGCGGGGACGGGAGCTCTCGTCTACGCCCGTCTCGCCTCGAACCTGTCTCAGGCGCTGGACGAGAACCTGCGACTGCGTGTGGACGACGTCCGCGCCCTCGTCGAGAACGCTGGCGGAACGCTGGCGGATGCGGGTGGGGGCCTGATCGAGCGGGACGAGCGGTTCGCGCAGCTCCTGGACGCGGACGGACACGTGCTCGACGGCACGGCCGGCGTCGAGACGATCCCGCTGCTCAACGCCGCCGAGCTCCAGCAGATGAACGAGCGGGAGCAACTGTTTCTCGACCGGAAGTCGCTTCCCGGCCAGGACGAGCCCGTCCGCCTGCTGGTGGTGCCCGTCACCGCGCCGGACGGACGCGCCGTCCTCGTGGTGGGTGCGACACGCGAGAATCGCGCGGAGGCGCTCCGCGACTTGCGAAACGCACTCGTGATCGCCGGGCCGATCGCCTTGCTGCTGGCGACGGGGGCCGGCTACCGGCTGGCCGGGGCCGGACTCGGCGTCGTCGAGGCGATGCGCCGTCGGGCGGCCGAGATCTCCGCAACCCGTCCCGGCGAGCGGCTACCGGTGCCTCCGACCCGCGACGAGCTCGAGCGGCTCGGGACAACCCTCAACGAGATGCTCGACCGCCTCGAACAAGCGCTGGCCCGAGAGCGCGGGTTCGTGGCCGACGCAGGCCACGAGCTGCGGACGCCGCTCGCCCTGCTGCGAGCCGAGCTCGACTTCGCCCTGCAGCACGCGAGCGGGGAGGAGGAGTTGCGTGAGGCTGTCCGCGAGGCGAGCGAGGAGACCGACCGGCTCGTCCAGCTGGCCGCCGACCTGCTTCTCATCGCCAGCTCGGACCAGGGCAAGCTGCCTCTCCGCCTCGAGCCTGTGGAGGCAGCGGAGCTGTTCGAGAGCGTCCGCAACCGCTTTCTGCTGCGCGCGCAGGAGTCGGGGCGCGTCGTGGTCACCGAGCCCGCCGGCGTGGAGCTCACCGGCGACCGGCTTCGTCTCGAGCAGGCGCTCGGGAACCTCGTCGACAACGCGCTTCGCCACGGCGCGGGTGTCGTCCGGCTCCAGGCGAGCAAGGCGGCGCACGGCGTCGAGCTGGTGGTCAGCGACGAGGGAGAGGGCTTTCCCGAGGGCTATCTGGAGCGCGCCTTCGAACGCTTCAGCCGCCCGGACGAAGGTCGCGCGGGTGCCGGCACGGGACTCGGGCTGGCGATCGTCGAGACGATCGCCCGCGCCCATGACGGCGCCGCGCGCGCATCCACGCTCCCCGGGGGCGGCGCGTGCGTCACGGTCGCGCTGCCTGTCATCGTCCCGTCATCAGCGTCGCCTACGGTCGAACCGTCGACCTGAAAGGAGGCTGCGTCGTGCGACGCAAGCTGATTGTGACCGGAGCTGTTGTCCTCACTCTGGCCGGTGGCGGCGCGGGTGCCGCGCTGGCAGTCGGGGGTGACGACGGCGAGGGCCGGGCCAGCGGGCCGGCCGCCGACCGGGCCGCGGCTGCCGCCGTCCGCCACACGAACGGCGGCACGGTGAACGCCGTCGAGCGTGACGGCGAGAAGGGAGCCGTGTGGGAAGTGGAGGTGACGCGTCCCGACGGCAAGACCGTCGACGTTCGCCTCGCCGGCGACCTGGCGCTCGTCGCCGTGGACGGCGACAACGAGGCGGAGGGCGACACCGAGTCCGGCGAGACGCCGTAAGCACAGGGAAGGAGGCCCGGCGGAACCCAAGGGAACCGCCGGGCCGTCTGTCGCAGGCCCCGGAGTGACGGTCGCGTCCCGCAGGGACGGTGTGCCGTCCGCCGCCTCGGTCTATCGTGGGCCGGTGACGTCTCTGGCACCTCCCGTGACGCCGCGCGAGATCCTGCGCGAGGTCTTCGGCTACGACGCTTTCCGCGGCAGGCAGGAGGAGATCGTCGAGCATGTGACCGCCGGCGGCGACGCACTCGTGCTGATGCCGACGGGAGCGGGGAAGAGCGTCTGCTACCAGGTGCCGGCGATCGCCCGGCATCGATCGGGGCTCGGTGTGACCGTGTGTGTCAGCCCCCTCATCGCGCTGATGCAGGATCAGGTCGACGCCATCCACCAGCTCGGCGTACGGGCGGCATTCCTCAACTCGTCGCTGACCGCCGCGCGGGAGCGCGATGTGGAGCGGGCGCTCATGGCGGGGGAGCTTGAGCTGCTCTACGTCGCCCCGGAGCGGTTGGTGACGACGCGCATGGGCGACCTGCTCGATCGGCTGTACGCCGAGCGGGCGCTGTCGCTGTTCGCGATCGACGAGGCCCACTGCGTGAGCCAGTGGGGGCACGACTTCCGCGCGGACTACCTCGCGTTGGGCGCCCTCGCAGAGCGGTACGCCGGTGTGCCGCGGATTGCGCTCACCGCCACCGCCGATGATCACACGCGGCGGGACATGGTCGCGCGCCTTCGACTGGAAGAAGCGCTCGAGGTCGTGGCCAGCTTCGACCGGCCGAACATTCGCTACACGATCGTCGAGCGCGACGACGGGCGCGCCCAGTTGCGGCGGTTCCTCCGCGGCAACGCAGGAGAGGCCGGGATCGTGTACTGCGCCACCCGCAGGAAGGTCGAGGAGACGGCAGCCTGGCTCGAGGGTGAGGGGATCACCGCGCTGCCGTACCATGCCGGCCTCGACCAGGACCTCCGGCGACGGAACCAGGCTCGCTTTCTGCGGGAGGACGGTGTGGTGATGGTGGCGACGATCGCCTTCGGCATGGGCATCGACAAGCCTGACGTGCGCTTTGTCGCCCACCTCGACCTGCCCAAGAACGTCGAGGGCTATTACCAGGAGACCGGGCGCGCCGGCCGCGACGGCGAGCCTGCCGAGGCCTGGCTCGCCTACGGACTGGCGGACGTCGTCAACCAGCGGCGGATGATCGACGACAGCCCCGCGGGCGAGGAGTTCAAACGGCTGCAGCGGCGCAAGCTCGACGCGCTCCTCGCGCTCGCCGAGGCACACGACTGCCGGCGTGTGCACCTGCTGCGCTACTTCGGCGAGGAGTCGGAGCCCTGCGGCAACTGCGACAACTGCGTGCAACCGCCCGAGGTCTGGGATGCGACAGAGGCGGCCCGCAAGGCGCTCTCCTGCGTCTACCGGCTTGGCGAACACGCCGCCGGGCGGAGAGCGCCGGCGCGTTTCGGGGCGGGTCACCTCGTCGACGTGTTGCGTGGGAACGCCAACGCGAAGGTGCTGCAATGGGGTCACGACCGGGTATCGACGTTCGGGGTCGGAGCGGATCTGTCAGCCGCGGAATGGCGGACGATCGTGCGGCAGCTCGTGGCTCGAGGGCTGCTCGCTGCGACTGGGGAGTGGGGTGTGCTGTCGTTGACGTCGGAGGCCCGCAGGGTGCTGCGCGGGGAGGAGCCTGTGACCCTGCGGCGGCATCTGCCAGCCGCGCGCGCGGGCACGCGGAAGGCCACCGGTGGCGATCGGGCGTCGGGCAACGCCCCGCTCGACGGGCCGGCGGCGAGCCTGTTCGAGGCGCTTCGGGGATGGCGCGGAGCCGCCGCGCGTGAGGCCGGGGTGCCCGCGTACGTGGTGTTCCACGATCGCACGCTGGTGGAGATTGCGCGGCTGGCGCCGAAAACGCTCGACGAGCTGGCCGCGGTGAGCGGCGTGGGCGAGCGCAAGCTCGAGGTGCACGGGAAGGCTGTGCTGGCGGTCGTCGGCGGCGGGTGACAGGTTCAGCGACGAGCCGGACATGAGGACAGTGCATGGTCCGTGACGACGCCTGGTTCGAGGAGCTCTTCGCGCGCGCCGGAGAGCCGCTGCTTCGGTATCTGCAGCGGCGCGCCCCGGCTCATGCCGAGGACGTCATGGCCGAGGTGTTCCTGGTCGCCTGGCGCCGGCGCGCGGACGTGCCCGAGCCGCCGCAGGATCTGCTGTGGCTTTACGGCGTGGCCCGGCGTCAGCTCGCGAACACCTCGCGGGGAGTACGCCGCCTGCTGCGTCTTCGGGCCCGACTCGCGAGTGAGCGCATCGTCGACGTGGTCGACGCCGGTGACGACGGCGACGACACCGAGTCGGTGCGCGCCGCGCTGGCGAGTCTCAATCCAGCGGATGCCGAGCTACTTCGCCTGCTCGGCTGGGAGGAGCTCAGTCATCGCGAGGCAGCGTCCGTGCTCGGTCTCTCCGAGAACGCGGTCGCGCTCAGGGCGAGCCGAGCCCGGAAGAAACTCGCGGCCGCGCTCGACAGGTCTGGCGTGCGTCCGGACATGGGTGGGGTGAAGGCATGACCAACAACGACCTCACCCGCCTCCTGCGCGACGCGAACCCGGTACCGGACGACGCGCCGATCGACCCGATCGTGCTCGCGAGGGTGGAGGCGCGGGTGAAAAAGGAGCTGAGAACCATGGAAACACGACCAACCCGCTCGACCATCGTCAGGCTTGCGGTCGCCACGTCCCTCGTCCTGCTGGCCGTCGCACTCGGCCTCACGCGATTCACCGGTGGTGACGGCGGCGAAGCGGCCGGGGGCGGCGTCGCGCTCGGAGGCGGCGATGCCATCTCGTCCTGCATCGTGTTCTCCGTCCACGAGCTCGCCCGCGCTCCGATCGCGTTCGATGGCACCGTCGAGCGGATCGACGGGGAGAACATCGACCTGCGCGTCGAGCGCTGGTATCGCGGTGGCGAAGGGGACAGGATTCGCGTCTTCGCCCCCGAGCTGGCGAACGCCGAGGCGCTCGTCGGAGCGGTGGGATTCGAAGTCGGGAAGCGCTACCTCGTCTCGGCAACCGAGTTCGAAGGCAAGGTCATCCCGAACGTCTGCGGGTTCTCCGTCACGTACGACGAGGGGATGGCGGAGACGTTCGCGGAGGCGTTCGGAAGCTAGGCGTGCGGGCCGTCAGGCGTGGAGCCGCCGAGCCGCCGAGCCGCTAGCCGCTCCTCAGAGGGGCTTGTCCTCGGGGAGATGGCGGCGAAGAGACAAGCCGGGAAGCCTCGCTGAAGCGAGGCTCTCCCTCTCAGAGCGGCTTGTCCGCCGAGGGCAGATGGCGGCGATGGGACGAGCCGGGAAGCC
>JBJXGY010000152.1:0-8076 GCA_046160185.1 Gaiella sp. | reverse complement strand
ACTGCACGCCGCGCGTGATCGCGGTGGAGAAGCCGATGCAGTAGTCGGTGCCGTGCACGTCGTTGTCCATCGTCTTCGGGATCGCGATCACGGGCACGCCTTCTTCGTGCATGCGCAGCGCGTAGGACAGCGTGTCGTCGCCGCCGATCGGGATCAGCACGTCCAGTTCCAGCTCCTCGATGACGCGCAGCGCATGATCGGTGAAGTCGAACGGGTCCTCGCCAACGGCGCGGTCGGCCAGATGCGCCGGCACGTCGCGCGCTCTCACACGGCTGGGATTCGTCCGGGACGTGTGCAGGAACGTGCCGCCCGTGCGGTCGATCGTACGCACCACGCCCGGATCCAGCGGCTGGAACCAGCGCTTCCGCGACTCCGGGTCGCCTGGAACATGACCGAGCAGCGGTGCCCAGCCCTGCCGCAACCCCACCACCTCGTGCCCCGCGTGCGCCACCCGGTTCACAACCGCCTTGATGCACGGGTTCAGCCCCGGCACATCGCCGCCACCCGTGAGAATCCCGATGCGCATATCCGATCCAGACTAGTGATACGAACGCACCGAAGTAGTCCCGCATAGGGCAGCTCGCAGCAACAGGCTGAGTCGAGGACGACTCCACGCGGCCGGAGGCCGGGCCGTGACCGGCCGGGAAGCCAAGCGCGGTCCTGGGTTACTGCTGCCAAAGGACGGGGCTCGTGGGTCGGTCCCATCGCGCGACTCTCTGGGCACGCCGGCGGTGTGCTGACGTCGCGTAGGGAGGGGGGACAGTGCGTGACGCACGGCCCGCCGACTGAAGCGGCGTCAGCGCGCCGAGCGGCCCGCCGGGAGGCGGGCGCGCCCGGTGTGTCCAGAGTGCCCGGGGCGGGATTCGAACCCGCACTTGACGGATTTTGAGACCGCTCTCTCTACCGGTTGGAGTACCCGGGCGGATGTCCGCTGTCAAGGCTACTCACTGGCGCTCCTTCCCAGGGCAGGCTTATTCGCCTAGACTTCCGCGCTGACTGAATCGGAGGGAGTGGGGCGGCGCGTGCCGCGCCCATGGTTCGAACGAAGGAGGAGAGTTGACGTCCAAGAGGAGAGGCCTGCTCTTGCTGGGCCTGCTGATCGGCGTGCTCGCGCTGGTCGCCGCCGGTTGTGGCGGCGGCGGGAGCGAGGCACCCGAGGCGCTGCCGTCGTCGTCGTGCACGGCCATCGAGTACGAGGGCGAAGGGGATCCGGAGTACATTCTCGCGTCCGACTTCCCGCTGCAGGGCTCGTCGCGCACGCAAACAGAGCAGATCGTCGCCGCCATCCGGCTCGAGCTGCAGAACCGCGAGTGGAAGGCCGGCGACTACAAGATCGGCTTCCAGTCGTGCGACGACTCGACGGCCCAGGCGGGCAAGTGGGACTCGGGCAAGTGCTCGCAGAACGCGAACGCGTACGCCGCGAACGACAAGGTGCTCGGCGTGATCGGTACCTTCAACTCGGGCTGCGCGGCGATCGAGATCCCGCTGCTCAACCAGGCACCGGACGGTGGCATCGCGATGGTGTCGCCGGCCAACACCTACGTCTGTCTGACGCAGGGCGGGCCTGGCTGTGACAGCACGGAGCCGGACAAGTACTACCCGTCGGGCTCTCGCAACTACCTGCGCGTGGTCGCCAACGACGCCTACCAGGGTGCCGCAGTGGCGGAGTTCGCTCAGGCGCAGGGTGTGAAGAAGGTCTACATCCTGAACGACAAGGAGGCCTACGGCCTCGGCGTCGCGACCAACTTCCGCAACGCGGCCGAGTCGCTCGGTATCGAGGTCGCGGGCTTCGACGCATGGGATCCGAAGGCGTCGAGCTACGAGGCGCTGTTCAAGAAGGTCGAAGGCACCGGGGCGGACGCGGTCTTCCTCGGCGGGCTGATCGACGAGAACGGTGCGCAGGTGATCAAGGACAAGGTGGCCGTGCTCGGCCCGAACGACGGTGCGGTCAAGCTGTTCGCACCGGACGGGTTCACCACCCAGGCCACGATCGACGAGTCGGGCGGTGCCGCCGCCGGCATGTTCATGTCGGTTGCCGGCGTGCCGATCGACGAGTTCGAGGGCCCGGCGAAGGAGTTCGTCGACGCGCTGATCGCGGGTCCGCTCTCCGGCAAGGAGATCGACCCGTACGCGATCTACGGCGCACAGGCGGCGCAGGTCATGCTCGACGCGATCGCCGCCTCCGACGGCTCGCGTGGTGACGTGATCGCGAAGCTGTTCGAGACCGAGGTGTCGGGCGGTCTGCTCGGCGACTTCGGCTTCAACGAGAACGGCGACCCGACGAACGCGACCGGCGCTGTGGTCGGCTTCGTCATCTACAAGGCGACGGACAAGCTCGAGACCGAGCAGGTCCTTGCACCCAAGCCGGAGACGGTGACGGCGGCCTCAGGCGGCTGATTCCCGGCTTCACCGGTACGTCCGTGATGGGCGGGGGAGCATTGCTCTCCCGCCCATCACGGTTTAGAGTCCCCCGCTCATGCAGGCCACGGCCATTCTCACGCGGCTGCGCTCCTCGAGCCTGATCGACTCGATCGGGCTTCTGCTCGTCGGGCTGCTCGGCCTCTGGCTCGTGGTGAAGCTCGCCCAGGATCCGGTGCGGTTCCTCAACGTCGCGATCATCGGGCTCACGAACGGGGCCGCCTACGGGCTCGTAGCGCTCGGCTACACGCTCGTCTACGGGATCCTCAAGCTGATCAACTTCGCCCACGGCGACGTCTTCGCCCTGTCCGGTCTCGTCTCGAGCACGGCGATCGTGTCGCTCTTCGGACTCGACGAGGATACGGGTGTCGTCCTGATCGTCCTCGGCCTGCTCGCCACGCTCGCGATCACGATGCCGCTGTTCGCGATCTTCAACGCGACCATCGAGCGCGTGGCGTACAAGCCGCTGCGGCGGGCGCCGCGGCTGGCGCCTCTGATCACCGCGGTCGGCGTCTCGTTCGTCGTGCAGAACGTCGCCCTCGCCCTGTACGGCGTCGACTTCGAGGCGGTCCCGAACTTCATTCCGCGCACCAACGCGATCACGATCGGCGAGGTCGAGATCCAGTGGAACAAGCTGGCCGTGTTCCTGATCGTGATCCCGGTGCTGATCGCATTGACGTGGTTCGTGCGTTCGACGCGCCAGGGCAAGGCGATGCGGGCAGTGGCGCAGGATACGGAGGCCTCGGCGATGATGGGGATCAACGTCGATCGCACCATCTCGGTCACGTTCTTCCTCGCGGGCGCCCTGGCTGCAGCCGCCGGGCTCGTCTACCTCCTGCAGTTCAACATCCGCTACGACACGGGCTTCGAGCTCGGTCTGATCGCCTTCACCGCCGCGGTGCTCGGAGGGATCGGGAACCTCACGGGGGCGGTCGTGGGGGCGACGGTCATCGGTCTCGTCCAGGCCTTCAACGAGGGCCTGGACGGCACGCCCGGGAGCGACTGGACGCGGTCGATCGTCTTCGGCATTCTGATTGCGATCCTCGTGTTCCGGCCGCAGGGCATTCTCGGGGACAAGGACCCCGAAGGGACATGACCGGATCCGCGTCTCTCGTCGACCGCATACGCGCCGGTGGCCGCGAGCGCAGCATCGCCATCGTCGCAGGGCTGCTCACGCTCGCGGTGATCTACCCGTTCATCGCTGAGGGGTTGCGAGAGATACCGGTCATCGGAGATTTCGTGCCAAGGACCGAGTCGATGGTGATCATGGTCGTGTTCACGACGATGGCCCTCGGCCTGAACATGGTGGTCGGCTATGCCGGTCTGCTCGACCTGGGCTACGTCGCCTTCTACGCCGCGGGTGCGTATGTCGCCGGCTGGCTCGCCTCCCAGCAGTTCGAGCAGGTCACGTTCCATTTCGGGTCGGTGGGGGTCTCGAACGAGCTGCCGGGCATCCACATCTCGCTATGGCTGGTGTTGGTGGTGGCCGGGGTCTTCACGACCGTGGTGGGGGTGCTCATCGGCCTGCCCACGCTCCGTCTCCGGGGCGACTACCTGGCCATCGTCACGTTGGGGTTCGGCGAGATCGTGCCGCAGGTCGTGCGGAACGCCGACAATATCGGCGGCTTCGACCTCACGCACGGTACGTTCGGCATCTCGCCGATCGACTCCCTGGGCTTCGGCGCGCTCTCGGGGATCGGGCTTCCGGAGAGCTTCCAGTCCTCGGGTGACCGCGCCAACTGGTTCTACTGGGCGGCGCTCCTGCTAATCCTCGTCACCGTCTTCTGCTCGGTCCGGCTCCGCGAGTCCCGGCTCGGCCGCGCCTGGGTGGCGATCCGTGAGGACGAGACGGCTGCAGCCGCGATGGGCGTGCCGTTGATGCGCACCAAGACCTGGGCCTACGCCCTCGGTGCCCTCTTCGGAGGCGTGGCCGGCGCCTTCTACGCGAGCTTCAAGGCCGGCGCCTTCCCGGCGGACTTCTTCTTCAACATCTCCGTGTTCCTGCTCTGCATGGTCATTCTCGGCGGCATGGGCTCGATCTGGGGCGTGATGCTCGGCGGGATGGTGCTTGGTTACCTGAACGTCGAGGGGCTCGCCACCATCGGCTCCAAGGTTCAGGACGCCGGCCTCGACTTCGATCCCACCAAGTACCAGTTCGGGATCTACGGGGTGATCATCGTCGTGATGATGCTGTTCCGCCCGACAGGTCTGATCCCGGAGAAGCGGCATCGCAGCGAGCTCGAAGACCATCTGCACGGCGACGATGCCGGGGAGGTGCGCGGATGAGACGCCCTGTGTCGATCCGGCTCTGGGGGCCGGCATGAGACGTCCTGTGTCAACCCTTGGCTGCGATCAGGTGGTTGAGGGCGTGGTGGCGGTTGGGGTTGTAGGTGGTTTTGTCGTGCCAGAGGCGCCAGATGATGCGGAGCCAGGCGCGGCCGAGGATGCGGAGTGCGTGGGGGTGGTCGTGGCCGCGGTTGCGGGTGCGTTGGTAGATGTCGTTGGCCCAGGGGTTGTGGTGTCGGCTGCTGTCGGCGAGGACGCTGACGGCGGCGCGGAGGTTTTTGTTGCAGGCCGAGCGGAAGCAGGCGACTTTCTTTTTGCCGGATTGGATGGCGACGGGGGCTTGGCCGGCGATCGCTTCGAGCGAGGAACTGGAGGGGTGGCGGTTTCTGTTGTCGCCGATCTCGGCGAGCAGTTCGGCGGCGGTGATGACGCTTTTGGGGTCGCGGAAGAGCGAGAGGAAGATCTGGCCGTCGTCGTGGGCGTGGATGGCGCCGGCGATCTGGCTGGTCAGGAGCCGGATCTGCTCGACCAGTGGTTTGAGGACGGCGACGAGCGCGAGGACGACGGCGCGGCGTGCCTCGAGCTCTGCTTCGCCGGCGCGGCCTTGGGGGGCGGTGCGGAGCCGCTCGAGCAGTTCCTCGACGCTGCGGCGGCCGCTGTAGCGGTTGCGGGCAAGGAAGCCGCCGAGCCGTTTCGGGCCGAGCGTGCGGGCGTCGGTCGGGCTGGGGTAGCGTTCGAGGAAGGCGAGCGCGATCGGGGAGTCGATCTCGAAGAAGATCTGGCGGGCTCCGGGCCAGAAGGCGTCGAGCTGCGCTCGGAGTTGGTTGGCGAGCGCGACTTTCTGCTCGACCAGGTCCTCGCGGGTGCGGGTCAGTGCCCGCAGCGCCTTGGTTTCGTCCGAGTCGGGCTCGAGCAGTCGCAGCCGGTGCATGTCGGTGCGGGCGAGCTCGGCCAGCACGTAGGCGTCGAAGCCGTCCGATTTGCCGCCGCCGGAGCGATAGCGGTCACGGGCCGCGGCGAGTTGGTTTGGGTGGACAGCGACCACGTTGATGCGGGCGTCGAGCAGCCGGTCGACGACGAGCCCGTTTGGTTGTTCGATCGCGACCCGCGCGACGCCGAGGGCCCCGAGCTGGCGGACGAGCGCGTCGATCCCGTCCTCGCTGTGCACGACGGGCTGCTCTTGCAGCCGTCGCCCGTCGCCATCGATGACGACGAGCCGGTGCTCCTCGCTGGCCAGGTCAAGCCCGGCCGTGTGCTCGTGCATTCCTCCTCCTTCGCATTGGGTGTTGGATGCGGGCCGACCGGCGAGGTACCGTGGCGGATGCTCATTGACGGGCCCTCGTCGGGGCGACGTCCTGTCGCCGCTCCGGGTGCCTCACACCGCCGGGAGGCGCAAGTCTCATGCGGGCCGTCGAAGCGGCAAGCGACGAGGGCGCTCTCCCGGCGGTGGTCAGCCACGAACCGACGCTACGAACCGCGCCGGTCGACACCCGCGATCACTACGTGCGGGCGGACTCTCAGATTTCAAAGAACGGCAAAGATCAAAGACAAGGTTGACCAATGAGCGACGACCTGCTGGTCGCGTCGAAGGTGCGCAAGGAGTTCGGTGGCCTCGTCGCCACCGACGACGTGGACTTCACGATCCCGCGCGGGTCGATCGTCGCGCTGATCGGCCCCAACGGGGCCGGCAAGACGACGTTCTTCAACCAGATCACAGGGGTCTACGTCCCGACCTCCGGGTCCATCCTGTTCGACGGCACCGAGCTCGCGGGCAAGCCGCCGCACGCGATCGTCGAGCTCGGGATCGGCCGCACCTTCCAGAACATCCGGCTCTTCCCGCAGATGACCGCGATCGAGAACGTGCTCGTCGGAATGCACTGCCGGCTGAAGAGCGGCATCCTCGGCTCGATCATCCGGACGCCCAGGGTCCGGGCCGAGGAGGCGGCGGCGCGCGCACGCGCGCGTGAGCTCCTGGCCTACTGCGGTCTTCAGCGTCGTCACGAGGAGCGCGCGGGCGCGCTGCCCTACGGCGACCAGCGCCGGCTCGAGGCCGCCCGGGCTCTGGCCACCGATCCCAAGCTGCTGCTGCTCGACGAGCCCACCGCAGGCATGAACCCGCAGGAGACCGCCGACTTCACCGCGTTCGTGCGCCGGGCCCGCGACGAGAAGGGCCTCACCGTGCTGCTCATCGAGCACGACATGAAGGTCGTGATGGGCGTCTCCGAGCGCATCACCGTGCTCGAGTACGGCGCCAAGATCGCAGAAGGGACACCCGCGGAGATCCAGGCCAACGAGCGCGTGATCGAGGCGTACCTCGGCAAGGCGGCGACCGCATGAGCACGAGCGGAAATGTCCTCGACATCGAGGACGTTCACGTCTTCTATGGCGCGATCCATGCGCTGAAGGGGATCTCGCTCACGGTCGGGGCAGGCGAGATCGTGACGTTGATCGGCGCCAACGGCGCCGGCAAGTCGACGACGCTGCGAGCGATCAACGGGCTCAACCGGCCCCGGCAGGGGTCGATCCGCTTCCAGGGGTCGGACATCACGAATGCCAGCCCGCACGAGATCGTTGCAGGTGGGATCGCGCAGAGCCCCGAGGGGCGGCGGCTCTTCCCGAGCATGACGGTGATCGAGAACCTGGAAATGGGGGCCTTCCAGCGGCGAGACAAGGAGAACTTCAAGGCGGACATGGAGCGCGTCTTCGAGCTCTTCCCTCGGCTCCACGAGCGCCGTACCCAGAAGGCCGGGACGATGTCGGGCGGTGAGCAGCAGATGTGCGCGATCGGGCGCGCGCTGATGGCGCGGCCGAAGCTGCTGCTGCTCGACGAGCCCTCCATGGGCCTCGCACCGATCTTCGTCGAGAAGGTCTTCCAGACGGTGGTCGAGATCAATGCACAGGGAACGCCGGTCTTGCTCGTCGAGCAGAACGCGCTGATGGCTCTCGAGACGGCGCACCGGGGATACGTGATGGAGACGGGCCGGATTACGCTGGAAGGCCCCGCCGGCGAGCTCAAGAGAAACGAGCGGGTACAGAAGGCGTACCTCGGGCTCGACTGAGCACTACGGCCTCTTTCCGAGCCCGTCATGGCCGGCCGTCTCGATCCGGTCGTGAGTCAGGCGAGCGAGCGGTGCATACGCTCGAAGCTGATGCGGTAGCCGAGACGCGGCCAGGTGCTTGACGACAGCAGGTTGGTCGTCCGCCAGTCCGTGACCAGTCCGGCGAAGCCGGCCTCGCGGGCCCAGTGGCCGACCGCCTCGCCGAGCGCGCGCCCGAGCCCGTGCCCACGCGCCTCGGGCAGCACGGCCGCGAAGCCCAGGAGCCCGCAGTTCTCCGGCGCGCAAAGCCCGCGATGCAGCGACGAGACATCCG
>JBJXGY010000151.1:0-4296 GCA_046160185.1 Gaiella sp. | reverse complement strand
CTGGCCGATCTTTGCGATCGCCATCACCGATTGGCGGACGCGAACGCTGCGACCCGGCGGAGGGCTGTCGATCGACTACTCGAAGGGCTTCTTCCTCACCTCGTCCACGTTCTCGCACACGGTGCTGCGAGCCGGGAAGTTCGACTCGGTCGTTGCGCCAAAGCATCGGCTTGCCGACGTGTTCACCGCACCGTTCTTCTACGTCGACCGCCAGCACTCGTTCTTCGTCGAGCCGGCGCAGTCGATCGTCAAGATCCCCCAGTACGGCGGCATCGGCGTGCCGATCGGACCCGAGCTCAACTGGATCGCACCGCCGGACATCTACCTGGTCCCCGAGCCGCGCCTCGAGGACATCATCCCCGAGCTGAACCTGCCGTACCCGTCCGACATCTACCGGGGCGTGTTCGACCCCAGGCCCATCGACTCGGTCACCACGTTCGTGCGCGACTCGAACATCAAGGTGGCCATCAACAGCGTCGGCACGTTCGCACTCGACGACCAGGTGTTCAGCCCGCACGGCGCCGTCGATTTCCCGGAGAGGAACAACATCGGATGACGTCGCTCATCGTCAAGGACGGCTTTCACGAACTCGCGCTCGCGGAGGTGCTGAACGCGGCCTTCGTGCACTCGTGGAAGGACGAGACCCGCTTCACCTACACGTTCCGCAATCACTTCCACCCCTACGTCGGCAGGCTCATCGAGAAGCTCAACCGCGACTCGATCGACGGCGTGCTCGATGTCGACTTCCATGCGTCGCTCGTCGAGGACTTCTTCGTGGCGGCCTACTCGCCCAACGTCGCCGACGACCGGTTCGACCTCACCGACGTCGAGTTCGGACCCACGAACATCGACGTGAGCGAGCGCGGCCCGTACTCGGTCTACAACTGGGAACTGCTGTTCCACCTGCCGTTCTCGATCGCGGTCCACCTCAGCAAGAACCAGCGTTTCGCCGAGGCGCAGAAGTGGTTCCACTACATCTTCGACCCGACCTGCGACGACATCACCGAGCCGGTGCCGCAGCGGTTCTGGAAGTTCCTCCGCTTCCGCGAGCGGACGCCCGTGCTCCAGATCGACGACCTCCTGCTGATTCTCAGCAAGCCCACCGCCGAGTGCACGCCGGAGGAGCTCGAGCTCAAGGAGCTCGTGATCAGCGGCTACGAGGAGATCCGCGACAACCCGTTCCAACCCCACGTGGTCGCCCGCACGCGCGTCGTCGCGTACCAGCTCGCCGTCGTCATGAAGTACCTCGACAACTTGATCGCGTGGGGCGACAGCCTCTTCCGCCAGGACACCATCGAGTCCATCAACGAGGCCATGCAGGTCTACGTGTTGGCGTCGAGCATCCTCGGCCCGCGGCCGCAACGGGTTCCGGCGCAGGGCACGGTGAAGCCCAAGACCTACGCGCAGCTCAAGGCGGCCGGGCTCGACCCGTTCTCGAACGCGCTCGTCGAGCTGGAGGGTCAGTTCCCGTTCAACGTCGCCGCGCCGAGCACGATGGTGAACGGCGAGGAGACGGAGTCGCTGTTCGGCATCGCGCGGACGTTGTACTTCTGCCTACCGAAGAACGACAAGCTGCTCGCGTACTGGGACCTCGTCGCCGACCGGCTGTACAAGATCCGCAACTGCATGAACATCGAAGGCGTCGTGCGGCAGCTCGCGCTGTTCGACCCGCCGCTGGACCCGGGCATGCTGGTCAAGGCGGCGGCTGCGGGCATCGACATCTCGAGTCTCGTCGCCGGCATGCACCAACCGGGCTCGCCGATGCGGGCAACGCTGGTCATGCAGAAGGCGCTCGAGATCACGGCCGAGGTGCGATCGCTCGGGTCGTCGCTGTTGAGCGCATTGGAGAAGCGCGACGGCGAGCGGCTGTCGCTCCTGCGTCAGGAGCACGAGCTCGTCATCCAGCGCATGAACCAGGACCTCCGGTTCATCCAGTGGAAGGAGGCCGAGGAGGCGACGCAGGTGTTGCTGCGCACGCGCGCGGCCGTCTACGAGCGGTACCGCCACTACATGCTGCTGCTCGGCAAGGCGGAGGGCGACGTGTCCCCGTTCGAGTCGCTCTCGATCGACCGCGGCGAGATCACGGAGGAGACGTTCGACGACGCGTACCGCGAGCTGGTCGCCACGTACGCGGGCGAGGTGATGACCGAGCCGGACGGGCCGTACACGCTCGCGGACGAGAACAACCCTCTGGCGCAGTCGGGCGCGTCCGGCGTCGGTCGGCTGAACCTGCTGCCGAACGAGGACGCCGATCTGAACCTCCACGGGCCCGCGGCGCGACGCCACACCGACGCCGCTCTCGACAAGGACCAGCTGTACGGCGTGCTCGGCCTGCTGCCGAACATCGGCGCCGACTTCCACTTCTGGGGACTGGGCGGCCACATCGAGTTCGGCGGGCCGATGCTGTCCGCCGTCGGCCGCATCCTGGCCGGCGCGGACCGGGGTCGCGCCGACCGCGCCGCGCACGAGGGCGCTCGCGCGCTGAAGGTGGCGGGGTACGAGCGGCGCACCATCGACGTCACGCTGCAGGCGAACTCGGCGGCGCGCGAGCTCATGACCAACGGTCGCCAGGTGCTTGCGGCGTTGCTCCGCGAGCAGGCGACCAGGCGGGAGTGGGAGACGATCAAGCAGCAGATCGCTAACGCCGAGCGCCAGGAGGAGTTCCTGCGCGAGAAGTTCACCAACGTCGACCTGTACGCGTGGATGCAGGGCGAGCTGTCGAAGCTGTACTACGACTGCTACCGGTTCGCGTTCGACGTCGCTCGGAAGGCCGAGCTCACGATGAAGCGCGAGCTGATGCGGCCCGAGCTCGACGAGCTCGACTTCGTGAGGTTCAACTACTGGGACGGCGGTCGCAAGGGCCTGCTGTCGGGCGAGTCGTTGTACCTCGACCTCAAGCGGATGGAGCTCGCGTACCACGACTTCAACCGGCGCGAGCTGGAGCTGACGAAGCACGTGTCGCTGCAGCAACTCGACCCGCTGGCGCTGCTGCAACTGCGGACCACGGGGTCGTGCGAGGTCGCCCTGCCGGAGTGGGTCTTCGACCTGGAGACCCCCGGCCACTACCTGCGTCGCATCAAGACGGTGGGCGTCTCGATCCCTGCGGTCACGGGGCCGTACACGAGCGTCCATTGCACGCTCACCCTGCTGCGCAGCTCGATCCGCCGGCAGCCGCTATTGCAGGAGGGCGAGTACCGGCGGGCGGTCGATGGCGAGGACGCTCGCTTCGTCGACTACACGGGCGCGATCCAACAGGTGGTCACGAGCACAGCGACCAACGACAGCGGGCTGTTCGAGACCAACCTACGTGACGAGCGCTACCTCCCGTTCGAGGGCCATGGCGCCGTGAGCGTGTGGCGGCTGTCGCTCCCCATGCCGTACCGGTCGTTCGACTACGGGTCGATCTCGGACGTCGTGTTGCACGTTCGGTACACGGCCCGTGACGCGGGTGGGCCGTTGCGTGAAGGCGCCGTTGCGTCAGTCGCCGCGGCGCTGGCGGCCGACGAGGACGGCGCTCAGCCGGTCTTGACCCGCCTGTTCACGTTGCGTCACGACTTCCCGGCCGAGTGGCACGCGTTCGCCGTGGGGTCGGAAGACTTCGAAGCGACGGTTGGGTGGCGGCACTTCCCGTACGTGGCGCAGTCCCGTGAGATCGCGATCGCTGAAGTCGAGCTGCTCGCGGTGGACGACGGGGGCGCGCTGACGTCGGCGGCGGTTGCCGGCGTCTCCGTGAACGACCTGACCGACGCTCTCGCCGCGGCGGGCGAGTTCGTCCTGTTCGTTCCCGACGACGGGGCCGTGATGGTGCGCGACCCCAGCCGGCGTGTGTTCCTGCGAGTTGCTTACACATTGACCTAGCCCTGTGGGTGCCGAATACTCGGCCTCGGTGCTTGACCTGCGGGTTCCAGGAGGAGCGCGAGGCGCGATCGTCGTCGCCCCGCCAGTGCGATGGACGGCCTGTGTGCTACGTAAGCGGCCGTGTGAGGAAGGTCGGGGTATGTCGCGCGGGGCTCTTGCATCCCACCTGCGGCGAGGTCCGCTTTGCAACCGACCTCGAGGCGAACGTCTGCGTTGCGTTGTCTTCGACGGCGAACAATCACCTGGTCAGCGGCCACGCGCTGATTCTCGGCACCCACAGAAACAGGAGAACGCATTCGTGACGAGGTTGCCCGGTGGTCCGTGGGACTTGATGGCGGTGGTCCTCCGCCTCGGTCTGCCCGTGGGGCAGGCTCGGGGTTGCGAACCGTCGATCATCGAGGAAGAGGACCACCGTCGTGTCGAAGTCTCCCACGGGCT
>JBJXGY010000150.1:0-16570 GCA_046160185.1 Gaiella sp. | reverse complement strand
CTGCTGCGCGCCGGCGCGGCGCTCCCGCGCGCGGCATAGTGCGGCGTCTCACAACGATGTGCAGGGAATGATCGCTGTGAGACGCCGCACCATGTTTGTTGCACAGGCCGGCTGCTGGCGCAGCCGGCCTGTGATCCTGAAGGGCGCGCTTCGCGCGCTTGCCGCGAGTCAGCCGTTTCGAGCGCGACGTTGTGAGAGGGCGCACTGGATACTCCGTCCGGGCGTGGCACGGCGCGCCGTCCGTCTCGCTCGCGATACTTGCCCGGCCGGTGCATCTACGTTCCATCAAAGTCCGCGGCTTCAAGTCGTTTCCAGACCCTGTCGAGGTGAAGCTCGAGCCGGGTGTGGCGGTCGTGGTCGGTCCCAACGGGTCGGGCAAGTCCAACGTCTCGGACGCGATCGTGTGGGCCGCCGGTTCTCTCGTACCGTCTGCGTTGCGTGCGGAGCGGCCCGACGACGTGCTGTTCGCAGGCGGCGGTGACCGACCGCCCGCCGACCACTGCGAGGTCGAGCTCGTCTTCGACAACGAGGATGGCGCGTTCGGGGGCGAGCTCGACTACAGCGAGATCTCGATCACGCGCCGCCTGGTGCGGGGCGGGGAGGGTCAGTATCTGGTCAACCGGGCTCCGGTGCGCCGGATCGACCTCGTGGAACTGCTGGCCGACGTCGGGCTCGGAGGCTCGATGCATTCGATCGTCAGCCAGGGCAAGGTGGACGCCGTTCTCGCCTCCAAGCCGGAGGACCGGCGGGCGCTGATCGAAGAAGCTGCGGGCCTCGGCAAGTTCAAGCAACGCAAGCATCGGGCCGAGCTCAAGCTCGCACGCGTTGCGACCCAGGTCGACCGGGCGCGTGACGTCGAGGAGGAGGTCCGTAAGCGCCTGCGGCCGCTCGCCCTGCAGGCAACGGCCGCGGAGCGCTCCGAGAAGCTCGTCGTCGAGATCGCGGGCCTGCGCGCGCGCGTTGCGCAGATCGACCTTGACGCGGTCGCCGAGCGGCGCGACGGGGCCGGCGAACGACGCCAGGCAGCGGTGCTGGCCCGCCGCGGGACCCAGGAGCGGTTGACCGCTCTGCTCGAGGCGCGGGAGCAGGCCGAGGTCGAGCTGTCCGACGCGGCGGGAAGGCGCGAGGCAGCGCTCGCCTCGCTCTACCGGCTGCAAGGATCGGGCGAGCGCCTGACCGTCAGACACGAGTCGGCGACCGGCGTGCGGGACAGGCTCGCGGAAGACCTCGCCGAGGCTGATCGCTCGCTCGCCGCTCGATCTGACGCGGCGGTTCAAGCGCTGGAAGGGCTGGCCCTGCAGGCTGCGGTGGAGGCGCGTGACGCGGCGCAGGCAAGCGGGCAGGCTGCCGAGCGCGCTCGGAACGCGCATCTGCGGCTCGGCGCGCTCGAGCGGCATCACGCCCGCTCGGCCGACGAGCGCCTCGAACGCCTCGCCCACGAGCGGAAGGCGGCGCAGTCCGCACTCGCAGACGCCGCCTCCGCTCAGGCAAGGGCGAACGAGCAATTGCGCGCCCTCGGCTCTCACAAGGAACGCCTCGCAGGACGCCGCGAGAACGCGGCAGGCCTGCACGTGCGCCTGTCCGAGGATCTCGGGCTCGCGCGGGCGGTGCGCGCAAGGGGTGGACAGACGCCGGCGGAGCTGGAGCACGCGGCGAACGAGGCGTCTGCTGCGGCCCGACTGGCTGCGACCGAGCGCGACAACCTCACGGAGCGCGCGCGTGCCGCATGTGAGCGGCTCGCGGCGCTGGAAGGCTCGCTGGCCGAGCGTGAAGGTATCCCGCCTGCGGCGCGCGCGCTCGCCGAGCAGGGGGAGCGCCTCGCGCTCGGAGCGCTCGACGTGGAGCCGGGCCGGGAGCGGGCGGTTGCAGCTGCGCTCGGACACCTTGCCTCCGCCGTGCTCGCGGACGATCCCCATGCGGGCCTCGCGCTGCTCCGTCGCGCCCAGGAGGCGGGCCTCGGCAGCCTGATCGTGCTGGCTTCGCGCGATCCCCGCGCGATCGTGGACAGCCTGCCGCTGGTTTCGCTCGACGCGCTTCTCGACGCCGACCGCGCGTCGGTGACGGCGGAGGGTTTCGGCTACGACCCCCGGTCCGGCGAGCTCTGGTTCGTCGGTGAGACCGCGGAGGCGCTGCTGATGGAGATGGACGGCCGCCGGCGCACGCTGGTGGCGGAGGTTGCGGAGCTCGAGGAACGAGCCAGAGCCGCGGGCCGGGCAGCCGACGAGACGCGAGCGGCCGCCGATGCCGCGGAGGCGGCGTTTGCCGAGGTCGCGCATCTCCGCGAGCGCACGCTCGATCTGGCGACCGTCGAGGCGCTGGTCGAGACGGCCCGCGGGCTGGAGACGCTGCTCGGTCGGGCGTCGGCCTGCGTCGCGCGGCTGGAAGGGCCCATCGCGGCTCGCCTCGTGGCCTCGACGGAGCTCGCCGACCGTTGCGGCGTCGATCTGCAGGCGATCAGCGAGCGGGAGGCGATGGCACGCCAGGATGCGCAGGCGGCCGTGACCGCTGCCCAGGCGGCGGAGATGATCGTTGCGCGCCTGGGTGGCGCCCGAGTCGAGACCGGGCCGGGGACGCCGGCAGAGCCCGCAGGTGATCGCGCGGCCCTGGCGCGGGAGGCCGCGGCGCTGCTTCAGGAGTTCGAGGAGGCATCGCGGGTCGCGCGCGAGGCTGGTGACCGGCAGCGGCACGCTGAGGCAGCCGTCGCAGAGCGCGTGCCGCGACGGATTGGAGCAGACCCGGACCTGCTGCGTCGCCTGGTGGCAACTCTCAGCGACACGATCGAGTGTCTCGAACGCGGCTCCCGGCTCGCCGAGCGCCTCCAGACGCCGGTGCGGGCCCGTGCCGACGCCGGCTCCAAGCGTGCGGGCGACCTGGGCGCCGAGCTGCGCCGCCTCGGAGCTGAGGAGGTTGAGGTGCGCCGGGCCGCCGAAGAAGCCGCCGAGCGGGTGACCGCCGTGGACATCGAGCTGGCGCGGTTGGACGCGGAGTCCGCGGAGGCCCGGCGGCGTCTCGACGAGGCCGGTGCGGTCGAGCCGGCCGCGGGCGACGATCGCAGCGAGCTGCAGGTCCGTGTCGAACGGCTCGACCGGCGCAGGGAGGAGCTCGGCAAGGTCAATCCCCTTGCGCGCGAGGAGTACGAGGAGGAGAAGATCCGGCTCGACGAGCTCGAGCGGCAGCGGCGAGATCTCGAGGAGTCCCTCGTGGAGCTGGCCAAGCTGCGGGACGAGCTGGCCGAGACCGTCACGCGGCGCTTCGACGAGACGTTCGAAGCCGTCTCCCGGAACTTCCTCGAGGTCGCGGAGACGTTGTTCCCGGGCGGCGAAGGCCGTCTCCGGCTCGTCGAGCTCGAGGACGGTGAGGGCGAGCACGGGATCGGCGGGCCCGGGGTGGAGGTCGAGCTCCGCCCGGCGGGAAAGAAGATCACCCGCTTGTCACTGCTGTCGGGTGGCGAGAAGGCGCTCGGCGCGATCTCGTTCCTCTTTGCGCTCTTCCTCGCGCACCCGTGCCCGTTCTATCTCCTCGACGAGGTGGAGGCAGCGCTCGACGACGCCAACATCGGCCGCTTCGTGGAGTTGCTTCGTCGCTACGCCGATCGCGCGCAGTTCGTCGTCATCACTCACCAGAAGCGCACGATGGAGGCCGCCGACGTGCTGTACGGCGTGACGATGGGCGGCGACGGCGTCAGCCAGATCGTCTCCCGCCGCCTGCCCCAGCACGACCGGGTCCCGGCGGGCGCCGCAGCCAGCGCCGGATGACGCACGACCGTGCCGGGGGACTGTCCCCGCAGGGGACTGTCCCCGCTTTTCCCGGTGGCCCCGTCAGGGGCTCACCCGCGGCGTCTCCACCATGAGAAGGATCGCCGTCATAGGCTGCACCGGTTCCGGCAAGACCACGCTGGCCCGGATACTGGGCGTGCGACTGGGAATCGACGTCGTCCACGGCGACTTCCTGGGGCGGACAGGCGGCACGCGTGCGCAGGGCGAGGAGTGGGCACGGCTGCACGCGGAGCTGATTGGACGTCCCGTGTGGATTCTCGACGCGATGCGGATCTCCACCCTCGAGCGGCGACTCGAGGTCGCGGACACCGTCGTGTTCCTCGATCTCCCGCGGCGCGCGTGTCTCGCGGGGTTGCTCCGCCGCCGGCTCCGCCACAGGCGAACGATCAACGGCGTGACCGGCGTGGCCGCGATGCTCACCTGGGACATCGTGTCGTACGTTTGGCGCTTCGGGGTGACCGAGCGTCCGCGCATCACCGAGTTGCTCGCGAGAAGCCGGCCGGGGCTACAGATCGTCGTGCTCCGCTCACGCCGCGAGGTGCGGCACTTCGCCGCTACGGTCTCACGCAATGACGCGCTCCTGGCCTGAGCTTCTCGGCGACGCCGGCGCCGGCCCCGAGGAAGCGCCGGGCGAGGGTGGCTTCTTCTCGCGTCTTCGCGATTCGCTCTCCAAGAGCCGGCGCGCCCTGACCGAGCAGCTTGCCGCAGCGGCGTTCGATCCGGAGGACGACGAGGCGTGGGAGCGGCTGGAAGAGGCGCTGATCCAGGCGGACGTCGGTGTCCGGGCGACGGCCGAGCTCGTCCGGCGATTGGAGGCGCGGGGCGAGCTACCCGACCTGCCCGCTGCTCTCGTCGAGGAGACCACCGCGTTGCTCGGTTCACCGTCCGTGCTCTCCCTCATGGAGAAGCCCACCGTGATCCTCGTGGTCGGGGTGAACGGCACCGGGAAGACGACGACGATCGGCAAGCTGGCACATCATCTGCACGCCAACGGGCGCTCGGTGCTGGTCGGTGCCGCAGACACGTTCCGCGCAGCTGCAGAGGAGCAGCTGGAGATCTGGGCGGAACGCGCCGGCGCCGACTTCGTCGGTGGGGCGCGCGGCTCGGATCCGGCGGCGGTCGCGTTCGACGCGGTCGAAGCCGGTCGAGCTCGCGGCAAGGACGTCGTCATCGTCGACACGGCGGGGCGGCTGCATACGCAGTCCAATCTGATGGAGGAGCTGGCCAAGGTCCGCCGCGTGATCGAGACACGGCTGCCAGGGGCTCCGCACGAGACCCTGCTCGTGATCGACGCCACCACGGGCCAGAACGGCCTACAGCAGGCAAGGCTGTTCGGGGAGGCAGCCGGTGTCACGGGTGTCGCCCTGACCAAGCTCGACGGTTCGGCGAAAGGCGGCGTCGCGATCGCGATCACCTACGAGCTAGGCCTCCCGATCAAGCTCGTGGGCGTGGGGGAGGGCATCGACGACCTGCGTCCCTTCGATGCCGCCGACTACGCCGGAGCGCTCGTGTCGTAAGCGCCCTCCTTGTTCGGAGGGTCCCTCGGCGTCGTGGGCCTACGTGTCCAGGGGGACAGTCCCCTGGGGGGACTGTCCCCCTGCATTCGCGGATACAAGCGGGTCTCCGGGTCGTGGAGACGCGGGGACCGGACGGTTGGTTCTACAGTGGGGACAGTCCCCGGTGGGGACTGTCCCCACCGGGGCCGGTGTTGCCGGGAGCCGCGGCCGTAGACTGAAAATCGATGTTCGACTCGTTGGCAGACCGTCTCCAGTCCGTCCTCGGCGACATCGGGGGCGCACGCCGCCTCGACGAGGACGCGATTGCGAAGGCGATGCGGGAGATCCGCCTGGCGCTTCTCGAAGCCGACGTCAACTTCGGCGTGGTGAAGGAGTTCGTGTCCGGCGTTCGCGAGCGGGCGCTGGGTCAGGACGTCCTGAAGGGCCTCGATGCCGGCCAGCAGGTCGTGAAGATCGTGCACGAGGAACTGACCGAGCTGATGGGCTCCGGCGGCGCCCGGCTGGTGTTCGGCCGCCCGCCGACCGTGATCCTGCTGTGCGGGCTGCAGGGGGCGGGCAAGACGACGGCCGCCGGCAAGCTCGCACTGCATCTGCGCAAGTCGGAGAAGAAAGCGGCGGCACTGGTCCCCGCAGACCTGCAGCGGCCGGCCGCGATCGACCAGCTCGAGCAGCTGGGCAAGCAGATCCAGGTGCCGGTCTACCGCAGCGACACGACGGATCCGGTCGAGGCGGCGCGGGCGGGCGTGGAGCGTGCTCGCGGCGCCGGGGACGATGTCGTGATCGTCGACACCGCCGGTCGCCTGCAGATCGACGAGGCGCTGATGGACGAGCTCGCCCTGGTGCGCGACGCCGTGAAGCCGCTCAACGTGCTGCTCGTGCTCGACGCCATGACCGGTCAGGAGGCAGTGAACGTCGCGCAGGCCTTCCAGGAGCGCATCGCCTTCGACGGCGTCGTGCTCACCAAGCTCGACGGAGACGCACGCGGCGGCGCGGCGCTTTCTGTGCGCAGCATCACCGGCAAGCCGGTCATGTTCGCCTCGGTGGGAGAGAAGCTCGACCAGCTCGAGGTCTTCCATCCCGACCGGATGGCCTCTCGCATCCTCGGCATGGGCGACGTGCTCACCTTGATCGAGAAGGCGGAGCAGGCCGTCGCTGCCGACGAGCAGGAGGAACTCGAACGCCGCATGCGTGCCGGCACCTTCACCTTCGACGATTTCCTCACCAGCTACCGCATGATGAAGCGCATGGGCCCGATCAAAGGGGTGCTGAAGCTGCTCCCCGGTGTCGGACGCGAGCTGGATGGGTTGGACATCGACGAGAAGCAGATGTCGCGAGTCGAGGCGATTGTGCTCTCGATGACGCCGCACGAGCGCCGAACGCCCCACCTGATCAACGGCCCGCGCCGCCGCCGTATCGCCGACGGCAGCGGCACGTCGATCGAGGAGGTCAACCGGCTGCTCCAGGCACGGAAGCAGATGGAGAAGATGGTGCGTGCGATGGGGAAGGGGAAGCTGCCTGAGCTGCCGCCGGAGCTCACGGGTGCCGGCCCGGGTGTACCGCGCGCGACCGTCAAGAGCCGCCGCAAGAAGCGCCGCTGAGGCTGGATCCACCGATCTGCGCGGGCGGTTGCGTCCGTCTGGGCTCGCCAGGCCGCTTCCCGTCCTGGTTTCGGCCCCTTGTGGGGCTTGCGCCCGGCCGGTGCGCTCCGCGTCACAGCGGCAACGGACGGGCCTCGGCCCGCCCGTCACCGCTGCGCGGCGTCCTGACGGCCCAGCCGCACGCCCCGCGGTCACGCATATCGGTGGATCCAGGCAGCGAACCCGTTGCACGACAGGCATCATTGCTCGACCGAGCAGCACGTGACGACACCGAGAAGAAAGAGGCATATGGCAGTTCGCATGAGATTGACCAGGGTCGGTTCCAAGAAGAACCCGATCTATCGCGTCGTGATCGCCGACTCCCGGTCACCTCGCGACGGCCGCTTCATCGAGATCGTGGGGCGTTACAACCCGCAGACGAACCCTTCGACGATCGACCTCGACGAGGTCAAGGTCAAGGAGTGGCTCGCCAAGGGCGCACAGCCGTCGGATCCGGTGCAGAAGCTGATCAAGGCCGCAGGCATCAGTTAGCGGCGATCCGACATGGCGGACGCCTTGGAGGAGCTCATCGTCTGGGTCGCGCGCGGTCTCGTCGACGACCCTGACGCCGTTCGCCTGGAGCGAATCGAGGAAGACGGCGTGACCGTCCTGCGGCTCACCGTCGGCCCTGGCGACGTCGGCCGCGTGATCGGCCGGCAGGGTCGGCTCGCGCGCTCGCTGCGAACCCTCGTTCGCGCCGGTGGCGGCCACATGGGTGAACGACTGCAGCTCGAGATCGGCGAATGACCGGACCCGCCGCAGGCGGGCGCGAGGTCGCGATCGGTGTCGTCGGGCGCCCCCACGGCCTCGACGGCTCGTTCATCGTGGAGAAGGCAAGCACCGACGATCGCCGCTACCGCGTCGGCAGCATCCTTCGCGTCGACGGTGTCCCCGCGACGGTGGTCTCGAGCCGTCGGGCCGGCGGTGGCCGGTTCGCAATCAGGCTCGACCGTGCCGTCGAGCGCGGCCAGCAGCTCAGCCTGTTACGGAGCGAGCTCCCGGAGCCCGATCCCGACCATGTGTACGTGGCCGACCTCGTCGGCCTCACCGTCCTCGATGACCACGGCCGAGTTGTGGGCACGGTCTCCGATGTGCTGAACGGCGTCGCCAACGACAACCTGCTGCTCGGGGACGGCTCGCTGGTTCCGCTCGTCGAGGACGCCGTGCTCGAGCTCGACCCTGCAGCCGGAAGGATCGTCGTCGCTCGGTCGTACCTCGAACGGTTACCCTGAGGTGCCGTCCGTGCGGATCGACGTCTTCACCCAGCTGCCCCATGCCTTCGCTTGGATGACCGAGCATCCGCCGCTCGCGAACGTCCTCGGTCGCGAGCTGGATCTTCGGCTGTGCAACTATCGCGAGAACTCGCCGGTCGTAGGAGGGCGGCTCGACGACACGCCCTACGGCGGCGGGCCGGGCATGGTGCTGCGTGTCGATGTCGTCGCCGCAGCGCTCGACGCGGTGTATGGTGCCGCCATGCCTGCAAGGGTCGTCGCGCTGACGCCGGCGGGGCGATCGCTCAACCAGGCGCTCGTCGAAGAGCTGGCCAACGAGCCGCATCTCGCGGTGCTGTCGTCCCGTTCCGAGGGCTTCGATCAGCGCATTGTCGACCACCTGTGCACCGACGTCATCTCGATCGGCCCGTACGTGCTGTCAGGCGGCGAGCTGCCGGCGATGGTGCTCGTCGATGCGGTCGCACGGCGTGTGCCCGGCGCGCTCGCCGACGGGTCTGCCGATCACGAGAGCTTCTCAGCGGCCCTCGACGGCGGACTCGAGTACCCGCACTACACGCGCCCGGTCGCGTTTCGCGGGTGGGACGTGCCCGAAGTGCTGCTCTCGGGTGACCACGCCCGCATCGCTGCCTGGAGGCGCGAGCAGAGCCGCAGCCGGAGCGTGGCCGCGTGACCGACTCGCTCTGGGGCCCCGAGGACGAGCTCGAGCCGGCCGCGTCGACTCGTTCGCCCCTCCCACCCGCACCGACGCCTCAGGCACCGGCGCTGCCCGCCTCTGCCGACGAGGCACCAGTCGCGCTGATCCCGGCGCTCCCGCCGATAGCGGACGGCAACGGAGCGGACGGCGCACATGCGTGGCCGGGCGAATCACCGTCGGCCACTGACGACGACTGGGAACCGGAGCTGGGCGTTCCCGGTGTGCCTCCGCCCGGGCCCAAGCCCGCCCCCGAGCATCACTCGCGCAATCCGGTCGATCGCTTGTTCAGAGGGCTCCCGGATCCGATCCGCGTAGGGCTCGACTGGATCTTCACCATCGCGGGCGCCATCGCGATCGTGCTTCTCGTGAAGGCCTTCGTCGTCAATCCGTATCGCATCCCGTCCTCCTCGATGGAGCCGACGTTGCACTGTGCGCGGCCGGAGAACGGATGTGTAGCGCGCATCTCGGACCGTGTGCTCGCAAACCGCTTCATCTACCACCTGCGCAGCCCGAAACGCGGCGAGATCGTCGTCTTCACGACCCCGCTCAAGGCGCAGCAGGTATGCGGTGGGAGCGGCGATACGTTCGTCAAGCGCCTCGTCGGTCTCCCCGGGGAGCGGATCCAGGTCAAGCTGATCCGCGGCGAGGGGTACGTGTACATCGACGGGAAGCTGCTCGACGAGCCGTATCTCGCCCCCGAGAACCGCCGCCTCGCCTCCGAGTTCGGGCCGGTGCGGATCCCGCCGGGGCGGTACTTCATGATGGGCGACAATCGCGACGAGTCCTGCGACTCGCGGCAGTGGGGCTCCGTGCGCCGCGAGAACCTGATCGGCAAGGTCTTCGCGACCTACTGGCCACCGAACCGCATCACGCTCCGCTGACGGCCGCCCTCCGGGTTCCGCTAGACTCCGCTACCGGCCCGCGGGGCCGACCCTCCTCTATGAGCGCCATCATCGACAAGCTCGAGCAGCGCCAGCTGCGGGACGACGTCCCGGTCTTCAAGGCCGGCGACACCGTTCGGGTGCACTTCAAGGTGATCGAGGGGAACCGGCAGCGCATCCAGGTCTTCGAGGGCGTTGTCATCAAACGGCAGGGCTCGGGCGCACGTGAGACGTTCACCGTGCGCAAGAACTCCTTCGGTGTCGGCGTCGAGCGCACCTTCCCCGTCCACTCGCCGAAGATCGACAAGCTCGAGGTCGCGATGATCGGCGACGTCAACCGCGCCAAGCTGTACTACCTCCGCGGCCGCGTCGGCAAGAAAGCCCGCATCCGCGAGCTGCGGTCGTAGCAGCGGGATTCCTGCGCGCGCCGCTGCGCGATTGCTTTGCGCAAGCGGTCATCCGGCTCTCGCCGGACGACCGCGCCGCTGCGCGAAGTCCGGGAGCGATTCCGGCTGCCAAGGGGCGTGGTGTGCAGGGGTGTCCGTGACGCTAACGATCGGCGCCGGGAGAACCTTCGTCTTGCGCAAGCGCGTATCCCGCTCTCGCGGGACACGCGCGCGCCGCGCGAGCTTCGGCAGCGATTCCGGCTGCCAGAGGGGTTGTGGCGCGCAGCGCTGTGCGTGACGCTGACTATCGGCGCCGGGAGAACCTTCGCGCGACCTCTGCGTATGCGCTGTCCGGTAGCGCCCAGGCGGGTGTACGTGCGGGCTTCGCCTGTAGCTTGGCGTAATCGGTCATCCCGCTCTCGCCGGACGACCGCGCGCTGCTGCGCGAAATCCGGGAGCGATTCCGGCTGCCAGAGGGGTTGTGGCGTGCGGCGGGGTGCGTGACGCTGACTATCGGCGCCGGCAGAACCTTCGCGCGACCTCTGTGTTTGCGCTGCGCGACGCGCGGATCAACGTGTAGGTGCGGGCTTCGCCCGCCGGGCACGTGGTGGCCACCAGCCCGAGGGGTGGGCTGACGTGGTTCATGATCTGGATGGATTGGCGCGTTTCTCGCGCAAAGCTGGCACAGAGACGTCCCACCTGTGGGGGTAGGGTTTCGGTGTGGCCTCGCCGCCCGGACAGCGTCTACTGCGGTACGACCGCCGGCTCGGTGTGCCGCTCGTGGCAGGGGCGGACGAGGCGGGGCGAGGCTCGCTGGCCGGGCCGCTGGTGGTGGCCGCCGTCCTCTTCGACTACGGGACACTCCGTGAGCATCGCGTCCGCCCGCTGGCGCGACTGAACGATTCGAAGCAGGTCGAGCCCGCTGTCCGCGACGAGCTCGTGGCGGCTGTGCAGCGTGCCGCGCTGCGCATCGCGGTGCGCGTGATCCCCTCGGAGGACATCGACCGCCGTGGCCTGCACCGTTCCAATCTCGACGGGCTGCGCACCGTGCTCTCCGCCGTGGGCCAGCCTGGATGCGCGTATCTCGTCGACGGCTTTCGGCTGGGGCCTCTGGCACCTCCGCACGTTGCCGTCGTGGACGGGGACACCAAGAGCGCAGCCATCGCGGCCGCCTCGATCGTGGCCAAGGTCACCCGCGATCGCCTGATGCAGCGGCTCGACGCCGTCCATCCCCACTACGGCTTCGCACGCCACGTCGGGTACATCACCCCCGCCCACACCGATGCCGTCGTCAGGGTCGGGCCGTGCGGGCAGCACCGGCGCTCGTTCAACGCACGGGCCTACGCCGACGCGCCGGCCACGGCAGCGTGAACGCAGGAGAGCGACGGGCCGCCCGCCACTACCGCCTGCGTCTGTACAGGGTTCTCGACGCGAACGCCAGAGTCGGGCGTTACGAACTCGATCTCGTCCTGCGGCGGGGCCGGACGATCGTGTTCTGCGAGGTGAAGAGCAAGTCGACATTGCGCCATGGACATCCCGCGGAGATGGTCGATGCGGAAAAGCGCCGCCGCATCCGGGTCGCCGCCTCGGGATGGCTGCGTCGCAACCCGGCGCATGCCGGGCTCGGCGTGCGGTACGACATCGTGGCGATCACGGGCCGCCGTCTGGTCCGCCTTCGGGATCTCGATTTCTGAACGCGGGAATAACGTCGCCGGCCGGGCGTTTGGATACTCTGTAGGCAACCAACCCCGGGGGGCACTATTCCCAAACGGGCGCTCTCGTCAAGACGGCCACAATGGCCCGGGGGCGCCGGCCAGGTCACAAGATCTGGCGGAAGAAACCTTCGGTTGACACGACACTTCGTCAGCCGGAAAGGACACACCCACACATGAACACCCGGTTCCGAACCTGGATCCTGCTCGCCGGCCTCACCGGCCTCTTCATCGGTGTCGGCGGCATCGTCGGCGGCAGCGGAGGCGTACTCGTCTTCGCGCTGATGGCGGTGCTCTTCAACCTCGCCATGTTCTGGTTCTCCGACAGGATCGCGCTTCGCATGAGCCGGGCGCAACCGCTCGACGAGACGGCCGCACCGGCCGTGTACGAGGACGTCCGGCGCCTCACCGAGCGAGCGGGGCTCCCGATGCCACGCCTCTACCTGATCCCGTCCGAGCAGCCGAACGCGTTTGCGACAGGACGCAGCCCGTCTACCTCGGCGGTCGCCGTCACCGATGGGCTGTTGAGGCTGATGCCGCGCGAAGAAGTGCGCGGCGTGCTTGCCCACGAGCTTGCGCACATCAAGAACCGCGACGTGCTCGTGACCACGATCGCGGCAATGATCGGCGCCGCCATCTCCGCGATTGCGAACATCCTGCAGTTCCAGTGGCTGTTCGGAGGCGGGGACGACGAGGACAGCGGGCCGCTGGCTCTGATCGGGATGCTGGCCGCCGTCCTGCTCGCGCCGATCGCGGCCATGCTCATCCAGCTCGCCGTGTCCCGCCAGCGTGAGTTCCTCGCCGACGCGACCGCGGCCCAGTTCCTCGGCGAAGGGCGCCCACTTGCGAGCGCGCTGCGCAGCCTGGAACGGGGCACGGAACTGATCCCGGCGGCGGTCAACCCCGCCACCGCATCGCTCTACATCGCCAACCCGCTCGGCCGCGGCGGCATGTCCGGCCTCTTTTCGACGCACCCGCCGATCCCGGCGCGTATCGAGCGGCTCAAGGCCCGCGACGCCGCCAACGGCCTGCACTGGAGCTAAACCTGGATCCACCGATCTGCGCGGGCGGTTGCGGTCTGGCTCGCCAGGGCGCTTCCCGTCCGGGTTTCGGCCCCTTGCGGGGCCTGCACCCAGCCGGTGCGCTCCACGTCACAGCGGCAACGGACGGGCCTCGGCCCGCCCGTCACCACTGCGCCGCGTCCTGACGGCCCAGCCGAACGCCCCGCGATCACGCATATCGCTGGATCCAGGCTAAACGGTCGCTCGACAGGAGACTGCCCGGCGGCTCGCCGCCGTCTGACGAACAGGAGGCTGCTGTTCCCCCTCGAAAGAGGAGGGGATGGCAGCCTCCCAGGCAGCGCTGTACGAGGAGCTGGGGACGGTCGACCTGGCGCTCTCCTGGTCGGAGGCGGAGCTCCCCGAGCGGGAGCGGACGAAGCACGTTCACCGGCTGCACCCGTACCTGGGCAAGTACGTGCCGCAGCTCGTGGAGGCGTTGCTCGAGCGGCATGTCGAGCCGGGGGGCAGAGTGCTCGACCCATTTCTCGGATCGGGAACCACGCTCGTCCAGTGTCTCGAGTCCGGGTACGACGCCGTCGGCGTCGACATCGCCTCGTTCAACTGTCTGCTCGCTTCGGTGAAGACCTCCCGGGCACCGCTCGCCATGCTCCGGCACGAACTGCTCTCGGCTCACGAGCGGATGCAGGCGTACCAGCTGTCCGGTGAGCTCCCGATCGCGACACCGGCATACGCCCGCGAATGGTTCGCGCCGGCTGCGGCCGAGGAGCTTCTGGCCTTCAGAGAGATGATCGGCACGTCGGCAGCCTCAGACGTGCTGCGCGTCGTGCTCGCCCGCGCCGCGCGTTCTGCCAGGCGCACGACCCATTTCGATCTCGACTTCCCCCGCGCCCCGCAAATCGATCCGTATTGGTGCCACAAGCACAAGCGTCAATGCCGCCCCGTCGAAAGCGCACGCCGGTTTCTGCTGCGATACACGCTCGACACGCTCGAACGCATCGAGGCGTTCGCCGGTGTACGCGGAGCTCACCGTGCGGTCGTGGTGCACGACGACTCGCGCGACGTCGATCTCTCCGCCCACGGGCCGTTCGACGGTGTCATCACGTCGCCGCCCTACCCCGGGTTGATCGACTACCACGAGCAGCACCGGTACGCCTACGAGCTGCTCGGCCTCGACCAGCGCCGAGACCGCGAGCTCGGACGCCCGGCCAGCGGGACGTCGCGCGGCGCGCTCGCGGACTACGTCGACGGGATCGCCGCCGTGCTGCGAAACGCCGCCGGCGCGCTGCTCCCCGGAGCGCCGCTGTGCATCGTCGTCAACGATCGCCGCGGCTTGTATCCCGCGATTCTCCGGCAAGCCGGCCTCGAACTGGTCGACAGGTACGAGCGGCATGTCAACCGCCGCACGGGGCGCCGGTCGGGCGAGTACTTCGAGTCGATTCTCGTCGCCCGTCCCGCGTAAGCATTCTGTTCGGCGCTACTGAGTAAGCCGGGGCCGCTGGTACGGTCGGGCCGACCCTTACTCAATCTCCCAAGGAAGGAGGGCTCGATGTCCCGCATCCTCAGACGTCGACCGTCCCCGGCGATGGTCGTCGCTTGCATCGCGTTGCTCGTGGCCTTGAGCGGAACCGGGATCGCGGCGGTTGTGGCCGTCGCCCCGAATAGCGTCGGCACCGTGCACCTGCAGGCGAGCGCCGTCACCGGGCCAAAGATCGCAACGGACGCCGTGACCTCCGCCAAGATCCGAAACGGCTCGCTGCTCCGCTCCGACTTCAAGGCTGGGCAGCTTCCGAGGGGACCGCAAGGTCCCGCAGGTCCCGCCGGGGCCACCGGGACCGCCGGCCCGGCCGGAGCGACCGGCGCCGCCGGGACGATCGGCGCGATCACTGTCAGGACGGCAACCGTCGCCGTCGACGGCGGGGGCGCCCAGAACAGTCAGTACGTCACCCGCAGCGTCACCAAGAACTGCGAGAACGGAGAGAAGGCGATCTCGGCGGGTACCGGGTGGAGCGACGATGACAACGATCTCGAGCTCTTCACCTCGGAGATCGAGCCGGTCATCTCCAACAACGTCGTCACCGGCTTCCGCGCTCGCGGGGGCAATGACAGTGGCAACGGCAGCACGCTCACTCTGTACGTCCTCTGCTACAAGGGCTGAGACTTCCCGCACCTTCGGTCGACGGGGCGCCGCGTGGCGCCCCGTCGCATTTCCGGCACACATTCGGCGCAAAGCCGCCACCGTTGACGTCGTACCGTCGATCGTGTGGCACTTGTCGCTCGCGCGGTCACCTTCGCTCTCGTCGGCCTGGAGCCACGCCGCGTGGATGTCGAAGCGTGCCTGCAGACGGGCCACGGGCTCACCATCGTCGGCCTCGGCGACCGCGCATGCCAGGAGGCCAGGCACCGCGTCCGAAGCGGGATCATCAACGCCCGGTACGGCTGGCCGGGGCAGCAGTCGATCACCGTCAACCTCGCGCCCGCGTCCCTGCGGAAGGAGGGAACGGGTTTCGATCTGCCCATTGCGCTGGCCATCCTCGGGGCCTCGGAACAGGTGCCTACCAGCGTGCTCTCCCGGTACGCGTGCCTCGGTGAGGTGGCCCTCGACGGGCGTATCAAGGCCGTGGCGGGTGCGATCGCGGTCGCTGAGGCCGCCGCCCACGCCGGCCTCAGCGCAATTCTCTGTGCCTCAGAGTCCGCACCCGAGGCGGCGCTCGCCGGCATCGAGGCGCTGCCGGTCTCGCACGTCGCCGAGGCGGTCGAGTTCCTGTGCGGCCGATGCCGGGTCGAGCCGGCACGGCCTGACGAGCACGCGGCGGCTCCGGGCGAGCTTCCCGATCTCGCCGAGGTACGCGGTCAGGAGCGCGGCCGGCGCGCCATCGAGATAGCGGCGGCGGGACACCACAATCTTCTGCTCTCGGGGCCTCCTGGCACCGGGAAGACCATGCTGGCACGCCGCCTGCCGTCGATCCTCCCGCCGATGACACGGGAGGAGTCGCTCGAGGTCACACGCATCCACTCCGTAGCGGGCCTGCTCCCGGCTGAGCGGCCGCTGGTGACGACGCCTCCGTTCCGTGCTCCTCATCACGGAGCGTCGGCAGCCGCCGTGATCGGGGGCGGCGCTACGCCCCGCCCGGGTGAGGTCAGCCTCGCTCACCGGGGTGTGCTGTTCATGGACGAGCTTCCGGAGTTTCCTCGGCCCGTCCTCGAGTCGCTGCGGCAGCCGCTCGAGGACGGGTGTGTATCGATCGCCCGGGTGGGGGGCAGGGCGCTCTTTCCCGCCCGGTTCGCGCTTGTCGGCGCCATGAATCTCTGTCCGTGCGGGGGCAGGGGCGACCCGGCGCTGTCGTGCACGTGCACCGCGGCGCGGGTGGCCGGCTACCGCGAGAAGCTCTCGCGGGCCCTCCTTGACCGCTTCGACCTGGCGGTGTCGATGCCGCGGCCCCGCGCCGAGGAGCTCGCGGGCCCTGACGGCGAATCCTCCGCCGCAGTGCGCGAACGCGTGCAGGAGGCGCGGGCGATACTGGCAGAGCACCTGCTCGAGCGCAGCGATGCTGCAACCGAGCTGCTCGACAGAGCAGTCGAACGGCTTTCGCTCTCCGGCCGGGGGAGAGCGCGTGTCGGGCGCGTGGCGCGCACCATCGCAGCGCTCGCCCAGGCGCCCCGCATCCTGCCCGAGCACGTCGCCGAGGCACTGTCGTACCGCACGACCACGGGCC
>JBJXGY010000149.1:0-5983 GCA_046160185.1 Gaiella sp. | reverse complement strand
ATCGCCTACCGCGTGGCGATCACGAGCGCCCAGGAAGTCCCGCAGCCATCAGGCGCCGCGCGGGCCACGGGGATCTTCTCCGGCAGCCTGCGCGCGACCGGGGCGAAGGCGACGCTCACCTGGAGGCTCTCGTTTTCGAACCTCACAGGCCCCGCGGTCGCGGCGCACCTGCATGTCGGCAAGCGGGGGAAGGCGGGCGCCGTGGTGGCTGCGCTGTGCCGCCCGTGCAAGAACGGAGCGCGTGGGTCTGTGGCGCTAACCGAGGCAGCGGTGGCAGCGATCGAGTCCGGGCGGGCCTACGTCAACGTCCACACGGCGAAGAATCAGGCGGGGGAGGTGCGGGGACAGCTCGCGGGCGGCGGCTAGCGCGAACGCCTATCGCCTCCCGCCTGCCCTTGTCGTCAGTCGGGGACGAACCCGTACGTGCCGACCACGGTGGCGTCCTGCGCGACAGGCGGCTCGTCGCACCGCTCGGCGATGTCACGGGTGAACTCGGCGAACTCGGGCAGGGCCGACAAGGGGTTGGAGCCGTCGTCGGTCTCGATCGACGCCACGTGCACGAAGCTGACACCGTCCGCAAGCCGAAGGCTCGCGTAGCGCAGGCCGTCGGGCCGTGTCTCCATGAGCTTCGCGAAGACCCGCTCGATCAGCTGTTGGTTCTCGTCGGCCCGGTCGGGCTTCACCTTGTAGCGAACGACGACGCGCTTCATCTCTCCTCCTTATCGGTATCGAGAGCGTACGCCACCGCTTGGTCGAGGGTCAGCTGTTGCCCCTCTACCCGTCCTTGCTCGAACTCAGCGCTGGCGGCAGCAAGGATCCTGGCGACGCCATCGTGATGCGATCGCCGATCTCGCTGCTGATCTCGAGCGCGCTTCGCGTCCGCACCGCTCTGCGTCCCCTGTTCGCTCGAGCTCCATCGGATTTCCGCGGCATTACCGAGCGAGCCCGAACCGCGAGCCTCGGCTCGCGATTCGGGTCTTCCAACCAGTCAGGCCTCGGAGATAGTCGGGCTCAGAAGCCGATCTCGATCGCCTCCCAGCCGGCGTTCGAATGCCCGCCGCTCCACACGTTGTTGAGCACGGCGCGGTCGTTGATGTCGATGCGCACGACGTAGCAGCAGGGGACGATCCGCGGGTCGTTCCAGGGGTCCCAGAGAAACGACGTCGGGACGGGGTACCCCGTGTCGAGCACGTTCCCGTTGTAGGTCTTCGACAGCGGCACCGCCGGGCCCATCGAACCCTCGGGTACGGCAACCACCGGCACCGAGAGGCTCGAGTTGCCCTGCGCCGCAACGCCGAGGCTCGAGAAGTTCGGGTCGGACGCCTGCACCGTGATCCTGATCAGCCCGTCGCCCTTCTTCACCTTGCCGCACTTGAGCGGCTTCAGCTCACCGCTCGGGGTCTTCAGCTCGAGCTTGATCACCGGCGTCGGAGGGGAGCTGTTGTCCACCCGCACGGCGCGCGGGCCGCTGACCTTCTGGCTGACGCCGTCGCGAACCCGCAACCGCAGGTAGTAGAGGTCGTCTGCGGGAGTCGGCCAGTACATCAGCGTCTTCTCGCCGCTGGTCGTGTTCCCGCCGTCGGAGAAGAAGAGATCGGCGATGTCGTACCACCCGGCCCCGTCCGGGACGCGCGAGAGGTACGGAGGCGGGGGCGGCGGCGGGATTTCCGGGTAGCCCTCGACGGGGACGATGATCGGGTTGTACGGACCGCCGGGAGCGGTCGCGACCTCGACCATGTACTGCGTCGCGCTGGGGAAGTTGAACCGGCCCATCAGCCACGACGAGGCGCCGATCGGGTGGTGCCCTACGCCGCCCGGCGGGTTCGGGACCGGGACGTGAAAGGGCGGGATGCTGGGCCCGCTCCCGAACCCCTGGGCGTCGAACTGCGGAGTCGGGATCGAGCTGATCCGCGTGAGCTCCGGCCTGTTGCACAGGTCGCGGCAGACGCGCTTGCACCGCACCTTGCACAGGAAGTGGCAGACCTGGTGGCAGAACGGATGCAGCTGGTGCTTTCTGAGCTCGGCCTGCCAGGCCTTGGCGTCTTCCTTCTCCGCGACCGCGAGCAGCTTCGTGAGCGACTGCTTGGAGCGGGCGACCGGCGCGAACGCCTGCACGAACGCGCGGATCTCGGCCACGTCGACCGGCCGTGTCGGCCGCTCCGGGCAGAGCCGGTGGCAGTGGCCGACGCAGCGCTTCTCGCAAAAGACGTAACAGATCCGCTCGCAGTCATGGCCGCGACCGATGTGATCGAGGATGCTCTGGAACCGTGCGGCGTCGCCCAGATGGAAGGCCTCGTAGGCCTCACCGAACGCCTGCTCCTCCTTGGCCAGAGCCTCCGCAGCCTCGACTGCAGCCTGCAACTCGACGATCGGGTCCGCGTGCTCTCCGAACTCACTCATGGGGCGCTCCCTTCTCGTGATGAGAATGTCGTCCCCGCGTCCCGGCATCCCTGGACGTTCATTCGGTTGGCCCTGGACGCCCGGTCCTCAGGATCGTCCGCGGGTCGCGAACCTATCGCGCTCGGGCCGGTTCTCCATCACACGCAGCGGGTGAAAATGCGCGTCCCTGCAGGGGAAACGCGGTCACCCACCCCGGACGATTGAAGCTCTACGAGATCGGCGCGGGGCTGCCGAGCGTTCGGGGAGCCGCTGCGTCGAGTAACTGCTCGAGCACCTCGGCATCGCCGTCGACGTGGACGCCGTCGAGTCGACGCTCGACGAACATGAAGTAGAAGCCGGTCGGGTCGGTCTCGACGACGACGTCGGCGCGATCGATCGGACCGTCGAGTACCGCGCCATCCACCAGCGCTGCAACCTCCCCGCCGACACGGAACTCGATGCGGCCGGGCGGTGCGACCGGTGCGAAGACGGTATCGAGCGCATTCGCGAGCCAGCCCGGTGGCAGCTCGTCCGTCTCCTGCGGTGGGCCAAGGGTGCGCAAGCCCCACAGTGTCAGCTCACGGATCATCGGCTTCAGTGCCGAGCCGTAGTCGGTGAGCTCGTAGACCTGGGAGGCCGCGGGCGGCGGCAGCCGGCGCTTCAGGAGCACTTCTCCTCGCTCGAGCTCCTTGAGCCGGTCGGCGAGGATGTTGGTGCCGATCCCCGGTAGGTTGGCGGCGAGGTCGGTGTAGCGCTTCGGGCCGCCGAGCAGCTCCAGGACGATCAGCAGCGACCAGCGCTCCCCAACCAGCTCCAGGGCATGGGCGACCGGACAGTACTGGTCGTAGCGCTTGGTCATGGAAGCACTATAGCTGCTGTACTTGCTGTTTGCGAGGATTGACTTGCTTAGTGAAAGTCTTATTTGCTAACTTGCAAGCTTCAGCTACAGAGACGAAAGGACAGTGAGATGGTGGCATCAGAGAAACGGAGGTGGCTGGCGCTCGTACTGCTGAGCGTGATCCAGTTCATGATCGTCCTCGACATCGCGATCGTGAACGTGGCTCTCCCCTCGATTCAGGACGATCTCGGGTTCTCGCAGGAGAACCTGCAGTGGGTGATCAGCGCGTACGCGCTCGTGTTCGGTGGCTTCCTGCTGCTCGGCGGCCGTGCGGCCGACCTCCTCGGTCGCCGCCGGCTGTTCCTGATCGGCGTCGCGGTGTTCGTGGCGGCCTCGCTGCTCGCGGGCCTCGCCTGGTCGGAGACCTCGCTGATCGCAGCGCGGGCGCTGCAGGGGCTCGGCGCGGCGGTCATCGCGCCGGCGGCCCTCTCGATCCTCTCGACCACGTTCGTCGAGGGACGCGAACGGAACATCGCGCTCGGTGTGTGGGGCGCCGTCGGTGGCTTCGGAGCCGCGGCGGGCGTCTTGCTCGGCGGGATCCTCACCGACGCACTCAGCTGGGAGTGGATCTTCCTCGTCAACATCCCGGTCGGCGTCGTCGTGTTCGGGCTTGCGCCGCTGCTGCTCTCCGAGAGCCGCGACGCCAGTGTGCGCAGGTTCGACGTGGTCGGCGCCGTGCTCGTCACCGGCGGGCTGTCGGCGCTCGTGTATGCGATCACAAAGGCCGGTCAGGACGGGTGGGTCGCGGCCGGGACGCTCGGGTTCCTCGCCGGCTCGCTTGCACTCCTCGCGGGCTTCGTCGGCTGGGAGCGCCGTCATCCAGAGCCGCTGATGCGGTTCGGCCTCCTGCGCACGAAGACCGTGAGCGGCGCCAACATCGCCGGCCTGATCATGGGCACCGCGATGTTCTCCATGTTCCTGATCCTGACGCTGTACATGCAGCAGGTGCTCGGGTACTCGGCCATGAAGACCGGTGTCGCCTACCTGGCGGTGGCGGGAACGGCGATCTTCACCTCGGCCGTCGCCGCGCAACTCGTGACGCGCGTCGGCGTGAAACCGGTGCTAGTGATCGGGATGACGACGCTCACGGCCGGGCTCGTCCTCTTCACCCAGGTCTCGGTCGAAGGCTCGTACCTCACAGACCTCCTCCCCGGCTTCCTGTTGATCGCGATCGGCATCGGCTTCTCGTTCGTGCCGATCTCGATCGCCGCGCTGGCCGGCGTCCGCCCCGCCGAGGCGGGTCTGGCCTCCGGGCTCCTCAACACGTCGCAGCAGATCGGTGGCGCCCTCGGCATCGCCGCGCTGTCGACGATCGCGACCTCGCGCACGGACGACGCGGTGGCAGCCGGTGCCGCACTCCCGGTCGCGCTCGTCGACGGATTCACCCAGGCGTTCCTCGTGGGGGCAGCGATCGCCGCTGTCGGGATCGTCGCTGCGCTTGCACTGATCCGCCGGCAGGACCTCGAGCAGGCCCCCGCGCGGGCCGACGCGGCACTCGAGCCCGCGGCCGACCTGGCTGCCTAGCCCTCGGATACAGGATGGAGTGGAGCCCCCCGGCTCCACTCCACCCTGTGCTCCGGGTCAGGCATTCTCTTCCTCGCACGGAGTAGCGCGAGAACCCCCTCGGGCTGCGAGGCGGGTAACCTCCCGCCAGGAGTCGCGGGAAGGGCCGCATTCAAGCCCTCCGCTACCCAGGCATCGATAATCCGCGAGCAAGGAGGAGAGCGATGACCGACGTCACCGTCAAGCGCGTCGACGAGATGGAGTCCGTGTTCGAGGGGAGCTTCGTGCGGGCACGCGCGTCGTTAGGCGCGCGCTCGTTCGGCATGAACATCATCAACATGCCGCCCAACTGGGAGAACTATCCCGAGCACGATCACGCCGGGCCGCCGATCGCCGACGACCAGGAGGAGATCTACACCGCTCTCCACGGCAAGGCGACGCTGAAGGTCGGCGCCGAGCAGTACAGCATCGAGCCCGGCACGTTCATCCGCGTCGGCGCCGCCGAGAAGCGAAAGATCGTGACCGGCAGCGAGGGCGTCCAGCTCCTCTGCATGGGCGGTACGCCTGGCAAGACCTTCGAGCCCCTCGCGATCACCGAGCTCGGCGGCCCGACCAGCTTGTAGCTCCCACGTTCAGTCCGGCCCTTCTTGGCACCTCGCGGAACGTCGGGTGCCGCCCGGAAGGCCCGGACCGACGGAGACCGCCGCGATCCCGCGGGCGGCTCGAGCAGCCCGCAGAGCTGGAGCCGGCCGCGGTGGATGCAACTCTCGGCGGGTCAGGGATGAGCCGGAGCCTGTCCGCCACTTCCTCATTCGAGAGCGACGCGATGTCCAGCAGCACCACGGCCTCGCGGTCGAGCAGAATGGTAAGGAGCGCGTTGAGGATGGCGGACGAAACGACCGGGCTGGAATCGGGGCATCTGGTGTTGCACACACGAGCGGACGGGTCGCCGGCCGATCCGAACAGCGAGCGGCTCCTCCTTCGCGGAGCGCATGCCGCCGGAGCGGGTGCGGCGCCGGCACGAGCGGCCACGCCGTGAGCGCCGCGAAGACGCGCTCGGCCGCTTCGTCCGGATCGGCGCGCATGCCGATCGTGCTGCTCGGCGCCGGCGGCAGCGGGCGCATGCACGCGGCGCGCATGGCGCAACACCCGGATGTGGTGCTCGCGGGCGTCGCCGACCCGAGCCCCGCGGCGCGCGAGTGG
>JBJXGY010000148.1:0-18415 GCA_046160185.1 Gaiella sp. | reverse complement strand
AATCCGGACAACGCTTGCCCCCTACGTATTACCGCGGCTGCTGGCACGTAGTTAGCCGGGGCTTCTTCTGGAGGTACCGTCACCCTCTGGGCTATTAACCCGAGTGGCTTCGTCCCTCCTGAAAGCGGTTTACAACCCGAAGGCCTTCGTCCCGCACGCGGCGTCGCTGCGTCAGGCTTTCGCCCATTGCGCAAGATTCCCAACTGCTGCCTCCCGTAGGAGTCTGGGCCGTGTCTCAGTCCCAGTGTGGCTGATCGTCCTCTCAGACCAGCTACGGATCGTCGCCTTGGTGGGCCGTTACCCCGCCAACAAGCTAATCCGCCGCGAGCCCATCCTCGGCCAGAGGCCGAAGCTACCTTTTCCCACCGTCCCGAGAGACTGTGGGGCTATCCGGCATTAATCCGAGTTTCCCCGGGCTATTCCGGTGCCGAGGGCAGGTTACTCACGTGTTACTCACCCGTTCGCCGCTTTCCCCAGGGCCGAAGCCCCGGTTCTCGCTCGACTTGCATGTTTTAAGCGCGCCGCCAGCGTTCGTCCTGAGCCAGGATCAAACTCTCCGTGAAGAACTTGTCGCCGGCATCCTCACGCCGCGAGGGCGATCGGGCCGGCAAACGTGTCTCCCCTCGAGCTTGTGCTCAAAAGGTGTCCCCGATCGGCGCCCCGAGGGGCGTCGCCGGTGACGGGTTTATTGATGCGGTGACGGCTCTACCCCGCTTCCGCGCAAGGCGGGAGCGGATCGTGCCGGCACCGGCTCGACATAAACGCACGCTGTTGAGTTTTCAAAGACCGGTGCCACCTGACGACAAAAAACCTCCGACTCGCGCCAGAGGCCTCCGATGCAATGCGGTACGTGGTCGTATCCGATTGTGCCGAAGGCTGCCCCTGGGTCGAGTTGCAGACTGCCAGTCGCCCTTCCGGGCGGCCGCAAAACTATAGCAGACCCTCGGCGGGTGTCAAAGCGCGTCGACGAGGCGAGCGAACCGCCGCTTGCCGGCCTGCAGCACGGCGCCCGCCAGGGCGTCGCGCGGGAGGTCGAGCTCGGTGACCACGTGTCCCGCGACCTTGACGGCGCCCTGTGCGATGAGCCGCCGCGCCTCACTGGAGGACATCCCGAAGGCCTCGGCGACGACCGCCGGCAGGTGGACGGGGTCGCCCGACGGCAGCACCGCGTCTGACATGTCGGTCGGAGCGCCCCCCTCACGGACGACGCGCGTGAAGTGAGCCTCCCCCGCGATCGCACCCTCCTCCCCGTGCCAGCGTGCGACCACACGGCGGGCGAGCTCGAGCTTCCACGACATGGGCTCGTCAGGATGCTCGCCGCCGTCGACGACCAGCGACCACCACTGGGCGAGCGCGTCGTCGGGGATCGACATCACCTTGCCGAACATCTCCTCAGGCGGATCGTTGACGCCGACGTAGTTGCCCTTCGACTTCGACATCTTCTCCCGGCCGTCTAGCCCGACGAGCAGCGGGAACGTCATCACGACCTGGGGCTCGAGGCCGTAGCTCGGCATCACCGTCCTGCCGGCCAGCAGGTTGTAGAGCTGGTCGGTGCCTCCGATCTCGACGTCGGCTTCGATCGCGACCGAGTCGTACGCCTGCATCAGCGGGTACAGCAGCTCCGACAGCGAGATGGGCGCGTGCGCGGCGAACCGCTTCGCGAAGTCGTCGCGCTCGAGCAACTGGGCGACGGTGAGCGTCCTCGTCAGCCTCACTACCTCCGCGTACGTGAGCTTGCCGAGCCACTCGGAGTTGAACCGCACTTCGGTGCGCTCGCGGTCGAGGATGCGGAACACCTGCTCGGCAAAGAGCTTCGCGTTCGAGTCGAGTTCGGCGTCGTCAAGGATCGGCCGCTCCTTTGACAGCCCGGAGGGATCGCCGATCCGCGCCGTGTAGTCCCCGACGATGAGGACGACCGTGTGGCCCTCACGCTGGAAGCCCGCAAGCCGGTCGAGCACGAACGCGAACCCGAGATGGATGTCGGGCGCGGTCGGGTCGATCCCGAGCTTGAAGCGGAGCGGTTCGCCGCGGGCCAGCTTCTGCTCCAGGAGCCCTGCGGGGAGCACATCGACCGCGTAGCTCGTGATGCGCTCCAGGCCCATTTCCATGGAGCGATCCTAGAGATTCTCCCTGCCGGTCAGAACGGATACGGAGCCAGGCTCCAGACCGCCGCCGCGTACCACGCGCCGAAAGCCAGGCTGGCCAGACCGAGTCCGGGTGCGAGCACCGCCATCGAGCCGGCGACGGGCCGGAGCTGGAGGCTGGCGCCGAACCCGGCGGTGACGATCGCCATGGAGACCGCCGTGAAGAGTGCGAGCACGAGCAGCGAGGCGATCGCCAGGCTCTGTGAAGGGATTGCCGCCAGCAGCAGCACGCCGACGCCGGCGCTGCCGCCGATCCCGTGCACCAAGCCGATGCCGAACGCCCCCAGCGGCCTGCGCACGGGATGGCGGTGTGACGGATCGGTGTCCGGATGGGCGTGGAGGGAGAAGAACCCGTGACGCCACCGGACAAGCAGCCTGATCGCGAGGAAGATGATGAGGGCGGCGACCGCTGACTCGGCGCCACGCTGCAGGGGCTCGGAAAGGTAGCGCTCCGCGAGCAGGATCGGGAGCCCGAAGAGGACGAGCGTCAGCGCGTGGCCGGCGCCCCACCAGAGGCCGAGGCGCGTCGATGCGCCCTTGGCACCCGCCTTCCCCGAGGCGACGAGCGTGGTCACGGCCGCGAGGTGATCCGGGTCGGTTGCGTGCCGCAACCCCAGCAGCACGGCTACGGCAATCACGACTGCGACCGATCCTCCCTGCGAAAGCCCCGCGATCCAGTCATCAAGCCCGAACATCGCTCCGTCTCCTCGTCTCGTTGACGGTGGTGGTTCGCTCGGCCGGTCGATTCGGTTCGGTCAGACGACTGCCGGAATCGCACGCACCGTCAGCACCAGGCCGACGGCGAGGATCACAGCCGCGCTCACCGCCGGCAACGCGCGCACGAGCGGGCCGTCGAGTCTCGCCCGTCCGAACGCTCGCCGCGCGAGCACGGCGACAAGCCCGATGCCGGTGATCGTGGCGGCGAGCCCGAAACTGAACGCCACGATCAGCGCGAGCCCGAAGCCGACTCGGTGCAGCGCGATCGCGCTGAGCAGGACGACCAGCGCCGACGGGCAGGGCAGCAACCCGGCCGCGATCCCCACACCGATCACCCCACGGCGTTCCAACCGGTCAGCTCCGTCGTCGTGACGTTCGCCGGCGTGATGGTCATGGTGATGGTGGTGGTGGCCGTGATCGCCGCCGGCATGATGATGATGGCCGTGGTCGTGGCCGTGCCCGGTGTGGTGATCGTGCGAGTGACCTTGGCTCTCGCCGTCGCGACCGTGGCCGTCGTCATCGAGCCCGAGATCGTCGTGGTCGTGTGAATGATCCTGCCAGCCGCCGCTGCGCAGCCGCTTGCACAGGACCGCCGCCCCCACGGCCACCACGAGCACGCCTGAGATGAGAGTGATCCACGGGTACAGCGTCTCGGGGACGATGAAGCTCGAGAGTGCGAGCGTGACGAAGCCGAGGACGAAGACCCCTGCGGTGTGGGTGATCGTGACCGTGGCGCCGAGCAGGAACGCGTCGCGCACACGGCCGCGCGTGCCGATCAGATAGCCGGCGACCAGCGCCTTGCCGTGGCCGGGCGTCAACGCGTGCACCGCCCCCCAGAAGAGCGCGATCGCGAGACCCGCCAGCACGACGCCGAACGAAAGCTCGCCTTTCGCGATCAGGCTCTCGAACCCCGAGCCTGCGTGCTCGTCCGTGGCCACAGTCGGTGGCTTGAGCGTGGGCGCGACAGCGCCACCCGGGCCGGCCGTGAACGAGAAGGCGACACTTCGCACATCGAGCGGCGAGCGGAGACGGTCGTCCGGGTACGCCCGCAACCGCGCGCTCACGCTCTCCACGGGCGCGGCGCTCCCCTGCAGCGTCGCACCGTCGCGGGCGGCGGCGGTGATCTCGCGCCAGCCGATCCGGCCGGGGAACGAGCGGTCGGCGAAGGTCAGCGCCCCGCCGGTCGCCGGAGCCGCGTAGATCGCCTCGAACCGGAGGGTTTCCAGCCCACCGGCACCGGGGGACGCTTCCACGGTCGCCGCTCTCACCGCGAGCGGCACGCGGCGTCCGTTGATGCGCAGCACGAGCTGCCCGGCGAGCCGTGCCGCGTAGCCGCGAGCGCGTACCTGGTCACCAATCTGGAAGGTGGGAATCTCGGCCAGGTCGAGCACCTGCCGCACGTAGACGGTGTCACCGGCGATCTCGAGGCCCGAGTAGTGATTGACGGTGAAGTTCCCGAGTGGATGAGCGGCCGCGCCCGAGGGGCGCGCCAGGGCCGCGACCACGGCGAGCGCCAATAGCAGCGAGCTGACGAGCAGGCGGCGCATCAACCCACCACCCGCCGCCGGTTGGCCACGGTCCCCGCGCCGTCGGTGAGCAGCAGGTAGCGGCTGAGGCGTCGGCCTGTATCGCGGAAGCCGAGCCGGAGGTAGGGCGAATACCCGTCGGCGCTCGCGAAGAGGGCCGCGGTGGTGCATCCGAGCTCCCGCGCCTGCGCGACGCGTTCGAGCTGGAGCGCGGCGCCGATTCCCTGCCGGCGGGCCCCGGGCACCACACCCATCTGCATCAGCGCGGCCACCGGGCCGTTCACGAAGAGCATCGCCGAGCCGACGGTCGCGCCTGCGAGCGTGGCGACGCTGAGCCGCCACGGCGTGCGACCGAGCCCGGATTGCAGGGTCGCGTCGACCCACGCCTGTACCGCGAACTCCGGGACTTCGAAGGACGCGAGAAACGCCGCCTTCCACTCCTGCAGCTGCTCCTCGGTCTCGACCTGGTCGATGCGGAGCCCGGCAAGTGCGGCATGGACCGCGCGCAGGGCGTCGAGCGGAGCCTCGAGCACCGGTGCCCCGACCTCGAACGGCTGCAGCCCCCGCGCCTCGAGGCGCGTCCCGAGATCATCGGGGCTCTCGGCATCGCACCACCAGAAGACGACTGGAGCACCTCTTTCCGCAAACCACTCGAGGGTCTCGTCGATTGAGCTGTCGATCGTGCTCGGGTCGGAGGCGGACAGCTGCCACGCGCCCTTGAACATCGGATTCAGCGGAGAGCAGTGGTGCCGTGAAACCGTCCCCGCCTCGTCGAGCTCGGAACCGGGGAGCGTCTGCACCATCGCTCGGAACAGCGCGTACAGCGTCCGCTCGGTCGTCATCGGGTCTCCTGCGCCGGCCGGCGTCACTGTCCACCCCGGAGCGCGGCCTGTGCGACGGGCGCCCAGCGCACCGAGAACGCCGGCGACAAGTCGAGCGCCTTGCGATACCACGCACGCCGCGCGTCGCGGTTGCCCGCGCACCCCTCGGCGTATCCGCGATGGAAGAAGAGCAGAGCGTCACGCGTGCCCAGCCGTAACGACCGCCGAAGCCACGGCAATGCCTCCCGGCAGCGCCCGGCACGCGCCAGCGCCCAGCCAAGTGCATCGTCGCCGTAGATCGACGGGCGGGCCGCGCGCGCGCTTCGCGCGAGACGGACAGTCGCGAGAGGAGACATTCGCTGGTCGGCACGGTACACCGTCGACTCCAGGTCGACCCGGACGCCGTTGGCCTGCAACAGGCGCTCGATGACATTGACCGTCATGCGCTGCCGCCGGGCCTCTGCATGCCTTCCGGCGCGGGCCAGCAGGTCGGCGTGGAGCGCCACCAACTGGGGCAGCGGAGTCGCCTCCGCGGCGCGGCTCGCCTGCGCGATCGCGGCGCGCAGCCGTCCGCGCGCGGCCTGCACCCTGGCGAGCTGCTCGCGGGCGAAGACGTAGCCTGGCAGGGAGTAAAGTGCAGCGCGCGCCGAGCGCTCGGCGTCCAGGAGCCGCCCGCTGCCGAGCTCGAGCTTGGCGAGCTCGACGAGCGTCCACGCGGTCGGCTCAGGTGCACCGCCCGCAGCGTCCAGGGCCAGCCTCATGGCGGCGATCGCGCCCTCCCGGTCGCCCGTCAACTCGCGCGCATAGGCGATGCGGGCGTACGAGGCGAGGTTGGGCTTCAGCGCCACCATCCGCTCGAACGCCCTGAACGCGTCCGGATAGCGACCCAGCTCGACGAGCGCGTCGCCCACGACCCCCAGCGGCTTGGCCGAGTACGGCGAGAGGCGCCGTGCCGTCCGACCGAGCTCGAGCGCCCGGACGAACTCGTGTTGCGTGAGTGCGAGCGAGCCGAGCCCGAGCGTCGCGGTGGGGTCAGCGGGCCGGGCGGCGAGCGCCCGCGTGAGCGCCGCGCGCGCGCGCGGCAGGTACGACGCGTCGCCCGTCTCACGCCAGCGCAGCTGATAGGCGAGGCCGAGCACGCCGAGTGCGTCTGCGTTCCGTGGCTCAGCCCGAACGAGGGTCTCGAGGTCGGCGACAGATGCCGCCGTGCCGGCGCCGGGAACACCGGACACCGCACGCTCGGCGAGGGCGGGGCCGGGTCTCCATTGGACAAGGGAGACCCGGCTCGCTCCGACCTGCCGGGACTCGGTGAGCACGCCCCCCAGGAGGCTGCCGGCGCCGATGGCGGCGGCCAGCCCCGTGGCGGCCAGAAGAGCAGTCCTGCGTCTCATCCGAGCCCTCGCTCCTACCTGTGCCCGGTGTGGGCGTAGCCCTGGTTGGGCGCCGCCACGTACGGGAAGCCGGCGAGGAACGCGTTCTCGTTCACGTCGACTCCGTCACCGAGCGTGTTGTTCGGAGACAGGTCGCAGATACCGAGCGTGGCCACGACCGGGCCATACCCGCAGGCGACCGCACGGATCTCGATGTCCGTCACGTCGTCGGCGAGCCGCCGGCCGTTGGGGAAGCCGGCGAAGTCCCCGGCGAGCACGCCCAGCTTGTTCGGGCTCGCCGCCGGTGGGATCGCCGTGTTCAGCCGGAGCAGGTCAGCCTTCCTGTCGCCGGTGAAGTTGAGGTTGGCCTCACCGGGCAGATCGACGCCCGTCAGCAACACAGCTACGAGATCAGCACGATTACTCGTCGGGGCATCGTCCAGCACCGGATAGAGGAGGTTCGCGAGCCCGGCCAGCTCGGGGTTCGTGTAGTGACTCAGGAACTGTGAGTCGTCGGACGGGTCGCTGGCGTTCCAGTAGTCCTTCTTCCCGAGCGGGATGATCACCTCATTGATCAGCGGATTCCCGAGTCGCGAGATCTGGATCCACTTGCCGATCGTGTCAACGGTGCCGTTCTCGTGCAGGATGCGGATCCTCTGGCGGCTTGCCGTGGCGTAGACCCCGATCACCCCGTCCGCCATCGGCGTTCGGAGCAGGTCCGTCTTCGGCACCTGGATGGCGAGCGAGTACGTGTTGTAATTGCGCACGCCGTCCTGACCGCTCTCACCCGCGAGCGGGATGAGGTGCGCGGGGTTGAAGGGCCGCAGCCCCGCGAGGTCGAAGATCGACCCGAGGTCGACGAAGAACGGATCGTCGCGCGGGCCCGCGAAGACCTTGCGGTTGCCCCCGAGGTTGACGACTCCGTCAGTCGGGTTGTAGGTCGGGTTGGATCGCGGTCCGATGTTCGCGGGCGGGACGACGAGGTTCGAGCCGAGGGTCGACTCCGAGACCACGTGACCGTGCGAATTGAGCACCAGCCGCTTGACGCTGTAGGTCTGCCTCACGCTCAAGTCCGCGTCGGCTCCGTCCGACCCGATCGGACCCGTGTTGTAGAGGAACGTGTTCGGGTTCGCGAGCGTCGTCTTGAACTGGAAGCGGTAGACGACGTCCTCCTCGGCGTCCCCGTTGTTGTCGACCTTGATCTCGTACCGGACGGACGGGTCGAACCTGTTGTAGTTCGGGCCACCGGCCGGGTCTGCGAACGGGATGTAGTTCGCGATGATCGTCACGGTGTTCGGAGCATCGGGACTCACGAACGCGTACAGATCGGTGTTGTCGGCCGCCGGGTCGTCGCTGATCAGCGGCGCCTCCCGGTGGCTCGACGCATCTGCGGTCGCCGGTCCCCCGACGAGCGCGGCTGCCAACGCCGCCGCGACGAGCGCGACGATGGTGGCGAACCCTGCGATGAGCTTCGTCATCACCTTTCTCCTTTCCCTCTTGGGCGGTCGCCGTGGTTCGCCGGCCGGTCCGGATCGGTTCGGTGCGGCCGCCCGGCTCAGGCGCGGGTCGCCGCGATCGCCTCGGCGAGCGGCTTGAACCGGACGGAGAACCCCGGGTCGAGCGCCAGCGCGCGCCGCATCGAGCTCCGGGCGGCCTCCGCGTCCCCGAGGCAGCGCTCGGCCATCCCGCGATGGAAAAGGAAGAGTGCGTCGGCGTCGCCGAGGGCGAGCGCGCGGTCGGACCACGTCAGAGCTTCGCGGCAGCGGCCGACGCGGACGAGCCCCCACGCGACGGCGTCCGCCGCTGAGACCCCAGGCGCCTCGCGATAGGCAGCTCGCGCACGAGCGAGAGCTGTGGCCGGCGCATGATTGCGGTCGAGGTCGAACAGCGCGGTCTGCAGGTCGGTTCGTACGCCCTGCGCGGCAAACAGCCGCTCTATGGTGCCGACCAGGTCATACGTCCGCGCCGCTGCGCGCAGACGCCCCGCGCGCCGCTGCACGTCGCCGAGCAGGATCGCGTACTGCGGGACCGGAAGGCTCGCAACCACGCTCTGGAGACGGCGGGCCGCCTCGCCGAACCTGCCGCGCACGACGGCGACGCGCGCGAGCCCGGCTCTCGCGTGGACATACCCCGGAGACGCCTCGAGCGACCGGCGGTACGCCGCCTCGGCGTCGTCCACCCGCGAGCGGGACAGGAGCAGGGAGCCGTACTGGACCTCGGCCCAGGCAGTCTGTTCGGGAATCGCCGAGCCTGCTTCGAGCGCGAGCTCGAACGCGTCGATCGCGGCGTCGACCCGGCCGCGCAACCGCCTCGCGAAGCCGACACGGGCATAGGCGCCGACCGACGGTCCCAGCATGGCCATCCGGTCGAAGACGGCGAAGGCCTCGCGGTAGCGGCCGGTCTCCTGCAGGGCATCGCCCAGCACCCCGAGCGCGGCAGCCGACCCGGGATCGCGCCTGACGGCCCGCCGCGCAAGGGGTATCGCATCACGGAAGCGGTGCTGGACGACGGCGAGCTGCGCCTTCGCCGTCAGCGACAGCGCATCCGCGGAGCCGGCCGGCAGCCGCCCGAGCGCGGCGTCTGCGCGTCCCAGCCAGGAGGGGTCGCCCGTCTCCCGGAACCGCTGGAGATAGCCGAGCCCGAGCAGGGTGAGGAGGCGTGTGTCGCCTGGCCGGGCTTCGGCGTCGCGCTCCAGCCGTGCCACGACCGACCCGGTCGACTGCGACGAGAACTGCTCCACGAGCGCGCCGACATCGACCGAGCTCTGCGTGCCGGTCGTCGCCCGGGTCTCGACCCCCAGGGGCGACCCGAGGAGAACGACGAGCGCAGCCGATACAGCTGCCACCGCCAGGACGATTGCTCTCGCCTTCATGCCGCTGATTCGCCCGTCACCGACCACCGGTTCGATCGACCCGAAACGGCGAAGGGCGGCCCCGAGGGGCCGCCCTTCGGCGACAGCGATGCGACGGGATCAGTGATTCGCCGCGAGATAGGGGAAGTTCGGCCAGAACTTCCGGTCGTTCTTGGAGACGCAGTCGGTCTTGACGGTGCCCTCGGTCACGAGGTTGAGCTCGGCGTCGATCACGTCGTCGCTGAGCTTGCGCCCGTTGAGGAAGCCGTCGGAGCTGGCGGTGTCGAACGTGAGGATGTCCGGCAGCAGCACGTCGGCGAGACCGTTGATCTGCTTCGCGTCGTCGGTCTTGTCGTCACCGGCGGCGTCGTTCAGGCTGAACAGCACCTGCAGCGTGTTCACGACTTCGCTGCGGAACTTGGCCTGGTCGTCCTTCGGCTGCGACTTGTTGAACGTGTTCTTCTTGGACGGGACCTGCCCCTTCTGCTCACCCGGGAACGGGTTGTTCGGGATGAACACGGTGTTGATCGCGGGCCGGCCCATGCGGTCGATCTGCTTGCCACCCACGGTCGTCGTCGCCCAGACGCCGATCTTGGAGCCGCCGGCCGTCAGCAGCGACGGCGGAAGCTCGATCACGATCCCGGAGACGTTGAGCCCGGCGAAGAAGTCCTTGCGCGGGGCCTTGCAGCCGACGAGGGACTTGGCGTCGTTGGTCTTGTCGTCGTCGAGCGCGGCGAGGATGTTGATGAACCCGTCGAGGTCGAAGAAGAACGGGTCCTCGCGAAGACCGGCGAACGCCTTCACCTTGCCGGCGCGATTGATGGTGACGACCTTCTTGCCGGGCGCGGTGCTCTGCCCGATGAGGATCGACTTGCCGTTCCGCCACAGCGTGAGATCCTGCACGCCGTTCGCGTCGGGCTTGCCGAACGTGACGGCCAGCTTGACGTCGGCCACCGCGTCGCCGTTGTTGTCGACGTTGAGGTTGTAGGAGACACCTTTGGACGAGCCGACCGTCGGCACGCCGCTCGCGAAGACCGGCTTGTCGCCGGGCTTCGAGGCACCGTTGACGTTGAACGCGAGCACGGTGTTGCCGTTCTTCGCGCGCCACGCGTACACGTCGGTGAGGTCGAGCTGGGTGTTGCCGCCCGGCGGGGTGAGGCCCGGGGCGTCGAGGTGGTCGGCGGCGGACGCACGGTCCGGGCCCGACGCCACCGCCGCGGTGATCGCCGCCGCCACCAGGGCGGAGAGTGCGAGCACCAGGATGAACGCCTTGCGCATTGTGAGCTCCTTCGTGGAGGTCGATGGTCGGCGCTGGTTCGGCGGATGCCCTCGATCGGTTCGGTCGGCTCAAACGCTCGAACCGAGACGGCCTCTGATGCGAATCACCCCCGTGTCCCCCACTCTCGATCTCGTGCAGCCCGTGCTAGCGTCGTCCTCCTGGGCGATGCGAAAGCACCAGGCTCACCTCTCCGACGAGGCGCTCGTGGCGCTCGTCTCGCGCGGCGACGAGCAGGCTTTGGCCGAGCTCTACGATCGCGTGGGACGGGTCGCATACGGCCTCGCCTTCCGCATCCTGCGCGATGACCGTCTGGCCGAGGACGCAGTGCAGGAGGGCTTCCTGGCCGTCTGGCGCAGCGCCGGTACGTTCCGTCCCGAGCGTGCGAAAGCCAGTACGTGGATTCTCACGCTGGTGCACCGCCGCTCGGTCGACCTCGTGCGGCGCACCGAGCGCCGCAAGGCCGACCCACTCGACGAGAGCATCACCGACACGCTCGCCGCGGACGGCACCACCGACGAGGCGGCCTGGCTCCGCTTCGAGCGCGAGCGCGTGCAAGCCGCGCTGAAGCAGCTTCCCGACACGCAGCGCGAGGCACTCGAGCTCGCCTACTACGGCGGGTACTCGCAGTCCGAGCTGGCCGACCGGCTCGGCGTACCGCTCGGTACCGTCAAATCCAGGATGTTCGCCGGCCTCAACCGGCTTCGCGAGTTGCTCGCCGACGGCACGGAGGAGCTCTCATGGGAGAGTTGATCCACGACCTGGCCGCCGGGTACGCCCTCGACGCGCTCGACGCCGACGAGACGGCGGAGTTCGAACGGCACCTCGAGACGTGCGCCGCCTGCCGAGACGAGGTCGCGAGCTTCGCCGAGGTCGGCGCCGCCCTCGCCGTGGCGGCGGGCGGACCCGAGCCGCCACCCGGTCTGCGCGAGGCCGTCCTCGCGACCGTCCGTTCCGAAATGCCGGCCGAGGCGGCCACCGCTCCCCCTCAACCTGGCCGGGCCCCCCGGTTCCGCCTGCCCAGGCTCTCCCTGCCGCGCCTCGCGGTCCCTGCGCTCGCCGTCGCCGCCGCCGCTGCCGCGGTGGCCATCGGTCTGGGCGTGCACGCCTCGCGGCTCTCGGGAGACCTCGATGACACACGCGCCGCGCTCGAGGTGCTCGGCAGCCCGGATGCCCGCGACGTCGCGCTGCAGGCCGGGAACGGGCGGCTGGTCGTCGACGGCGAGCGAGCCGTACTCGTGATCGCCGATGTTGCGCCCGCGCCGGCCGGCAAGACCTACGAGCTGTGGATCGTGCAGGGCGACGCGTTCCGGCCCGCCGGGCTCTTCGACGGCTCCGAGGGCGACGACGTCGTCTCCGTGCAGGGCACCGTCCCCGCCGGTGCGGTCGTCGCGGTCACCCTGGAGGACGACGGAGGCTCCCCCACTGACACTCCGACCGGCACGCCGTTCGTCGCCTCCAGCCCGGTCTGACCGGCAGGCAGAAAGCTCGCCGAGCGTAGAATCTCTGGGTTGTGCGCCTGCGACGTCGCAAGGATCGCCCTCGCAAGAGGCGCCGGATCCGCAAGCTCCGCGTGCTGGCGCTGCTGCTCGTTCTGAGCGTCCTCGTCTCCGGGGCCTTCGTCTACGGCGTGCTGACCGCCGTCGCTGCGGAGATCCCGCAACTCGACCCGTCCAAGCGGAGCATCCGCCGCGAGGTGGACAGCGTGATCGAGGCCGCCGACGGGCACGTGCTCGCCGTCCTGCGAGGCGACGAGAGCAGGGTGCTCGTCGGCTCCGACCGCATCGCTCCGATCATGAAACAGGCGGTCGTCGCAGTGGAGGATCGCCGCTTCTACGATCACCAGGGCGTCGATCTGCGTGGTATCGCCCGTGCTCTGTGGCAGGACATCCGCTCGAGCGACACGCTTCAGGGTGGCTCGACGATCACACAGCAGCTCGTCAAGAACCAGTACATCCGGAACGAGAAGTCCATCGCGCGCAAGGTGCGTGAGGCTGCGCTCGCCTACCAGCTCGAGCAGCGCTGGACGAAGGATCGCATCCTCACCGCGTACCTCAACACGGTCTACTACGGCAACGGCGCCTACGGCGTGCAGCAGGCGGCGAAGACCTACTTCCGGAAAGGCGCAGCCGCGCTCACCCTCGCCGAGGCTGCCCTGCTGGCCGGCCTGCAGCGCGACCCTTCGAGCTTCGATCCGGTCCAGCATCCGGCCGCAGCTGCGGCGCGCCGCGCCTTTGTCCTCTCGCGCCTGGTCGCCGACGGCAGGATCGACGAAGGTGACGCGGCCCGCGCGAACGCCGAGCCGCTGCCCCGGCCCGAGGACGTCAAGCTTCCGGGTACAGGCTTTCTCGCGCCGTACTTCGTCAACTTCGTCACCGACCAGCTGGTCGCCAGACTGGGCGCCGATCGTGTCTTCGGCAACGGGCTGCGCGTACGGACGACCATCGATCTCGGGCTGCAGGAGGTGGCGCGCAAGGCGATCGAGAAGACGCTGCCGAACCCGGACGGTCCGGCGGCGGCGCTCGTCGCGATCGATCTCAGGCCAGGGTTCGAGGGGCGAGTGCGCGTGATGTTCGGAGGTACCAACTTCCGCAAGAGCCAGTTCAATCTGGCGGCGCAGGCGGCCCGTCAGCCGGGATCGTCGTTCAAGCCGATCGTGCTCGCCTCGGCGTTCGGGCGCGGCATCTCGCCGCGCACCGAGCTGCCCTCGAAGCCGGTCGACATCGACGCCGGCGACCGCGTCTGGCGTGTCACGAACTACGAGGGCACGTACCTCGGGCGGGCCGATCTGGGCCGCGCGCTGACGAGCTCCGACAACGCCGTCTACGCGCAGCTGACGAAGCTCGTAGGCCCGCGAGCGATCGTGGAAACGGCGAAGGATCTCGGCGTGCTCTCAGCGCTTCCCGCGTACTTCTCGATCGGGCTCGGGGCCGTCGCCGTCAACCCGCTCGACATGGCCCGGGCCTACGCGACCATTGCGAACGACGGCCGCCGCATCGACGGGTCACTGATGGGGAACCGACCTTTCGTCGTGCAGCGGGTCGAGTTCAGGAAGAGCGGCAAGACGCGCCTGAACCAGCCCGAGGCCCACCAGGCGCTGCCGGCAGAACGTGCGCAGGAACTGACGCGACTTCTCGAGTCGGTCATCCGTGTCGGCACGGGCAAGCGCGCGGCGCTGACCGGGCAGGTCGCCGCGGGGAAGACCGGCACCACCGACGACTACGGGGATGCCTGGTTCGTCGGCTACACACCTCAGCTGGTGGCAGCGGTGTGGGTGGGGTATCCGAACGAGCTCCGGCCGATGCTGACCGAGTTCAACGGCGAGCCCGTGTCCGGATCGACCTTGCCCGCGCTCATCTGGAAGGAGTTCATGACCGGCGCCCTCCGGAAGCTGAAGGCCAAGCCGGAGTCGTTCTCCGCGCCGCCATACCTCGGCTCGCAGACGATCCGTGTCTCGCGCCGCGGCGGCCTCACTCTCGACAACGGCTTCTGCCCGGACACGCTCCCGGTCGCGTTCTTCTCCGGCGAGGCGCCGACGCGCACCGCGGAGTGCTTCGCAGACGAGAAGCTCGTGCCGCGGCTCATCGGCCTCTCGAGCGGCGGCGCCCGCGCCGCTCTCGGCGACCAGGAGCTGGGAATCGACCTCATCCGGATCGCCGCCAAGCCGGGGGTGCAGCCCGGGTTCGTGACACGGCAACGCCCGACGGCGGGGTCCTACCGCTCGGCCGGCAGCGCGATACGCGTGTGGGTCACGTTTGCCGAGAACGGCCTGCTGCCGAACCTCGTCGGCACGACGCTCGCCACGTCGCGACGACTGCTGCGCGAGGAGGGCATCGCCCCGCGCATCGAGTACGCGGAGGGACCACGCGGGACGGTGCTGGCGCAGACACCCGCCGCCGGCGTGGCCTCCGGGCCTGCGCTCCCGGTGACGCTCACCGTCGGCCGCGAGAAGTCGGCGACCCCGTGAGCGTGTAGCGCCACTCACGCTCGACGTCCTTGCTGATCCCGATGCGGCGACCGGCGGTGACGGGCACGCTGCCGGCCGGAGCAACCCAGGCAAAGCGTGGATCGTCGACCGGCGCGCCTGTGTCCGCGCCCGTGAGCCCGAGCGCCTGCGCCAGGCGCCCAGGTCCGGCGCAGAGCAGCCGCTCGTCGTCGACTCCTCGACGCGCCCGCATCTCCGCAAGCCCCCGGGTCGGCTCGAGCGCGCGCAGCAGCACCGCCGCACCGTGTCCCTCGGGCCCGCAGACCACGTTGGCGCACCAGTGCAGGCCGTACGAGCGGTAGACGTAGAGGTGCCCTGCGGGGCCGAACATCACGGTGTTGCGTCCCCTCGGGCCGCCGTAGGAGTGGCTTGCGGCGTCTTCCTGATCGTAGGCCTCGACCTCCGTGATCGTCCCGCCGACACCGTCGACGAAGAGCGCCCAGCCGAGGAGCCCTCGAGCCGCATCGGTCGACGGCCTCGTCAGAAGCTCCCGCAGCCGTGCGATCGCCACCCCGCGGCGTCAGTCCGGAAAGAGCTGTGGGTGCTCGCGGAGCGCGGGCCCTTTGGGGCGACGCGCGTTTCGGCCCGACTCCTCGGCGCGAGCCATCTCCTCGATGATCGTCTGCTGCGTACGGGACGCCACGACGGGCTCCGGCATCCCGTCCACCCACACGAGCGTCCGGCTGCCGCTGCCGCGCTCCTCCCCCACGATCGGCTCGAGGGCGTAGATGCGGTCGGCCCGCACGTACTTGCCGAAGCCGAGAAAGATCATCTGCGTCATATCCGCATTGTCGCAAGTCGGAGCAGACCGTGGATAGTCTCGTCCGATGTCGAGGATCTATCTCTCGCCGCCGCATCCCACGGGTCGCGAGCTCGAGCTCGTGCGGGACGCGATCGAGTCCAACTGGATCGCGCCACTAGGACCGCACGTCGACGCGTTCGAGCGAGAGCTCGGCGTGGCGACGGGTGTCGAGCACGTGGCCGCGCTCTCAAGCGGCACGGCGGCGCTGCACCTGGCGTTCGTCGCGCTCGGGATCGGTCCGGGCGACGAGGTCGCCTGCCCCACGTTCACCTTCGCCGCGAGCGCCAACCCGATCCGCTACGTCGGCGCCACCCCGTTCTTCGTGGATTGCGACGAGAGCTGGCTGCTCGACCCCACACTGCTGGAGCGGGCGGTGCGCGAGCGACAGGCCGCGGGCGCCCGGGTACGGGCGGTGGTCGCCGTCGACCTGTACGGGCAGTGCTGCGACTACGACGCGCTACGGGAGATTTGCGAGCGCCACGATCTCGTGCTCGTCCAGGACGCAGCCGAGTCGCTCGGCGCTCTCTACCGCGGCGCCCCGGCCGGCGGGCAGGGCGCGGTCGCAGCTCTCTCCTTCAACGGGAACAAGATCATCACCACGAGCGGCGGTGGCGCGCTCGTCTCCGACGACGGCGACCTCGTCGCGCACGTGCGCAAGCTCTCGACGCAGGCGAGGGAGCCTGTGCCGCACTACGAGCACAGCGAGATCGGGTTCAACTACCGGCTCTCCAACCTGCTCGCAGCTGTCGGACGCGCCCAGCTCGAGGCCCTCCCGGCGAGAGTCACGGCCCGCCGCGCGCTGAACGAGCGCTACCGGTCGCTGCTCGGCGACCTACCGGGTGTGTCGTTCATGCCGGAGCCGGCCGAGTCGAGGGGGAACATGTGGCTGACCTGCATCCAGATCGATCCGTCGCTGGCCGGCATCGACCGGGAGCAGGTCCGGCTGGCGCTGGAAACCGAGGACATCGAGAGCCGTCCGGTCTGGAAGCCGATGCATCTGCAGCCCGTGTTCGCAAGCGAGCGGGTGTTCGGCGGCGGCGTCTCGGAGCGCGTGTTCGCGAACGGGCTGTGCCTGCCCAGCGGATCGGCCCTCACCGAGGAGGACCAGGGACGCATCGTTGCGATCGTGCGCGGGCAGTTCGACACCGGTCGGTAGGGCGTCAGACGAGAGCACGCTCGGGCATTCAAGAGAGTTCTGCCCGGGTGGTACCGAGTCCGCCGACTCCGTTTACTGCTCACGCCACGTTCAACGTGAGCCCCGCAGTACTTCCCCGGCGATCAGGCGCAGGCGCTGGAGCGAGTCCATCGACTCTAGGGCTCGCTCTCCTTCTGTGGTTGATCCTCCGATGAGGGTGGCGAGTAGCCGCCCCTCAGCGACGGCGACGCGCGGACGCTCGACGGTCGAACGGGCGTGGAGTTGATTGTGGAGCTCGACGATGGTTTGCTCGTTGGGAATGCCCGCGAGGAACACGAGCAGGCCATGGCTCCACCGGTCTTCGGTGGCGACATGCCGCAGACGGATTGACACGCATCCCGAGACACACTCGTTGCCGAGCGCTTGTGGCCCCCGGAACCACACCGAAGGCAAGTCCGAGACGTTCATCTCTGCGGCGGTGTAGGTGCCCTCAGCCTCGATCGAGTCGGCCAGCTCGACTGCCAGTTCGGCAAGCGCCGTGGGCGGCGGTGAGACCCCCGTCCAGTCCTCCATGAATCCCAAGCCGTGGACAGTTGATACCCGCACGAGCGCGCAAGCCTTCAGCGAGGTCGTGCGGGCGCGTCTACGTTTCGCCTTGAAGCAACCGGCTGTGCCGGGTTCGCTCGCGTCGACCGCCTTGCTGATCACGGCTTTGAGATCGCCGCCGAGCTCTCGAACCGCAAATAGTGGGAAACCGACGTTCATGTCGCGGTAGTCGATCTTCGATAGATCGACCAACGTCAGGGCGTTAACGGCCTCGACCGCTAGCGGGAGGCTGTCCCGTCGTAGCGCCTCGACTGAGCGCCGCATGGCGAAGAGCAGAAGCATGTTGTTCTCCTCCTCGGTGAGCCGCGCTCGCACAGCCGCTCTCCCGGCCAGCCCTCCAGAGACGGCGTTGCCAACCAACACAGCAATGAACCCGTCCGTTGCTTCCTCAGAAAACCGGACGAGATCATACGCTCGGGTCGAGTAAGTCATTTCCGCAAGGTAGCCACCGCTCCATAGCTCCTCCTAGTCGCGTCGATCAACGAGTGGTCGTCTCAAGCGTCAGTCGCGCACACTGGCGCAGCCGTCGTCACCGGCTCAAGCAGCATTCCCTAACGCTCGCGCATCGTGGCGTGGTCATCCTTGATGCGTAGCTCTAGCCGGCGATTCGAGCGTTGCGGGCGACAGCGCGCCAATGTGCGTCCTCGGCAGGGCCCCGCTCCGACGCGACCGCCAAGCCCTCGAGCTCCGGCCGTGTGAGCTCGCGGACGAGGCAGAACTCGTTCCCGAACGGGTCCTGCATCACCGCCCAGTCGATTACCGGTCGAGCGCCCTCGTACGCGTGCGGTACGGGGTACACCGTCGGCGGGTACTTCAACCGGCCGCCGATCGCTTCGATCTGGGCGATCGCGGCGTCGACGTCTTCGACGGTGATGTCGATGTGCGCGCGGTTCGCCGCCGCATCGAGCCGCCGTGCCGCGTCAACCGCGCCCGAGTCGGACACCTTCGCCGTCCGGACGCGGTGGAGGATGATCTCGTGCCTCCAGGTCTCTTCGTCCTCGTAGCCGAGATAGGCAAAGGTTTCGGGCCATACGGACGAGATCCGTGCGATCCCGGTCACCTCTGACCAGAACGCTGCGCCGACCTCGAGGTCCTCCACGTCGATGACGAAGCACCGAAGAGTCCCGATCGCCATACCGCTGTGATCCTGACCCATCCGTGAGCATCGTTCAAGCGACATTC
>JBJXGY010000147.1:0-57837 GCA_046160185.1 Gaiella sp. | reverse complement strand
GCCTCCAGGTGAGCGTCGCCTTCGCCCCGGTCGCGCGCAGGCTGCCGGAGAAGATCCCCGTGGCCCGCGCGGCGCCTGATGGCTGCGGGACTTCCTGGGCGCTCGTGATCGCCACGCGGTAGGCGATCGCGCCGCGGGTCGCCTGGCCGCGGATCTCTCCCGCGGCGTTCTTGGCCGTGTGGACGTTCACGTACGCACCGCCCGTGGCGAGGGCCTCTGCGGCGTCCGTCGAGAGCACTCTCGTGCCGGTGTGCCCGCTGCGGCAGGGGCCGCACAGCGCCCGGAGGACGTCGCCGGCGACGCCTCTCCCACCGAGATGAATGTGCGCGGCGTCTGCGCGCCCGGTGAGGCCGCTGAAAGTGAGCGTCCAGCGCAGCGTTGTCTTCGCTCCCTGCGTCGCGGCGATCGCGGTGAAGAGCCCCCGGGCGCTCGACGCGCCGCTCGGGGCAGGTACCTCCTGCTGCGCGTCCAGTGTCGCGGTGTAGGAGAACCGCCCCGCGGCCGACTGCGCCGGCCCGCCGGTCGTCGAGCCGGTCGAAGTCGACGTCGTGTCTTCGGGGTAGTCCGGGCCGTACTGATCTCCGACTGCCGATGCCATCGCGGCGAAGCCGAGCCCGAGAACCGGGATGGCCACGAGCAGAAACACGGTTCGCCTCACGATGACCTCCTCCGTTTCGGTGTGCGCGTCCCTGCTGGTAGTACGCACGGCGAGGAGGGGCGGATTGCCCCTGGGGCTGTCGGCTACCCGGGCGCGGGGAAACGGACGTGCATGTGGTTCTCGTGGTGCGGATACGGGACGACGACGCCGCCGGGGCCGCGCAGGCCCGTCGAGTAACCGACGAAGACGACCCGGGCACCGGCCGCGAGAAAGCGGTCGAGCAGATCCTGCGTCAGGACGCGGTCGACGTGCGCGGGCGCGCGCGGCGCGCGCAGCCAGCCGTCGACCCGCGGGTAGTACACGTCCACGTCGAGGCCGTTCTGGTGCGAGACATGCTGATCCATAGCACCGCCGTCGCGGAAGCTGATGTCCCCCACGACCACGCGCGGCGCGCCCGGGTTGGCCTCGCGGTAGGCGCTGATCACGGAGACGAGCGTGCGGATCGTCCGCTCGTGGCCGTAGAGCCGGTGCGGCTTGTTGGGGACGCTGTCGGCGACCGGATTCCAGGTCACCCAGTCGCGACCTTCGATGGGGAGTTGTGTGCCACCGCTCAAGCTGCCTGCGTACTGCAGACCGCGTGAGGTCGCCTTGTGCCACACGATCTCGGGGAACGACTCGGCACGGCTCCGTCCTGCCGGCCCGGCCGCAAGGGCGTCACCACCTGCAAGGCCGGCGCCGAGCAGCGCGGCCGTCGGCGGGAGCGACGTCAGCTCGATCCCGTCCGGCCCGATGCGAACCGTCTGACTCGGCGGGTCCTCCTGCAGCGCCCTTGGCCGGCTCGAGTGCGCGTCACGCTGGCCCGCGAGCGGCAACATCGCCGCCGACCCGATGACGAGCGCCGCCGCCGACACGGTGCGCGTCGTGCTCTGGCGCTTCTTGCGCGCTGCGCGGCGCCGTCGTGACTCCGCCAGCCCCGGCGGCACAGCCACCGCCGAAGTGCTGCCGGGCGCGAACGTCACGAACGCCGGCGGCTGGAGCGCAACGGACGGCGCCGCGGCGCCCGCCGCCTCGCGAAACCAGCCCACGTCTGCATCGAGCCAGACCTCGTCGACCTGCCAACCCATGGATCTCACTCCTTCGCCCGGGGGAGCGTGTGTCCTCCGGAGAAGCTTGCCAGGCGAGGTGTCTACGCGCGCGGCGCGTATCGGTGATGCAGATCGAGGACGTTGCCGTCCGGGTCCTCGAACAGCGCCTGGTGGCAGACGCCGGAGTCGATCGTCTCGCCCTTGAAGGCGACGCCGCGACTCTCGAGCTGGGCGCGCGCGGCCGCGACGTCATCCACCCGCAGCGCGATGGGGGCGGGGTGGGGTCGGAATTCGATCCCGAGCCGTTCGCAGGCGAGCAGCGCGATCGTGACCGTACCGGTCTCGTACTCCGCGCCGACCGGCTCGTGGCCGGGACGCTGCCAGAGGCTCGAGCGCGGAAGCCCGAGCACGTCGCCGTAGAACGCCATCGCCGCCTCCAGGTCCCGGGTGGGCACAGATACGAAGTCCACCCCCGTGATCAGCGGCGACACGACGCGGACGCTACCCGTGGCGAGGGAAGCGATGCAGCGTGGTCCGGCGCGACGCATCGAAGAGCCGGTACGCGGCGCATCCTAGGGCAAAAGACGTCGTGCTCTGTCAACCCAGGTTGACAGTTCCGATCGTGTCAACTAGTGTTGACACGACGGTGTCTTTGCCTGGAATCCCGCCATCCGACGATCCCGAGGCGGCGCTTGCAGCGGTGATCGCTATCCGCAGGCTCGCCGACCGCCTCGAAGCGGCCGCTGTCGACCAAGCCGTGGAACAGGGCTGGACCTGGGCCCAGATCGCCGAGGCACTGGACATCACCCGCCAGGGCGCACACAAGCGGCATGCCTCCAGGCGCGGCAAGCAACCACCCGAAGGAGAGGAACAATGAGCATCCGGAACGCTGCCAAAGACGGGCGAACGATCAAGCACCTCCTCGAGGGAGCCGAGCGTGAGGCGCTTGCTGACGGCGAGGAGCTGTGGGGCGCGGAGCATCTCGTCCTCGCTGCGCTCGCCCTCGCCGACGGAAGCGCCCGGCGAGCGTTCGAGCGAGCAGGTCTCGACCCGGATGACTACCGGGCGGCCATCGGGCGTCAGCACGACGCTGCCCTCGCCTCCGTCGGCGTCGAGCCTTGTCACGCGCCGGCGCGGACCCCGATCCAAGCTTCGGCCAAGCGATTCGGGCCGGAGGGCACCGCGAACGGCCGGAGCCTGTTCCAGGCCGCGGGAGCGCTGGGCCGAATCGGCAAAGAGCCGTTCTCGGGCGCGCACGTCATCCTCGCGCTCACCGAGATGGAGCACGGTACCGCGGCGCGTGCCCTCGTCGCGATGGGCGTCGACCGTGCGGCACTGGCGCGGGCGGCGCGCGAGGAGCTGGAGGGCGCGGCCGCCGTCAGGTAGCCGACGGGACAGACGACCGCGGGGCACCTCTCGGCGCCCCGCGGTGCGTCGTCTCCTCAGACCGTCCCCGTCCAGGTGCGGTCGCCGTCCTCGAGCCAGCGGTCGATGCCCTGGTCGTTGAACAAGGTCGAGCCGTTCGTGATCAGCTCCACGCCCCCGAGCTTCCACCCGCCGGCGAAGCCGTCCGGTGACTTGTGGATACGCACGGTCGAGATCGCGGAGCGGCGGAGCCCGGTGCCGGGATCGAGCGTGAACGTGTCGGTGTTGCCTCGCTCGAAATCGTTGCGCCAGGCGTTGTCGAGGTTGAAGCTGCGGCCGGCGATTGTCAGCGTGACGTCGTCGTCGGTGCCCGCCCACCACTCGTCGGCCGTGGTCACCTTGACCCGCAGCGTGTTCACGTAGTCGCGATCGAAGACGCAGCCGCTCCAGATCCGGCTCTCGTCCTCGAGCCACACGTTCGGGCTCTGGTCGCAGATCAGCTCGCCCCGGAACCACACGCGCACTCGCGCGAGCTTCCAGCCGCCCGCGAACCCGTCCTCGCTCTTGCGGATCATGATGCGCCGGATGTCCTCGCGGCGCAGCCACGGCGCCCAGATCGCGTACCCCTGGATGTTCCCGCGCTCGCGGTCGTCGATATCGAGGTTGTCGAGCGTGAACACGTGGTCTCCGGTGTCGAGCCACACGTCGTCGTCGGTGCCGGCCCAGCTCTCGTCGGCGGTGCGGAGCTCGACGAAGAGGTCCGACCAGCCGATCTGCCCGCGCGTGTAACTGCACAGGCGGCGGCCGTTGTCGTCCATCGCGCAGCTCTCCTGCGGGTTCGCGCACGAGCCACAGTTGCCATTGGGGATGTTGTCGCACCCGTGCAGCGACCCGCACGTGCTGCACGGCGTGCCGCTGCCCGTGTACTCGTCGGCGGCGCCGAAGAGGTGGCACGTCTCGTGCGCCGTGATGATGTCGAGTGCACCGCGGCCCCAGCCGCCCCAGTCGTTCCGCCGCGCGAGCGTGACCCTGCCGCTGCTCGCGTAGGCGTGCCATTCCGTGCCGTAGGGGGTGGCGAAGATCACGAAGGCATGCTCGGACCGGTTGTTGACCCGCATGTCCTCCCGGTAGGCGGCCACGGACGACCAGGCTGCGGCGTACGTGTTGCCGTCGTAGGTGATCGAGGCCATCGCCGGGTCGCGCCAGTACGCCTCGTTCGAGCTGTTGTCGCCGTCGGCGACGTCGATCGAGGTGAACTGGATGTCGTAGACCCACGTCAGGTTGGATGCTGGATGCAGCGAGGCGAGCCAGTTGAGCCCCGTGATGATCTCGTTGCAGACGTCGTTGCGCTCGGCGGTGGTGAAGGTCGGGCCGCCCGACCGGCTCGACTCCACGAACACGAGCCCGACCGACATCTCACCGGTCATCTTCCAGCAGCCGGCCTCCGGATGAAGCAACTCCCAGATGAGGTCGATCAGCCAGTCCGGCAGCTCGAACAGGAACTTGTGGTACCGCGGGCCAAGGTGCTTGCCGAGCCGAGCCAGGTGATACGCGAGAGTCGGGTCGGCGTAGCGGTCGGCGAGCTTCCGCTCGTAGTCGACGAACTGCCGGGCGGTGAGCTCGACAGGCTCCCGCGGCTGCTTCGCCTGCCGTGTCGGCTGGTCGGGCGGGAGGAGCTTGACGTCGCGCTCCTTCTCCATCCGCCGGCAGAGCTCGAGGAACGCCTCCGGGTCGATCGCGGAGTAGGGCCGGGGCGCGTCGAGCCCCTCGCTGCCCCATGACTTGCCGCGATTCGTGGTGTCCGTGGTCAGCTTGCGGAAGCGGGGCGTGAAGCGCGCGTTCCAGAGCTCGACCACCCGCCGGGCTTCGGGTGTGAGTCGCTCGAAGTGCTCCTTGGCCATCGGGCCGCGCAGGGCCGCTGCGGTCGCGCCCACGCGGCGGGCCCCGTCGACCTGGGCGGGTGTGACGAGCGCCTCCACCGCGACGTCGCCGTACTCGGCGACGACAGCAGCGCCGAGCTCACGCAGGCGACGAGCGAGCTCGCGGCGCGCCTCGGCCGACGGCTTGGCGACCAGGAACAGATAGGTCTGCTTGGACGTGTCGTTCATGACGGCTTCCCCCTTTGACTTCGATGCTTTCGTCTTGGAGTGGAGCGAAGTCTGGCGTGTCCTGATACGGCCGCGACCAAGTTCACTCGTTCGAGGGAGCCCCAATAGCCCGATCCACCGACTGGCGCGGGCGGTGCAGGCGCCCCGCCGTCACGCCAATCGGTGGATCCAGGCTAAGAACTCGAATCAAAATAAAGCCTGAGTCGTCCGGACACGCTGGGCACGCACGCTGCGGCGTCCTCAGTCGCACCAATACGTCACGTATTGGCGCTCCCTGCGTCCTAGCATCGCACGCACCCATCGCGCCCGGACGAGGGGCGTCATTCTGATTCGAGTCCTAAGGCCGGTCAGGCTTGGCGCTCGACGAACGAGCGCGAGATCCGCCCGGGGGCGAAGCACTCCTTGACCACGCGCACAGCGCAGTCGGGATCGAACCACTTGCACGAGAAGACGTCGATGTACGCGTCACCCGTCAGGTCGCAGAAGTGGCCGGTGATGCTCGACGTCTCGATCAGCTGCACGAGCGACCAGCCGGCGGCGTCGGCCTTGTGTTCGGCGAAGTGAGCGAGGAGTGGCTCGCCGTGGGCCTGCATGTCGATCGCGTCCACGAGGGCGCGGGTGAAGCTGCGGATCGTGTCGGCGCTCCGCACTGCCTCGATCCGGCAGCCACCGAGGTCGAGCAGCAGGTGAAAGCCCCAGGGGCCGGCCTCGGTGCCACGGTCGATCGCAGGACGTAGCGTGTCGGCGGTTGCGGCCATGTCGTTTGTCCTCCTCGTCTGTGTGGACGACTACGTTCGCGAGAACGAGGACGGCTGGGGGCGCGTTGATACGCGAACCCAAGCTCAGACTGCAGGCGAGGGCGATCGTGCACGCCGCTCACCTCGCCCTGAGCGGGAGCGCCGTCTCGCGCACTCCCCGCGTTACCGGGGTGGGCGTCGGTACGCGGAGGCGCTCGACACGTCGGGCTCGAAGCCGACCCGTCTGTACACCCGGCCGGCGGCGTTCGTTGCCTCGGTCACGATCACCCACTGCGTGCACCCGCGCTCGCCGGCCCAGCGGGCCGCGACCCCCAGCAGGTGTGACGCCAGCCCGCGACCGCGGTGCTGCTCGTCTGTGCCGACGTCCTGGTAGCGGGCCTGCACGCCGCAGCGGACGATCCCGAGGTCGGCCACGAGGGTGTCGCCCGCGAAGGCACCGAAGAACGCCGCCGCCCCGCGTGCGCACATGTCCCGTCGCGCGGCGGTGCGGTCGCGTAGGAAGCGCTCGTAGCCGGCGGCCTCGTACTCCCCCGTCCGCGCATTCTCCGCCTGTGCTCGCGCGATCACCTGCTCCCAGTTGTCGCCGCGAATCCTGCGCACCGTGTACCCCGGCGCCAGTGGTGTCTGCGCCGGAAGCGTCCGGGTTGTCAGCACGTCGTCGAGCTCGAGCTCCAGCCCCTCCACGGCCCACGCGGACGGGTCGTCCGGCAGGCGCGGCAGGCCGATCGCGACCCAGCCGGCCTCCGGAAACGCCCGGTGGAAGGTCTCCGTCCAGCGGCGCGCGTCGTCCACTGCGCTGCCGTCCAGAACGAGCAGGCAGTTCCCCCAGTGGAACGTGGGGATGGCCGGCGTGCGCAGGACCATGTGGTCTGAGTGTCGCTCGATCGTGGAGCCGGTGTGCTCGAGCACGGCGATGTCGGTCGCCCAGCCGGGAGGCAGCATCGTCAGCAGATGCGCGGGAGCGGGTCGCCGACCAGCATGTCCACGATCCGCGAGCCGCCGAGCGCGGTATCGACGAGGACGAGCGCCTCCGGATCCGGCTCCACCGTTCCGATCGCGACGGCGTCTCGGCCGACCGCGTTTGCGCGAAGCAGGGTGAGCGCGTCCTCCTCTACCTCGGGTGCGACCACGGCGATCAGCTTGCCCTCGTTCGCGACATAGAGCGGGTCGATCCCGAGGACCTCACAGGCGGCGCGGACGGTCCGGCGCACAGGTAGCGCCTGCTCCTGCAGCCGGATCCCGACGGCCGCCGAACGTGCGAGCTCGACGAGCGCGGTCGCGAGGCCGCCACGGGTCGGGTCGCGCATCCAGCGCAGGCTGTCGCCGAGCGTGGCGAGGGCGGCTGTCAGCTCGTGGACGGGCGCTGTATCGCTCTCGAGGTCGACCTCGAGCCCGAGCTCGCCGCGCGCCAACATCACCGCCATCCCGTGATCGCCGAGCGTGCCCGAGAGCAGCACGCGGTCGCCTGCGCGCACTCGCTCCGGGCCGAGTGCGACGCCGTCGGCCAGGAGGCCGATCCCCGCGGTTGTCACGAAGAGGCCGTCGGCCTTCCCGTGCTCGACCACCTTCGTGTCGCCGGCGACGACAGCGACGCCGGCCGCGCGCGCAGCCCTGGCCATCGAGCGTACGAGCCCGCGCAGGTCGGCGATCGGCAGGCCCTCTTCGATCACGAAGCCGGCCGACAGCCAGCACGGCCGCGCTCCGGCCACGGCCAAGTCGTTGACCGTGCCGTTGACAGCGAGCTCGCCGATGTCCCCGCCAGGGAAGACGAGCGGCCGCACGACGTAGCTGTCCGTCGTGAACGCGAGTCGCGCCGCGCCGGCGACGAGCGCGCTGTCGCCGAGTGGGGCCAGCGCCTCGTTGCCGAGCTCCTCCAGGAACAGCGCCTCGACCAGGTCTCGCGTCGCCTTGCCGCCGGCGCCGTGGGCGAGCGTCACGCGCTCGTCGCGTAGCACGAGACGGCCGGACCGGCTACGCACGTGCTCCCACGGGAAGGCGATGGCGGCCGTACGCGAAGACCGCGGCACAGGCGCCCTCGCTCGAGACCATGCACGTTCCGAGAGGCATCTCGGGCGTGCAGGCCGTGCCGAACACGCCGCACTCCTCGGGTCTGAGGCGCCCGGTCAGCACCTCGCCGCAGCGACACGCCTTGGGATCCTCGATCCGCACGCCGGGCAATGGAAACAGCCGCTCCGCATCCCATTCGGCAAAGGTTTCGCGCAGGCGTAGCGCGCTCCGTGGAAGGGTGCCGAGCCCGCGCCACTCGAAGTCCTCGCGCTCCTCCATCGTCTCGCCGATCGCCGCCAGCGCCCGCTCGTTGCCCTCGGAACGGACGATCCGCGTGTACTGGTTCTCGATCTCGCAGCGTCCCTCCGCGCGCTGCCGGAGGAGCATCACCAGCGACTGCAGCATGTCCACCGGCTCGAAAGCGGTGACCACGAGCGGCCGGCCGTACTCCTCGGCGACGAAGCGGTAGCGGTCACTCCCGATCACGGTCGAGACGTGGCCGGGCCCGATGAACGCGTCGACCTGGAGGCCCGGCGTCTCGAGGATCGCGCGCAGGGGAGGCTCGATCAGCACGTGGTTGCAGAAGACCGAGAAGTTGGCGACGTGCTCGGCACGTGCGCGAAGCAGCGTGACGGCGGTCGCCGGTGCCGTCGTCTCGAACCCGATGGCGAAGAACGCCACGTGCCGATCCGGCTCCTTCCTCGCGAGGGCGAGCGCGTCGAGCGGGGAGTAGACCATGCGCACGTCCGCTCCTCGCGCCTTCGCCTCGAGCAGGGAGCCGCGTCCTCCCGGCACGCGCATCATGTCCCCGAAGGTCGCGAGAACCACGCCGTCGGCCTCCGCGAGCGCAATCGCGTCGTCGATCCTGCCCATGGGGATCACGCACACCGGGCACCCGGGCCCGTGCACCAGCTCCAGCTCAGGCGGCAGGAGATCTTCGAGCCCGTGGCGGTGGATCGTGTGGGTGTGCCCGCCACAAACCTCCATCACCCTCACCAGCTCGCCGGGGCGGACGAGGGATGCGATCTCGGCGGCCAGTGCGCGGGCGAGATCCGGTGACCGGTACTCGTCGACGTATCTCACGGCGCGTCTTCCTCGACCCGCAACAGCGCGAGCGCCGCGTGGCAGAGCAGGAGCTCGCCGGGTGCGGCATCGGGCACGAGATCGACCGCGACCCACTCTGTTCCGTGCCCCGTCTCGACCAGCGCGTCGCTGCCCACGACGGACAGGACACGGGCGGTCACGGCGTGATCGCCGCAGGTCACGCACCCGGAGCGCTCGGGGGCCTTCACGCGATCGTCCCCTGGCGCACCTCGTCGAGCTCGGCCTGGAGGTCGGCTGCTCGGTGCAGCAGGTCGAGCGTCTCCCGCGCGTCCTGCTCGTCGATTCTCGCGAGTGCGAAGCCGACGTGGACGAGTACCCAGTCGCCCTTTTCGAGCGGTGCCGCCGGGTCGTCGACGAGCGCGATGTTCACCTCGCGGCGCACCCCGGAAAGGTCGACCAGCGCGGACCCCGACGCGGGGTCCTTCACCACGAGCACCTGACCCGGGATGCCTAAGCACATGACGACATCCTTGCAGCCGCGACCGCCGCCTGCCCGAGGGCGATGATCCCGTCGTTCGGCGGCAGGCGCCGGTGCCGGAGCACCCGGAAACCCTCGCGCTCGAGCCGGTCGGTCAGCGAGGCGGCGAGCCGGAGGTTCTGCAGGCAGCCGCCGGCGAGGACGGCCGTACGTGAGCCGCCCGCATCCGCACAGGCCCGGACGAACGCTGCCGCCAGCCCTTCGTGCGCGGCGGCGGCGATCTCGGCACGCGGCCGTCCTGCCGTGAGGTCGTCGGCAGCGGCCGTCACGAGGTCGCCCCCATGTATGACACCGTGCTCGATCCGGCAGGCGTAGGGCTGGGCCACGGTGGCGCCGGCCAGGTACTCGAGCTCGATCGCCGCCTGGCCCTCGTAGCTCACCCGCTCTCGAACACCGAGCAGCGCCGCGACCGCGTCGAGCAGGCGCCCAGCCCCGGAGCTGAGGGGCGCGTGCGCACGCAGGCTCTCGCGCACCACGCCCCACCGCTCCCAGGGCACGGGCCGGCCTTCCCGTTCCAGGTGGGCGGCGGCCACGCGCCAGGGCTCGCGCACGGCGGCCTCCCCTCCCGGGAGCGGCACCGGCTCGAGCCACGCCGCCCGCGCGAAGGTGATGAGGTCGCATCGCAGCACTTCGCCGCCCCACAGCGTGCCGTCGGGGCCGTACCCGGTGCCGTCGAGCACGACGGCGAGCACGTCTCCGGTCTCGCCGTGCTCCGCCAGGCACGCCGCCGCATGGGCGTGGTGGTGCTGCACCTCCACGAGCTCGAGCTCCTGCCGGCGGGCCCACGCGCTCGCACGGTAGTCGGGGTGCATGTCGCAAGCGACTGCCTCAGGGACCACCTGGAGCATCTGGAGTGTCAGCTCGAGGTCGTTCAGGTACGCGCGGTAGGCCTGCTCGGTGTCGAGGTCGCCGAGATGCCCCGACAGGTGGGCCTCCGCACCGTGTGCGACGCAGAACGTGCTCTTCAACTCGGCGCCGGCGGCAACGAGCGGACGCGGGGCGGGTATCGGCAGCCGCAGCGAGCCTGGTGCGTACCCTCGAGAGCGCCGGATGGGGAAGCTCGCGCGCACGACGGAGTCCTCGCAGCGGCGGTGGATGCTGCGGTCGTGGGAGAGGAAGAGGTCGGCGACGTCCCCGAGCCGCGCCCTGGCGTCCGCGTCGTCGATCGCAATCGGCTCGTCGGTGCGGTTTCCGCTCGTCATCACGAGCGGCACCCCCGTGTCGGCGAGGAGCAGGTGGTGAAGCGGGGTGTAGGGCAGGAGCAGGCCAAGCCACGGCGAGCCCGGGGCCACACCCGGTGCCACCCCCGCGTCCGGGCGGCGGCGGACGAGCACGATCGGTCGCGCCGGCGAGTGGAGCAACTCCCGCTCGGCACGGTCGACGAAGGCGAGCGGGCCGGGATCCCCGGTCATCACGGCGAGCGGCTTCTCCTCCCGGTGCTTCCGTTCGCGGAGCCGCGCCACGGCCGGCGCGCTGGTGGCGTCACAGGAGAGGTGATAGCCGCCGAGGCCCTTGACGGCGACGATCCCGCCGTTCCGCAGGACACTCACTGCCTCCGACAGCGGGGCGGTGAGCTGCGGCCCGCAGGCGGGGCAGGCGATCGGCTCCGCATGGAAGCGCCGGTCTGCTGTGTCCTCGTACTCCCGGCGGCACTCCACGCAGAGCGCAAAGGCGGCCATCGTCGTCCGTGCCCGGTCGTAAGGCGCCGCGGTCACGATCGTGAAGCGCGGCCCGCAGCTGGAGCAGCTCAGGAACGGGTAGCGATAGCGGCGGTCGTCCGGATCGAAGAGCTCTCGCAGGCAGTCGTCGCAGGTGGCGATGTCGGGTGGGATCGGCGCTGCGTGATCGCCCGCAGGCAAGGACGGCCGGATCTCGAACGTGGTCGCGCCGAGCGGTGTGCTGGGTTCGATCGCCACCGAGCGGACGTGTGCGTGGGGCGGAGCCTGCTCGACGAGCGCGACGGCGAACGCGTCGAGGCGCTCGGGCGGCCCCTCGATCTCCACGAGCACCCCGTGGCCGTCGTTCAAGGCGAAGCCGCCAAGCGCGTTTGCGGATGCCAGCCGCGACACGAACGGCCGGAAGCCGACACCCTGCACCAGCCCGCCGACGCGCAGCCGGCGCCGTTCCCGCTCGGGGACATCCACACGGGTCAGCCTGCCCCACCACCGGCCGCGCCGCAACCGTGCGCGGGCCGCGGGTGGTCTGCGGGAAACCCGTAGTCGTGAGGGGGCCGGTTCCGATGAGGCGCCGAACGCGGCCAGTAGGCTTCGTCCCGATCGCCGTGTCCGACGCTGCCGCAACGAACCCTTCGCGGGTGATCGAAGTGGATGGCCTCCAGGCTCTCGTCGTCACGCTCGCCCGTCGCGGCTACCGCGTAATGGGCCCGATCGTGCGCGACGGTGCGATCGTGTATGACGAGATCACCTCCGCCGACGTGCTCCCGGCAGGGTGGAGCGAGGAGCAGGAGGCAGCCACCTATCGGCTCGTCAGGCGCGAAGACGAGGCGGTGTTCGCGTTCGCCTCGAGCCCGCAGTCGTGGAAGTCGTGGCTCCTGCCGTCGCGGGTCCGGCTCTGGCGGGTCTCGCCACCGACCGTGGACGGCCTGGCCGTCGACGAGGAGCAGCCACCGGATAGACCGCTCGCGCTGATCGGTGTCCGCTCCTGCGACCTGCACGCGATCGCGATCCAGGATCGTGTGTTCCTGGAGGGGGCATACGTCGAGCGGGACTATGCGGGCCGCCGCGACGGCGCCTTTCTGGTCGCTGTCAACTGCTCCACGCCCGGCGGCACCTGCTTCTGCACCTCGCTGGGCACGGGGCCGCGGGCGGAGGCAGGCTTCGACCTGGCACTGACCGAGATCCTCGACGGCGAGCATCGCTTCCTCGCCGAGTCCGGCAGTCTTCGAGGCGCCGAGCTCCTCACCGAGCTCCCGGGCCGCGATGCCGAGCCCCAGGACGTGGAGGCGGCGCTCGAGGTGAGCTCGCGGGCAGCCGCAGCCATGGGCCGTGAGCTCGACGCCGGGGGCCTGCGGGATCTGCTCGACCGCAATCGCGAGCATCCACGGTTCAGTGACGCGGCCGAACGCTGCCTCACCTGCGGCAACTGCACGATGGTCTGCCCGACGTGCTTCTGCACGTCCGTGGAGGATGTCAACGATCTCTCGGACGGCTCGGCGGAGCGCTGGCGGACGTGGGACTCGTGCTTCTCGATGGATTACTCCCACATCCACGGCGGCTCGATCCGGCGCAGCCCCGAGGCTCGCTACCGCCAGTGGCTCACGCACAAGTTCGGCACCTGGTTCGACCAGTTCGGCACCTCCGGCTGCGTCGGGTGCGGCCGATGCATCACCTGGTGCCCGGTCGGCATCGACGTGACCGAGGAGCTGGCTGCGATCAGGGCCACGGAAGGAGCGCTGCCTGATGCACACGCTTGACGAGACGCTTGCCGAGAGCCCGGTCTTCAGCGGCCTCACTCCCGGGCAACTCGCGCTCATCGTCGGATGCGCACAGAACACCGGCTTCGACAAGGGCGCCCGGCTCTTCCGCGAGGGCGAGGCGGCGGATACCTTCTGGCTCGTTCGGCGCGGACGCGTCGCGCTGACCCTGCACGACCCGGCCCGAGGCGAGCTGACGATCGAGACGATCGAACCCGGCGACGTCGTCGGCTGGTCGTGGCTGTTCGAGCCCTACCGCTGGCACTCCGACGCGGTGGCCGTCGACGACGTGCGGGCGGTCGCCTTCGACGGGGCCTGCCTGCGGGGGAAGTGCGAAACCGACCACGAGCTGGGCTACGAGCTGATGCGCCGTTTCGCCGCCGTCGCCATCGACCGGCTCCAGCACACGCGACTCCGCTTACTCGACGTGTATGGCAGCCACGCCCGCAACTGAGGCCCCGGCCCGCGGGGCGATGACGCCGGTGCCCTACCGCGTGCGCTCGCGCCGGCAGGAGACACACGACACGTGGACGCTGGAGCTCGATCCGCTCGCCGAGCCGGTCCTGCCGCGCCCCGGGCAGTTCACGATGCTGTACGCACCAGGGGTCGGGGAGGTGCCGATCTCCACAAGCGGCCTCAGCGACGGAACCGGGCGGCTCACGCACACCGTCCGCGCCGTGGGAGCCGTCTCCGCCGCCCTGGCCGCGAGCGCCGAGGGCGCCATGCTCGGCGTGCGTGGCCCGTTCGGCACGACCTGGCCGCTCGAGGAGGCGCGCGGAACCGATCTCGTGATCGTCGCAGGCGGCATCGGGCTCGCGCCGCTCCGTCCGGCCGTGCTCCAGGCGCTCGCGCGCCGCGACGACTACGGGTCGTTGAGCGTGCTCGTCGGAGCGCGGACACCCGCCGAGCTCCTGTACACCCAGCAGCTCGAGGGCTGGCGCTCCCGCCTCGACGCCGAGGTGCTGGTCTCGGTCGACGCTGCCGACCTCGCCTGGCACGGGCGCGTCGGCCTCGTCACCTCGCTGATCCCGGCGGCGCCCTTCGCCCCGGAGCGGGCGGCCGCCCTGGTGTGCGGACCGGAGATCATGATGACCTTCGTCGCCCGCGCGCTCGCCGAGCGCGGCATGCGTCCGGACCGGATCTGGATCTCCACCGAGCGCAACATGCGCTGCGGGCTCGGGCACTGCGGTCACTGCCAGCTCGGCCCGCTGCTCATCTGCCGCGACGGTCCGGTGCTGCGCTATGACGTGGTGGAGCCCCTGCTTCGGGTGCGTGAGCTGTGAGCACGGAGAGACCCACGCTGGCCGTGTGGAAGTTCTCCTCCTGCGACGGCTGCCAGCTGTCGCTGCTCGACTGCGAAGACGAGCTGCTCGCGATCGCCGACGGGATCGAGATCGCGTACTTCCCAGAGGCCACGAGTGCCGAGGCGCCCGGGCCGTACGACGTCTCGCTGGTCGAGGGCTCGATCACGACCGCTCACGACGCCGAGCGCATCCTTGACGTGCGCGCGCAGTCGCGGATGCTGGTGACGATCGGTGCCTGCGCCACCTCCGGCGGCATTCAGGCACTCCGCAACCTCGGCGACGTCCGCGAGTGGATCCCGCTGGTCTATCCCTCACCCGAGCTGGTGGACACGCTCGCGGAGTCGACGCCGATCGCCGACCACGTGCCGGTCGACCTGGAGCTGCGTGGGTGCCCGATCTCGAAGACCCAGCTCGTGGAGACGGTGGCCGCCCTGCTCAATCGCAGGCGGCCTCACCTCCCCACCACCACCGTCTGCGCCGAGTGCAAACTACGGGGCACGACGTGCGTCATGGTCGCTCGGGGCACGCCGTGCCTGGGGCCGGTGACCCAGGCGGGTTGCGGCGCAATCTGTCCGGCGTACGCGCGCGGCTGCTACGGCTGCTTCGGCCCTTCCGAGTCGCCCAATGTGCCGGCGCTCGCCGCCCAGTGGCACGCGCTCGGCGTGACGAACGCGGGCATGATCCGGGCGCTGCGGACGTTCAACGCCAATGCCGTGGAGTTTCGCGAGGGGAGCTCGGCGCTCGAGCGAGGAGGGGGGGAATGAGCGAGAACGGCGACGGGGTGCGAGAGATCCGCACCGACTACCTCGCGCGCGTCGAGGGCGAGGGCGCGATGAAGGTTACGATCAAGGACGGCGAGCTGCAGGAGGTGCAGTTCAAGATCTTCGAGCCGCCGCGGTTCTTCGAGGCGCTGCTCCGCGGCCGGCAGTTCACCGAGGCGCCGGACGTGACGGCGCGCATCTGCGGCATCTGTCCGATGGCGTACATCACGAGCGCGTGCAACGCGATGGAGGCGGCCTGCGGCGCCGAGCTGACGGACGCGGTGCGAGGCCTGCGCCGGCTCGCCTACTGCGGCGAGTGGGTGGAGAGCCACGTTCTGCACACGGCGATGCTTCACGCGCCCGACTTCCTCGGCTACGACGGCGCGATCGAGATGGCCCGCGACCACAGGGAGCTCGTGGAGCGGGTGTTGCGCCTGAAGAAGGCGGGAAACACGCTGATGGACGTGGTCGGGGGCCGCGCGGTGCACCCCGTCAACTTCCGCGTCGGCGGCTTCTATCGAGCGCCGGCGCGCTCCGACCTCGTCGCACTCGTGCCAGAGCTGGAGTGGGCGCTCGAGGAGGCGATCAGGTTTACGCGCTGGGTCGCCGGCTTCGACTTCCCGGACTTCGAGCAGGACTACACCTTCGTCTCGTTGCGGCAGCCCGGCGAGTACCCGATCGAGCGCGGGCGAATCGTCTCAAGTACCGGGCTCGACATCGACCCGCACGCTTACGAGGAGTGGTTCACCGAGGAGCAGGTGGCACGCTCCAACGCCCTGCACTCCACGCTGCGCGAAACGGGCAGCTACCTCGTCGGACCGCTCGCTCGCTACGCGCTGAACCGTGACGAGCTGACGCCGCTTGCGCGCGGCCTGGCCGAGGAGACCGGGCTCTCCGCCGTCTGCCGCAACCCGTTCCGCTCGATCGTGGTTCGCGCGGTGGAGACGGTGTACGCGCTCGAGGAGGCACTGCGGCTGATCGCGGCCTACGAGCCCTTCGACCCGCCTGCGGTCGAGATGAGACCGGCGCGCGCGACCGGATGTGGAGCCTCGGAGGCGCCGCGCGGCCTCTGCTGGCACCGTTACGCGATCGACGACGACGGTGCGATCCTCGACGCGAAGATCGTGCCGCCCACCTCGCAGAACCAGCGGATGATCGAGGAGGACCTCACGGGCCTGGTCCGACGCGAGCTGCACCGGCCCGACGCGGAGCTGGCGCACCTCTGCGAGCAGACGATCCGCAACTACGACCCGTGCATCTCCTGCGCGACGCACTTTCTGCGATTCGAAGTGGAACGGCGGTGACCGCCCGCCGCACCGGCGTCGCCGTGCTGGGCACGCCGTTCCGGGGCGACGACGCCGTAGGCCCGCTCGTCGGCGAGCGCCTGCGTGCGCGCGGCCTCGAGGTGCTCGACTGTCGTGACGAGCCGACACGTCTCATCGAGCCGTTCACGCAGCTCGACGTGGCCGTTATCGTCGACGCGGTGCGATCGGGATCGGCCGTGGGCACCGTTCACGTGGTCGAGGCGGCTGCGGGTCGGCTGCCCGCCGACCTTGCACTCGCCTCCACCCATGCCGTGGGCGTGGGCGAGGCGTTGGAACTGGGACGCGCGCTCGGGCGGGCGCCGCGCCGGGTCGTCCTGGTCGGGGTCGAGGGCCGCGCCTTCGGCATGGGGGATCCGCTCACGCCCGAGGTCGAGCAGGCGCTCGATGCCGCTGCGGACGCCGTGCTCGTCGTGCTCGGTGACCGCTGATGCACGAGGCTGCATTGCTCGACGATCTGCTGCGGAAGATCATCGAGGTGGCGGCCGAGAACGGCGGGGGCCGTGTGACCCGGGTTCGCGTGCGGCTGGGGGCGCTTTCGCACTTCACCGTCGGGCACTTCCGGGAGCACTTCCGCGACGCCGCCGCCGGCACCGTGGCGGAGGGTGCGAGTGTGGAGGCCACGCTCGACGTCGACCCGACCGCTCCCGGCGCGCAGGGGGTGCTGCTCGAGAGCGTCGAGGTCGAAGCGGGCCGCGGCGCCGGCGGTCAGCCGCCGTAGCCGCCGTCGTGCCGATCGCGTTACCGGTGGAGCAGGACGCCCGACTCGGGATGCGGCGCCGGCGTCCCGGGGAGGTGCATCAGGTTCTCGACCTCCCGTACGCCGCTGACACGACGGACGGCCTCTGTCACGGCCTCGATCATGCTCGGGCTGTCCACTTCCCCGCGTATGCAGACGCGGCCGTTCTCGGCGTTGAGGCTGAGCCGGCCCTTGGGCAATGAACCGTCCCGGAAGATCTCGGTCGAGACCTTGTGTGCGAGCTCGGCGTCGTCGAACTCGCCGGCGCCGTGGATGCGGTTGAGCACCCGGCCGCGTATCTTGCCGGACGTGGAGCGCGCGACGTTTCGTGTGCATCCGACGGCGCTCTTGAAGTGGCGGCGACTCAGCGAGACCATCCGGTCCCGCGCCTCGTGCCGTCGCCTCCGGCCCGATGCCGTGTCGAAGAGATAGGCAATCGTGGCCCCGAGCGCGGCTCCCACGGTCAAGGTACCGAGCCTGCGAGCCTGCCGGCCCGCGGCGTCGCACTTGCCGCTGGTCAGATCGGACATCATCTTCCTCCTTTCGATACCGGCATCGTCACCGGTACACGGAGCCGGCGCATCGGTAGTTGCTCGGGAACTCGGGTCGCTGGGCGAAAGGCACGGCGCGCCGCCGATTGTCGGTGCGACGGAGGTCAAGCCTCGAGCGTGACTGCGCTGTCGGTGGCTTCGCAGGCGAGCGCGACGGCGTCGCGGCTCGCCGACTCGTCCAGGTCGCGCACATGGGCGGGGTCGCGGGGACGGGCTTTTCAGCGAACCCGCGGATGCCGTGCGGCGGTCGATGTGTCACTCTCCGTGCCGACCGTCCGGCCTGGAGGCCCAAGATGAACGCCACGTCCCTTCTTGTTTCCGTTCCCGCTGCGGGCGTCGAGCTGGAGGGTGAGCTCGTCGTTCCCGCCGATCCCGTCGGAATCGCCTTGTTCGCCCATGGGAGCGGAAGCAGCCGCCACAGCCCGCGCAACATGCTTGTTGCCGGTCGGCTGCACGGCTCGGCGATCGGGACGCTGCTCTTCGACCTGCTGACGCGTCACGAGGAGCTCGACCGGGCGAACGTGTTCGACGTCGAGCTGCTCGGCCGGCGCCTGCACGCCGTCGCGTCGTGGCTTCGCGGACAGCCGGAGGCGGAGGGGCTCCCGATCGGGTACTTCGGGGCCAGCACGGGCGCCGCAGCGGCGCTCTGGTCGGCAGCTCAGCCTGACGCCCAGATCGCTGCCGTGGTCTCGCGAGGCGGCAGACCGGATCTCGCCGCCCCCCTGCTGCCGGACGTGACGGCGCCGACGCTCCTCGTCGTCGGTGGCATGGACAGCGCCGTACTCGAGCTCAACCGGCAGGCGGCCCGCCTGCTCGGGGGTGAGCACGCGGTCGCCGTCGTGCCAGGCGCGACGCACCTCTTCGAGGAGAAGGGAGCCCTGGAGGAGGTCGCGCGGCTGGCGTCCGCCTGGTTCGGCACGCATTTCGTCGCTGCCGGTGCGGGCTGAGGAGGTCAGGAACGCGCGGGCTGCAAGGCGTCGAGCTCGTCGAGTAACGCCAGAACCTGCTCGGTTCCGACCTGGTCGAAGCGTTCGTACCAGAAGCCGACTGCCCCGAAGTCCCCCATCTCGTTCGGGCACACGACCTCCGCCTCGCGCCTCAGCAGAGCACAACTCGCACTCGCGCCGACAGGGACGGCGGCGATCACACGTCGAGCGCCCTGGCCTCCGGCCCAGCGGATGGCCGCGATCATCGTCGCCCCGGTGGCCAGTCCGTCGTCGACCAGGAGCACCGTGCGGCCTGAGAGCTCGAGCCGCGGGTGCCGTTCGTGGAACATCTCGTCGAGCTCGCCGGCCGCCTGTTTCGCGCGATGTACGAGCTCTGCGACCTCCTTCTTCGAGAGCCCGTCCCCGGCTCGGATGTAGACCCCGTCGGCCCCGGGCGCCACGGCCCCGATTGCATACTCCGGCTGCCAGGGATGCCCGACCTTGCGCACCGCGAGTACGTCGAGCGGCGCGGCCAGGCGTCTCGCCACCGCTGCCGCCGTCTGCACGCCGCCGCGCGCCAGCCCGATCACCAGCACGTCGGTGCGGACATCGGGTGGCAGGGCTTCTGCCAGTACCTCGCCTGCGTGGAAACGGTCGCGGAACCGCCTCGTGGTCACGGCTCGGCCCCTGGCTCGATGAGCCCGTAGTGGCCGTCGAAGCGCCGATCCATGACTTGAGCATGTCGGACCGGGAGGGCCCCGCGAGTCGGTGAGGAACCCGATGCCAGGTGGGCATTTCCCTGACCCGCAGCCTGCGGGGCGAGCTGGGCATCGGACTGCTCGCGCAGGGTGGAGCGCGAGAAATACGTACGCCGCGCTCCGCACCGGCTCGTAGGGTTCGGTTCATGAAGGCGCTCGTCAAGAGCCGAGCCGGGAAGGGCATCTGGCTGGAAGACGTCCCCGAGCCGGAGATCGGGATCAACGATGTCCTGATCAGGGTGCGCAAGACCGGCATCTGCGGCACCGACGTGCACATCTACGACTGGAACGCCTGGGCCCAGCACACGATCCCGGTTCCGCTCGTGATCGGCCACGAGTTCGTCGGCGAGATCGTCGAGGTGGGCGCGAACGTCGCCGATTTCCATTCCGGTGACATCGTCTCCGGCGAGGGTCACGTCGTCTGCGGCCGCTGCCGCAACTGCATGGCCGGCCGGCGGCATCTGTGCGCACACACCATCGGGCTGGGGGTGGCGCGGCCAGGTGCCTTCGCGGAGCTCGTCGTGTTGCCGATGACCAACGTCTGGCACCACTGGCCGGGGATCGACGAGGACGTCGCGGCCATCTTCGACCCCTTCGGCAACGCGGTGCACACCGCGCTCACCTTCGAGGTGCTCGGCGAGGACGTGCTCGTCACGGGCGCCGGGCCGATCGGATGCATGGCGACAGCGGTGGCCCGCCACGCGGGCGCACGCCATGTCGTCGTCAGCGACCCGAGCGCACCCCGCCGCGAGCTGGCGACGCGTATGGGGGCGACGCTGACGGTCGATCCGCGCGAGCGCGAGCTGGGGGACGCCCAGCGCGAGCTTGGTCTTCGCGAAGGCTTCGACGTCGGATTCGAGATGTCGGGAAGCCCCGACGCGTTCCTGGCCATGGCCGCGAACATGGCGCACGGCGGACGCATTGCCCTGCTCGGCCTGCCGGATCGCGAGGTCACGCTCGACCTCAACACGATCATCTTCAACATGCTCACGGTTCGCGGCATCTACGGGCGGGAGATGTACGAGACCTGGTACCAGATGTCGGCGCTGGTCGACTCGGGGCTCGACATCAGCCCGGTGATCACCCACCGGCTCGATCATTCACGCTTCGAGGAGGCGTTCGCGATCGCGGCCTCCGGCGAGGCCGGCAAGGTCGTGCTCGACTGGACGACCGCCTGACGACGGAGGGAGGCCCGAGTGTACGCAGCGTTCAAGGACGATCTCGAGCGGAGGCTCGCGGAGATCGCGGAGGCCGGGCTCTCGAAACGAGAGCTCGTGATCGCCTCCCCGCAGGCGGCACATGTCGATGTCGGCGGCCGCGACCTCCTCAATCTCTGCGCCAACAACTACCTGGGGCTGGCCAGCCACCCGGACATCGTCGCGGCCGCACATGAGGCACTCGACCGCTACGGCTTCGGGATGGCCTCGGTGCGCTTCATCTGCGGCACCCAGACCGTTCATCGCGAGCTCGAAGAGCGCCTGTCGGAGTTCCTGGGAACGGAGGACACCATCCTCTACAGCTCGTGCTTCGACGCCAACGGCGGGCTGTTCGAGGGCCTGCTCGGGGAAGACGACGCCGTGATCTCCGATGCCCTCAACCACGCGTCGATCATCGACGGCATCCGGCTCTGCAAGGCCCGAAGGCTCCGGTACGCGAACGGCGACCTCGACGAGCTCGAGGCGCGGTTGCAGGAGGCCCGCGACGCGCGCTTCCGGCTGATCGCAACCGACGGCGTCTTCTCGATGGACGGCCACTACGCGAAGCTCCGCGACGTCTGCGACCTGGCCGACCGGTACGGCGCCCTCGTGATGGTGGACGACTCGCATGCGGTGGGCTTCGTCGGTAAGAACGGTCGCGGCACGCACGAAAACCAGGGCGTGCTCGACCGCGTGGACATCCTCACCGGCACGCTCGGCAAGGCCATGGGCGGCGCGAGCGGCGGCTACGTCGCGGCGCGGCGCGAGATCGTGGCGCTCCTCCGCGAGCGGTCGCGACCCTACCTCTTCTCCAACAGCATCGCCCCGCCGGTCGCCTTCGCCACCTTGAAGGCGATCGAGCTGATCGAGCGCTCGGAGGAGCTGCGCGCGCGCCTGTGGAGCAACACACGCCTCTTTCGCGACCGCATGACCGCGGCCGGGTTCGACGTGATCCCGGGCACTCATCCCATCGTGCCCGTCATGGTCGGCGACGCCCGCCGTGCCGCTGCGCTCGCGCGCGGGCTGCAGGAGCGGGGCGTGTACGCCGTCAGCTTCTCCTACCCGGTCGTGCCGGAGGGGACGGCGCGGATCCGCACGCAGGTCTCCGCCGCGCACTCGCCCGCTGACCTCGAGTTCGCGGTCGCGGCGTTCACGGCTGCCCAGGCGGCCTCCGGCTGACGTCGGCCGGAGGTCTCGTCAGTCCAGGAGCGATCTGATGAGCACGAAGAGCGGGGGCGGCAGATCAAGGGTCGGTTGCACCTCGACGCCCGCCTCCGGGAACGCCTCGGTGATCTGCGTCGCGAGCTCGCCCGCGTGCTCTTCGGTGAGAGCGCCGGCGCTGATGAACCGCCAGCGCCGGTCGACCTCGTCACCTCGCTGCCGCAGCCACCGTTCGAGCTCTTGCGCCTGTGTCCGATCCGGCGCGTGCGCGTGCACGTGCCACTCGTAGGACGCGCCAGCCTCGACGTCGCGCCTCGCCTGCTCTTCGCGTTCCTCTCGCTCCTTTGCCCGCGCGGCCTCGGTCCTCGGGAGTGGCACGGAGGGGTCCTCCCACGACTTTCCGTCCGGGTGCCAGCGCTTCACGGCGATTTCCGCGGTCAGGCGCTCGTCTCGCACGAGCTGCCGCACGATCTCGGCGCTTTCGATCGCCTCGTCGCGAGTTTGCGTGTAGAGAAACAGCCTGGAGCCGCTTCGGGTGACGAGCACACGCCCGCCGACGCGGGTGCGCGCCTCGTCGTCGAGGTCGAGGGAACGCAGCCGCTCGCCGAGCGAGTACCCGTGACGTTCGTCGTCGAGTTCGACCTCGACCCGCCAGTCCTCGGCGGCCGCCGGCCGGTCATCGCGTGCGATCATCGCGCCCACCTCCTCGAAGCTGCAGTGCCGTTCCTTGCATGTTGACAGTGGCAGCCGGGTGAAGCGTAGGGAGCTGCGCCGGCGAACCGCACGCCCGCGGCATCGGGGTTCACCACAGGTGCGGCTCCGGAAGCTCGCCGATGCCGAACACGCGTCATCGCGATGCACTTGTCGTGAGCGTGGCTTCCCACGCGGGCGGCGCGTCCCGATCCACACGGACTGAAAGGACCACAACGATGAAGACCGTTCTCATCATGGGAGCCGGCGGCCGGGACTTCCACGACTTCAATGTCGCGTACCGCGGTGACCCGAACACGCGCGTGGCGGCCTTCACCGCCGCCCAGATCCCGGGTATCGACGACCGTGTCTACCCATCCTCGCTCGCGGGGCGGATGTACCCGAACGGGATTCCCATCTGCCCCGAGGCGCAGCTCGAGGAGATCATGCGGCGCGAGGACGTCGACGAGGTGGTGCTGGCCTACAGCGACCTCTCCCACGCCGACGTGATGCACAAGGCATCGCGTGTACTCGCAGCCGGCGCAAGCTTCACGCTCCTCGGACCGCACGCGACGATGCTCACGTCGCAACGTCCCGTCGTGGCGGTGACTGCGGTACGGACAGGGTGCGGCAAGAGCCAGACGAGTCGCCGCATCGGCACCCTGCTCCTCGAGGCGGGACTCCGCGTGGCGCTCGTCCGGCACCCCATGCCGTACGGGGATCTGGAGGCGATGCGTGTCCAGCGCTTCGCCACGATCGAGGACATCGACCGCTCCCACCCGACCGTCGAGGAGCGTGAGGAGTACGAAGCCCCGGTCGAGCTGGGCATGATCATGTACTCCGGAGTCGACTATGGCCAGATCCTGGAACGCGCACAGGAGGAGGCCGACGTCGTCATCTGGGACGGCGGCAACAACGACTTCCCCTTCTACGCACCCGATCTCTGGGTGACCGTCACCGATCCGCTGCGTGCCGGGCACGAGTTGAGCTACCACCCCGGCGAGGTCAACGTCCGCATGGCCGATGTCGTCGTCGTCAACAAGGTCGACAGTGCGACGGCAGAGGACATCGCCCGCGTGATCAAGGACGTGCGCTCGGTCAACCCGGCGGCAACGATCCTCGAGGCGGAATCCCCGGTTACGCTCGATCCGGGCCCACCACTGCTCGGTGCCCGGGTGCTCGTGGTCGAAGACGGCCCGACCCTCACGCACGGGGGCATGGCCTTCGGCGCCGGCACAGTCGCCGCGCGGCAGGCCGGCGCTGCGGAGCTCGTCGATCCGCGGCCGTATGCCGTGGGGTCGATCGCGGAGACGTTCGCCCGCTATCCCCATCTCGGCGCGGTGCTGCCGGCCATGGGGTACGGCGAGGAGCAGACGCAGGAGCTCGAGGAGACGATCGACCGGGTCGAGTGCGACGTGGTCGTGACTGGCACGCCGTTCGACCTGGGACGGGTGATCACCACGCGCCATCCGTTGCGCCATGCGCGGTACGAGTTGCGCGAGCGCGACCCGGGGGCGCTGCGGGAGCTGCTCGCGCCGATCGTCGACCGCGCCCGCGGCCGGCAACTGGTGAAGGGGTGAGTGCGACGACGGTGACTGCTGCACCACCCATTCCACGGCACTTCCTCCGCGTCGCCGACCTGGATGCCGCCGGCTTGTACGCGGTGCTCGACCTGGCGGCTGCGATGAAGGAGCGGCCGCACGGCTTCCTCGAGGCGCTGCGAGGCGACACGGTCGCCTGCTACTTCGAGAAGCCCTCCACACGGACGCGGGTCTCCTTTGCCGCCGCTGCCGAGAGGCTCGGCATGCTGCCCGTGCTCCTGCGTCCCGACGAGCTGCAGCTGGGACGCGGCGAGACCATCGCCGACACGGCGATGACGCTCTCCGGTTACGCGAGCGCGATCGTGATCCGCACGTTCTCGCACGAGACGGTGGAGGAGATGGCTCGAGCGGCGAGGGTGCCTGTGATCAACGCGCTCACCGACACACACCACCCGTGCCAGGCGCTCGCCGACCTTCTCACGCTGCGAGAGCAGTTCGGGAGGCTCGAGGGGCTCAAGGTCGCGTTCGTCGGCGACTTCGACAACGTCGCCACGTCGCTGGCCGAGGCCGCGGCGCTGCTCCAGATCGAGCTCGTGGTCTCGACGCCGCCCGGGTACCAACGAGAGGTGGCCGGGGCGGTGGTGGTGCACGATCCGCTCGAGGCGGTGGAAGGTGCACACGCGGTGTACACCGACGTCTGGGTCTCGATGGGGGAGGAGGCCGAAACGGAGCGCCGGCTGCGCGACCTGTCGCGGTACCAGGTGGACGAGCGGCTGCTGGCCGCTGCCCGTCCGGGTGCGGTGTTCATGCATTGCCTTCCGGCTCATCGTGGCCAGGAGGTGACGGCCGGTGTGATCGACGGGCCACAGTCCATCATCTGGCAGCAGGCGGAGAACCGGCTGCCCACGGAGGAGGCGATCCTGCTCCTGCTCGTGACACGCAGCTGGGCGCCGGGAGGTGAGCCTCGGCCGTGAGGATCGTCGTCGCGCTCGGAGGGAACGCGCTACTGCGCCGGGGGGAGCCGGCGGAGGCGGCTTCGCAGCTCCGCAACGTCGAGGTGGCCGCCTCCTCCGTCGCGGGCCTGGCCGACGAGCACGAGCTCGTGGTCACGCACGGTAACGGGCCGCAGGTGGGTCTGCTCGCCGCGCAGGCGGCCGCCTACGGCGAGGTCGGGCCGTACCCCCTGGACGTGATCGGCGCGGAGAGCGAGGGGATGATCGGCTACCTGCTGGAGCAGGGCCTCCGCAACGTCTTGCCGGGTCGCAAAGTGGCAACGCTGCTCACCCAGGTGGTGGTCGACGGCGACGATCCGGCCTTCCAGCACCCGACGAAGCCGATCGGTCTCGTGTATCCGGAAGCGCGGGCGCGCGAGCTCGAACGCGAGCGCGGATGGGCGATCGCTCCGGACGGGGCCGGCTGGCGACGGGTCGTACCCTCGCCTGAGCCCCGCTCGATCGTCCAGCTGAGCTCGATCAGGCTCCTGCTCGAGTCGGGCGTGATCGTCGTCTGCACCGGCGGAGGCGGGATTCCCGTGGTCGTGGAGAGCGGTGCCATGCACGGCGTCGAGGCGGTGATCGACAAGGACCTCGCCTCGAGCCTGCTGGCTCGGCTGCTCGCTGCCCACCGGCTGCTCCTGCTCACCGACGTCGAGGCCGTCGAGCTCGGGTGGGGCACGGCCGCGGCCCGCCGGCTGACCGTGGCGACCCCCGACGAGCTTCGCCGCCACGAGTTCGCGCCCGGATCGATGGGGCCGAAGATCGACGCTGCGATCCGCTTCGTGGAGGCGACCGGGAAGGAGGCGGCCATCGGCTCCCTGGCGGACGCGGCGGCCGTCCTGACAGGTGAGGCCGGCACGCGCATTCACGCCGGCGATCCGAACATCCACCGACGAAAGGAGCCCGGCCATGACCCTCTTGTGGTTCGTCGTCTGGCTGATCTGCGATCTGATCGGTGACCGGGAGCAGCTCGCGTTTGCCCCGGTCAACTGGTGGGCGGGCGCGCTCCTGCTTGCAGTGGCACTCGACCTGGCGCGCAAGCACGCCGCCTACCCGTCCTGCGGTCCGCGCGGGCGGCGGAAGCAGCCGGAGCCGTAGAGAACAGCGGCGTCCGGCCCTCCGCTGCCGGCGGGTCTATGCCGCCAACCCGACGAAGCGTGGATCGTCCCGCAGTGAGTCCAGATCGCTGTCCGTGCGCAGGTTCTCCCTGAACCTGCCGTCCGCTTCGACGGCCCGCTCGAGATGCCCGATCGCCTCGTCGGGTCGACCGAGGAGCGCCTCGAGGCAGGCGGCGTTGAAAAGGACGAGCGCCGCCTCGGGTCGCTCCTCGAGCACCGGGAGGACAACCGCCAGAGCGGCCTCGTAGTCCCCGTCGCGGTACGGCTTCCACATCCCGTCGATCAGGTCGCCGGGATGAACCTCGTATGCCTTTCCCGGCGTCCCGCCGATGACCAGCACCGTCGTCCCTTCCTCCTCGGCGACCGCCGAGCGCTTGGCTGCCGGATCGCGCACGAACACGAACGTCCCGGCGGGTGCCGGAACGGTCTCGCCGTTCACCGTGAACGTCGCCGATCCGGAGACGACGAAGTAGAGCTCCTCCTGGCCGCTCGCACCAGGCCCCGCCTCGTCGTGCTCGCCGATCACGTGACCCTCGCCGGCGGCCCGGAAGGCACGAATCCCGAAGCCGAGGATGCCGAAGTGCCGTCGGAGATTGTAGGGGATCCGTCCCTCGTGCTCGTGCCCAGGCTCGAGATCGTCCAGCCTGCCCACGTCGAACGCCGCTGAGGTCATGGTCGCCATGCTCGCTCCCTCCAAGAAGAGAATCTCCAGATGGAAATAGTCGAGGTCGAGAATAGAGCGAGGGGAAGCGCGCGTCAAGCGAGATCGCGTGAGCGGGCCGCAAGCGGATCGCCCAACGGCATGCGCTTCACCCCGTGGCGGCCGGGACGAGCGCGGGCGCCGGGCCGCCGAGCGTCTGCTGGAGCTCGGCGCAGAAGCTCTCGGCGGTCTCGACGAACGCCCGGGCGGCGGGGGAGCGGTACCGGTCGCGGTGCCAGGCGATGGCGATGATGCGGCGGGCGAGCTGCGGGTTGAGGTGCACGATGGTGGTGTTCTCGTCGCCCGGCTCGGCGGCGAGGAGAGGGATGAGCGCGGCACCGACGCCGGCCCCGACGAGACCCTGGATGGTGCCGTTGTCGTCGGAGTGGAAGACGACGCGGGGCGTGTGTCCCTTCGCCCTGAGGTGGGCTTCGATCGGGGCGAAGCTGCGGCACTGCCGGGGGCCGATGAGCGGAAGTTCGGCGATCTCGCTCAGTTTCGGCGAGGTCCGTCGTTGTGCGAGGAGGGAGCCGGCCTGCACGAGCAGGACGTAGGGATCGGTGAGAAGCTCGATCGCGGCGAAGGGGCCGTCGGGCAGGGGGAGCATCATGAAGGTGAGGTCGAGCTCGCCGCGCTCGACCAGCTCCAGCAGCTGCGGGTCGGAGGCGGACTCGGTGAGGCTGATCTCGATCTGCGGCCAGTTGGCCGAGAAGCGGCGCAGGATCCCGGGCAGGATCCGCGCCCCGACGCTCTGGTAGGTGCCGATGCGCAGCGTCCCGGAGGCGCCGTCGGCAAGCGTCGCGAGATCGGCCTGGGCGGCCCTGAGCCGCGCCATGATCGCTTCCGCGTGCCGCAGGAGCAGCTCGCCGGCTTCGGTCAGCGAGACCGCGCGGGGCCCTCCGGGGCGCTCCACCAGTCGCTCGCCGACGGCGCGCTCGAGTGCTGCGATCTGCTGGCTCACCGCCGACTGGGTGTAGCCCAGGCGGCGCGCGGCGCGGCCGAAGTTTCCTTCGCGCGCGACCGTCTGCAGTGCCGCGAAATGGCGGAGCTCGACCCCGAGCCAACGATCAGGTTCCATTATCAACAGCAACAATAGCTCGACTGGCGCTAATCGACAAGTGCGGGCATCCTGAGGACATGAACACGATCACGCGTACCTATCGAACCCTTTCCTCCGGCCGCCGCTTCGCCTCGCTCAGCCCACCGTCGCTGGCCTCCCACGAATCGGTCGTGATCCGTCACGCCGGTGCGGACGACGCGGATGCGCTCGAGCGGCTCGCCCAGCTCGGCGAGCATCCGCTGCCGCAGGAGCCCCTGCTCGTGGCGGAGGTCTCCGGCGAGCTGTGGGCGGCACTCTCGGTCGCCGACGGAGCGACGGTGACCGACCCCTTCCGGCCGACGGTGGAGCTGGTCGCTCTGCTCCGCGCGCGCGCCGAGCAGCTCCGTGCCACCGAGAGAGGCGGCAAGCGTCGGGGTCGCATCCACGCACACGCGCGATCGCTGACTCAGCGGTAGAGCAGCGCGGCTCGGGTTTACGCGAGGTCGAGCACGAGTTCGAGGGCGTCGTCGATAGCACGCATCTCGCTGAGCGTCAGGTGCCCTTCGGCGACGACTATCTCGGGATGGAAGCTGGCGTGCGGGGTTACAGCAGAGGTGGGGCAGTCGAGGACGGTTGAGAGCGAACGCAGATCGTCGGCCTGGACGAGCACCGCGTAACGCCGTCCGTGTTGAACGAGTCCGCGCCGTCGCGGCATCGCGACGGCGTGTACGTCACCGCGTACCACGAAGCGCTTCCATCAGGCCCGCCACCTCGCGCGCTTCCCGTACGTAGGCCGGGTCGGAGGCGAGTGCGGCTGCCTCGGCGGCAAGGCCTGCGCACCGGCGCTCCCGTTCGGCCGTTTCCGAGATCGCCTGGCGCGCCGCTTCGGCGCGCGTCACCCGGCGGCGGCGAGCAATCTCGTCGAGAGCCCGGATGCCCTCGGCGCCAAGACGAAGCGAGAGTGGGGGAGGTGAGGAGGCGATGCTTGGTATGTAGCGCGTTTCGCGCTACGTGTCAGCGGCTGGTTTCGCCCGAGATGAACGGAAGTCGATCTCAGCGCTCGGCCCGCTTCGCAAGGGCGCGGGCCTGGTCGAGCGACACCTCGGACAAACGGGTCTGCCCAGCCTCGATCGGGTGATTGACAATGGTGGAAGGGCGTGCGATCGTCCACCCGGTCGGTCGTCGGACGTGAGGGGATTCTCATGCGTGTTCGGGTCGTGGCCGCTGGGGTGTGGCGAGGGTGGCTCGCGAAGGCTTCGCTCGTTGCGGCTCTGGTGATCGCCGTATCGGTCGTGGTTGCGCTGTCAGGTGGGGCGTCGGGCGCTTCGGCGGGTGGGGTGCAGGAGGGGCCGACGGGCGCGTCGGGCGCGACCGGGCCGACGGGTCCTGCTGGCGGCGGCGGCACGTTCGGGCCCTCCGCCGCAGACTCGTACATGGAGGTTCCGAACTCGCCGGACTTCGATTACGTGAGCAATTTCGCGTTCGAGATCTGGGTCAATCCTGGGTCGCACGCGTTGGAGACGTATCGCGCGATCGCGTGCAACACGCTGTATCCGGCCAGCGGCTGGCTGCTGGGGACGAACTTCGGTGGTGGTTTGATCTTCCAGTCCGGTAACGGGGTCGGGGGTCAGGGCTGGGCGTTGACGTCGACGTCGTTGACGGCGAACGCTTGGAACCACGTGGCGGCGGTTGTCGAGAGCAACGCGAAGAAGCTGTATCTGAACGGTGTGCTGATGGCGACCGGTGGCGGTGCCGGGTTTGCGTCGACGCAGACGCTGAAAGTGGGGTATTGCCCGAACGCGTTGAATCCAGGGATCGGGTTCTCCTACGATCACGCGCGGATCTATCAGCGGGCGTTGTCGGCGGCCGAGGTCGCGGATCACTTCAACAATCCCGGTGGCGCGGCGTCGCCGGCGCCGATCTCGTTGTGGCGGCTGGACGAGGGATCTTCGTCGCTGCCGGCCGCTGATAGCCAGGGTGCGCATCCCGGCGCGTATGTTGCGTCGCCGCAGCTGAACGTGCCGGGCAAGGTGGCGACCGCGATGAAGGTTCCCGACCCGAACGAGCCGCTGCAGCCGGAGGAGCAGGTGCGGGGCACGTTGTGTCAGGGAACACGGATCGCAACGGTGATGTGTTCGGTGATGTCGGATCCGGTGAACACGTTGACCGGTGCGTTCGAGCATGCCGAGACGGATCTGTCGCTGGCCAGCACGGGAATACCGTTCTCGCTGTCGCGCACCTACTCCTCGGACGCGTTCGGCGTGGCGGGCCGCTTCGGGATGGGCTGGGCGGACAGCTACGGGGTGCGGTTGTCGTTCCCGGTGGGCGGCACCGTCGAGTTTACGGGTGAATCGGGGCAACTGGTGGTGTTCTCCCCGGACGGCGGCGGGGGCTTCACGCCAGCCCCAGGGGTCGTATCGACGCTAGATCCGATCGCAGGCGGGTACAGGGTGACGGGACAGGATCAGGTCGAGTACGAGTTCGACACGGCGGGGAAGCTGGTGTCGGTGAGGGATCGTTCCGGTCAGGGGGTGACGGTCGCCTACGACGGCAGCAACAGGGTGTCGACTGTGACGAACAGCGCCGGGGTGGCGGCAACGTTTTCCTATGGCGCTGGCGATTTGGTGTCAGGTGTGTCGGTGCCTGATGGACGCAGCGTCTCCTACGGGTATACGGCGGGCCGGTTGACGTCGTTCACGGATGTGCGCGGCAAGGTGTGGACGTACACCTATGACGGTACAGGCCGGTTGGCGACGATCGTCGATCCGCTCACTCACACGCAGGTGCAGAACGTGTACGACGCAACCAGCGGCCGCGTGTCGCAGCAAACCGACGCGGTGGGGAAGATCACCACCTTTGCCTGGGATGCGGGGACGCAGACGGCGACGGTGACGGATCCGAAGAGTCACGTGTGGGTGGATGACTATCAGCAGGGTGTGCTTTTTTCGCAGACGACACCGTTGAACGAGACGACCGCGTTCGCAACCGATGGGGATCTCAATCAGTCCGGGGTGACCTCGCCGCTTGGCGAGACCACGGCGATGACCTTTGACGCGGACGGGAACATGCTGACCGCGACCGCCCCGCCGTCGCTTGGTAGGGCGCAGAAGGTGTTCACCTACAACGCGAACAACGATCCGCTCACGGTCACCGATGCCCGCGGGAAGGTGACGGTGTACACCTATACGGCGGGTGGGTTGGTGGAGACGGTGACGCAGGATTCGCAGCTTGTTGGCTCGTACACGTACGACGCGCAGGGCCGTGTCTTGACGTCGACGGATGGGAACGGGAAGACGACGGATTACACGTATGACGCGGCCGGGAACACGGAGTCGGTGACCGCCCCCGATCCGGATGGTGCGGGGCCGCTGCCACGGCCGAAGACGACGTTCACCTATGACAGTCAGGGCAATGTGCTGACGCGGGTGGATCCGAAGGGGAACGTGGCGGGGTGCGGGTGCGCGTCGCAGTACACGACCACATCGACCTACAACCCGGCCGGGCAGCTGCTCACGGAGACCGATCCGCTCGGACATGTGACCACCACCAACGACTATGACGACGCGGGCCGTTTGACGTCGAGCACGGATGCGAACAGCCATACGACCTCGTACACGTACGACAACGCGAACCGGGTGTTGACAGAGACGCGGCCTGATCCGGATGGTGCGGGCGCACTGCTGGCACCGGTGACGACCTACACGTATGACGATGCGGGGAACAAGCTGAGCGAGACCGACCCGCGCGGCAACACGACCACGTTCGCGTACGACAACGCGAACCGGCTGGTCTCGACGACGGGGCCTGACCCGGACGCTGGGGGGCCGCTTGCGGCACCTGTGACGACGAACACCTATGACGTGAACGGGAACCTGGCCTCGACGGTGGAGCCGCGTGGGAACGCGGCCGGGGCGAACCCGGACGATTACCGCACTACCTTCACGTATGACGCGGCGGGGCGGTTGTTGACGACGACCACGCCTGATCCTGATGGTGCGGGTGGGCAGGCAGCGGCGACAACCACGAACGTGTACGACCCGGTGGGGAACCTGCAGTCGGTCACCGACGGCAACGGTCATGTCACGAGCTACACCTATGACTACGCGGGCCGGATCTTGACGGTGACCGCACCCGACCCAGACGGTGCGGGCGCGTTGCCCGCGCCGGTGACGACGTACACGTACGACCCGGTGGGGAACCGGCTCACCCGCACGGACGCGAACAGTCATGTGACGAGCTGGGTGTATGACGGGGTGAACCGGGTTGCCTCGATGACGCTTCCTGATCCGGATGGTGGCGGCGCGTTGACGCCGTCGGTGACGTCGTACACGTTTGATGTGAACGGCAACCAGCTGACGGTGACCGACGCCAACGGCAACAACACCCCGGCGTCCGGCGATGGCACCACGACCAGCACGTATGACCGCGCGAACCGGCTGACCGGTATCGACTATTCGGACACCACCCCGGACGTCACGTTCACGCTCGACGACGTCGGGAACCGGCTGTCGATGATCGACGGGTCGGGGTCGGAGACGCGCACGTACGACAACCTCGACCGGCTTCTCACCGTCACGCGTGCTGGGACGTCGTTCTCGTATGTGTACGACGCGGCCGGGAATGTCACCCGCCGCACCTACAAGGACGGCACTATCGTCGATATCAGCTACGACCCGCTGGGTCGGATGGGCACGGTGGTCTCGGGTGGGCGGTCGACGAGCTACGTCTACGACGTCGCCTCGAATGTGACGACGGCGACGTTGCCGTCGGCGAACGGCTATGTGGAGACGCGGACGTATGATCGCGCGGGCAGGCTCAACCAGGTGAGAAACGTCAAGGGCGCAACCACCCTGGCCGACATCACGTACACGCGTGACAAGGTCGGGAACCCCCTCACTGAGACGCGCACCGGGGCTTCGCCGGTGTCGAAGACGTTCTCCTACGACAACATGGACCGGTTGATCGGTGTCTGCTACCTGGCCACCAGCTGCCCCGGCGCCAGCGACCCCTACATCCGCTGGACCTATGATGGTGTCGGCAACCGCCTCACCGAAGCCCGGCCGTCCACGGCGACGAAGAGCTACACGTACGACAACATGGATCGCATGCTCACCGCCGGCACGACCTCGTACACGTGGGATCGCAACGGCAACCAGCTCTCAGCGGGCACAAGGACGTTCACGTGGGATCTGGCGAACCGGATGAAGACCACGGTGTCGGGTTCGACCACCACCACCCACAGCTATGACGGTGATGGTGTCAGGTTGCAGGCCTCGACGGGCACGCAGGCGTCGGCGAAGACGAACTTCCAGTGGGACATCAACAACCCGCTGCCCATGCTCGCCCGCGAGGCCAATGGCAACAACGCGCTGCTTCGCCGCTACGTGCACGGGCAGCGGTTGATCTTTATGAGCACCACCAGCTCGAACGCCTGGTACTACCACTACGACCCGCTCGGCTCGGTGCGCAACGTCACCTCCAGCTCAGGCGCCACCCAGTTGACGTACGACTACGAGCCCTACGGCGCCATCAGATCAAGCAGCGGATCGTCGCCAACGAACTTCCTGAAGTTCACCGGTGAGTACAACGACCCCACCGGGCTCTACCACCTGCGCGCCCGGCAGTACGACCCGGCGAGCGGGAGATTCACAAGGCTGGACCCGGTCGGGCAGATAGTGGCTGAGTCGGCGGCGTCCCGGTACGCGTATGCGTCAAACCGGCCGACGGTCCTGATCGATCCCAGTGGGGCTGTGGTCAGACCCTCTCAGGAGTTCAGCGTGGCTGTCGACACTCCCAGTTCTGTCGAGTATGACGTCGGCGCGCCGGCCGCGCGAGGCAAGCGATATGGAAACGGGTGTGGGCCGAGCGGATGGAAAAGCAACGCAGTTCCGGATAGGCTCCCCGGAGGTTTCGATTTTCGGTACGCATGCGAGCGTCACGATATTTGCTATGGAAACTGGGGAGAGATTCGCTTCCCGTGCGATACGACTTTCAGATCGAATTTCCGAAGCGAATGCTCAGATATTTCGTGGAACCCCATTCAGACGATACAGACACCATACTGTTTCTCCTTATCCGAAATATATTATCGTTTCGTTCGTCAGTGGGGGCGGGGTCCATTTACTGACGCCCAGCTCGACGATTGTCCGTACGGCAAGCTTGAGGTTCGTCGTGTGCAGGAGTCGTGTTTGAAGAGCATTCGGCGCAGGGACGACTGATGCGTTCCTTCAGCCGCCGTGTTCCGGGTCGGATCCAGGTTGCGGTTATGACTCTGTTTCTCGTCTCTGTCCTAGCCGCGTGCGGGGGGGGAAGGAATGCACCAAAGATTCGATGCGCGCCTGAGAAAGCACGACCTATAACAGGCAGGACCGTAGAGTCGAAGTTGTCTGCTGCGGGCTACGAGATGCTGAGACAAGAGCAGTGTAGCGCTGTCACGATTGATTATCTGGAGAATCGATCGGAACAATCCGAGAGATTAGGACACGTGATCTGTGTGTTGAGCGGTGCTCCGATCCGCGTTCAGGGAACGATCTTCACGCGTCCGACAACGAGGCACGCGCAGGGTGAAGAACCTAATTTTTACTTGCAGAACGTTAGATGCGCCTTGTATGTGCGCGGTAGTCAGCCGGAGCGGCAGGTTGCGTCCTTTGAGGCAGCGTTTGCTACCCTCGCGGAGCGCTGAGATGCCTTGGCACCTGATCCGCTCGTGGGCATGTGGCTCTGGCGCCCACGCCGGCCGGGCGTTGTTACGCTACGGCGGGCCTCAGCCCGGCCTGACCGCCTCCAGCGTGAAGCTCGCCGGCAGGCGCTCGGGCCGGTCGGCGAGGCGGTGCTCGCCTGCGGCGTCGGTCACCATGTAGCCGCGGCCGAGAGCCTCCCACGGCACCGAGTCGTGCTCCTCGAGCCGAGTCAGCTGCAGGCCCTCGTCGAGCAGCGCGGTCACGATCTCCCCGAGCCCGTGGTTCCACTCGTAGCTGACGGTCGAGGAGAAGCTCACGTCGGTGTCGACGTACGTCCCGTCCTCGTCCCAGCGCACCGGCTCCGTGTGCTCGAAGTACGAGTACTCGAGCACGAGCTCGCCGTCGGCGCGGGCGTCGGCGAGGGAGAACAGCACGGGGTGGCCCTCGCGCAGGAAGAGCCGCCCGCCGGGGCGCAGGAGCTGCGCTACGACGCGTGCCCACGGGCGGATCTCGGGCAGCCAGATCAGCGCCCCAACGCCTGTGTACACCAGGTCGAACGTGCGGCCGGCGAGGGCGGCCGGTGCGTCGTAGACGTCGGCCTGGACAAAGTCGACCTCGGCTCCGGCCTGCGCCGCCAGGGCGCGGGCCTGCTCCAGCGAGACATCCGAGAAGTCGAGCCCGATCATCCGCGCCCCGAGCCGCGCCAGCGACACGGTGTCCGTCCCGATGTGGCACTGCAGGTGCACGCCGTCCAGTCCTGTGACGTCTCCAAGGCGCGGCAGGTCGAAGCGCACGACGTCGCTCAGATGCGCCGGATCGCCGGCGAAACTCTCGAACCCGTAGTCCGCGGAGGCGGCGTGCGCAGGTGCGCGTTCGTTCCACATCTCCTTGTTGGTGCGGCGGTGGTGATCCACGGGCGGGCAGTGTACGCAGGCCCGATCGCATCAGCACGCCTGTTACCCTCGGGACGTGCGCACGGTCACCGGCTTCTGTCCGCTCGACTGTCCCGACACCTGCGCCTGGGAGATCGACGTCGACGGCGAGGGAAAGGCCGTCGCGCTCCGCGGCGTCAAGGAGCATCCCTTCACCGCAGGCGCGCTCTGCGCCAAGGTCAACCGCTACCTCGACGCCCTCTACGACCCCGACCGGTTGCTCCATCCGCTGTGGCGGGTCGGCGCGAAAGGGGAAGGACGCTTCGAGCGCATCTCCTGGGACGACGCCATCGACCTCGCCGCCGAGGGGATCCAGCGCTCGATCGACCGGGACGGGCCAGAGTCGGTGCTTCCCTTCTACTACGCCGGGACGATGGGCCGCATCCAGGGCTGGTCGCTCGGCCCGCGACTCTTCCACCACCTCGGCGCCTCGCGGCTGCTGCTCAACCTCTGCTCCGGCGCCGCGCACAAGGCGCTCGGCCTGACGCTCGGAGCCTCGGTCAGCTTCGACCCCGAGGATCTCGTGCACTCGCGGCTGATCCTGCTCTGGGGCTCGAACCCGCACAACGCGAACATCCACGTCTGGAAGTTCATCCTCGAGGCGAAACGCCGCGGGGCGCACGTCGTCGCCATCGACCCGCTACGCAGCGACTCGGCCGCCCGCTGCCACGAGCACCTCGCGCCGCTTCCGGGGACGGACGCCGCGCTCGCCCTCGGGCTGATGCGTGTCGCTCTGGACGAGGGCGCCGCCGACCGCGACTGGCTCGATGCCCACACCGTCGGCTGGCCGCAGCTCGAGGCACGCCTCGCCGAGTGGCCGGTCGAGCGCGTCGCGCAGGTCTGCGGCCTGGACGCCGAAACGATCCTGAGGCTCGGTCGCCGCATCGCAACCACCAGACCCACCGCGATCCGCGTAGGCCTCGGCCTGCAGCGACACGGGGGCGCAGGTGCCGCCGTGCGGGCGATCGTGTCGCTGCCCGCGGTCACCGGCGACTGGCGGCATGTCGGCGGTGGCGCCGTCTCGATGACCAGCGACCAGTTCCCCTGGAACGTCCGAGCGCTCGCCTCTCCCGCAGGCATGCCGATGCCCCCGGCACGAACGATCAACATGTCGCGCCTCGGCGAGGCGCTGACCGCGCTCGACGACCCACCCGTGGGCGCCCTTGTCGTCTTCAACGCGAACCCGGCGGCCAGCAACCCGAACCAGCTCCGCGTGCGCGACGGGCTCCTCCGCGAGGATCTCTTCACCGTCGTGCTCGAGCAGCGGCTCACCGACACCACCGACTACGCCGACCTCGTGCTGCCGGTGACGATGCAGCCGGAACACCACGACATCTACGGCGCCTATGGGCACCTGTACCTGCAGTGGAACGAGCCGGCGCTCGAGCCGGCGGGCGAGTGCCTGCCCAACAACGAGGTCTTCCGCCGGCTCGCCGTCGCCCTCGGGCTCGACGAGCCCCGCCTGCAGGACAGCGACCTCGAGATCGCCGCGCAGCTCCTCGACACCGACGAGGCCCGGGCGCGCGGGATCACGCTCGAGACGTTGCGCGCGCGAGGCTGGATGCGCGGCGCGGGGTTCGAGCCAGGAACGGCTCCATTCGCGGAGGGCGGGTTTCCGACTCCATCCGGCAAGGTGGAGTTGCACTCGGAGCGCCTCGAGCGGGCCGGCGCCGACCCGGTCGTCGGCTTCGTGCCGCCGTTCGAGGTGCTGGACGAAGAGCTTGCCGAGCGCTTCCCGTTCGTGCTGCTCGCGCCGGCGGGCCGCTACTTCATGAACTCGACGTTCGCGTCGCTGCCGTGGCATCGCCAGAAGGCGGGCCCCGTGCAGGTGCACATCCATCCGGCCGACGCCGACGAGCTCGGCCTCGCGACCGGCGACGAGATCAGCGTCGCCAACGACCGCGGCGCGTTCACCGCCGAGGCCCTGATCGACGACGCCACCCGCCCCGGCGTCGCCTTCCTCTTCAAGTCCCACTGGCCGAAGCTCGTAGACGGGTTTGCCAACGCGAACGCAACCACGCCGGAGCGCGACGCCGACATGATGGCCGCACCCACCTTCCACGACAACCGGGTTGCGATCACCCTCGTCCGCCCGGCTGCACGCGCCGCGCCTGCCGGGGCGGCGGCGGTGCCCGCGTAACGACAGAGCGAGCACCACTCCCCTCTACTCGGAGGCATCTCGACCGTCCGTGCTTCAGGGAGATCGGGATCAGCCGCAACGACCCGACACGTCGCCACGTCGCAGCAAGGTAGGTCGAGCGCCACCGATTGCGACACCACGCGGGCCGGTCGTTTACGGTCGCCCTGTGAGTGCTGAGACGAAGCTCTGGGGTGGCGAGCCCTACTTCGGTCTCGGCTACGAGTTCGACCCGACCTGGTTCCTCACACCCGCGCAGCGCGAGCTCGAGCGCGAGATCATCGACGCCTGCCAGCGGGTGATCCGGCCGCTCGCGATCGAAGCTGACGTGACGCGCGAGTACCCGCGCGCGAGCGTGGACGAGCTCGGCCGGCTGCGCCTGCTGGCGATGATCGCGCCGGAGACGTACGGCTGCCGGGCCGAGAGCCACGTCGGCGTCTACATGGCGACCGAGGCGATCGCCCGCTACGGATGCCCCTCGACAGCGGTCATCTTCATGATGCACCTCGTCGCCGTGGGCGGCCTGGTCTTCCGGGCGCACGGGAACGACGAGATCGAGTCGCTGCTGCGCCGCATGGACGCCGAGCGGCTTGTTGGCACGGCGTCGTACACCGACCCCGAGACCGGCGGGCACTTCTGGTATCCGAAGACCTCGGGCGCGACGCGCGTCGCGGAGGGCTGGCACGTCCGGAAGCGGGCGGCGTTCACCACCTCCGCCGGGCACGCTGCCTGGTATCTGACGCAGACGACGAGCCCCGACTTCGCCGGCGACTACTCCGACCTCTCGGTGTTCCTTCTCTATCCCGAGGACGTGCAGGCGACGACCGGGGTCTGGGACGCGATGGGGATGCGGGCCAACAGCTCGGGCCCGGTCGAGGTCGACGCGGTGATCCCCGAGAGCCGGATCGTCGGCTGGCCCGGCGACGGCGCCCGCTCGAACGACGAGGCGATCGACCCGCTGGCCTTCCTCATGTACGCAGGTCTCTACAACGGGATCGCGATGGCCGCGCTCGACATCGCCCGTCGCCACGTGCTGCGCACCTCCCACGCCCAGTACGAGCGGCGGATCGCGGACTACGCGACGACCCAGGACGCGTACGGCGAGGCGCTCTGCGAGGCACAGGCCTCCCGCCTCCATGCCTACGGGATGGCTCGCGCCATGGACGAGGCCACAAACGGCGGTGATTGGGGCTTCTATGCCACCGAACCCGACGCCACGCCGCGGATGCAGTTCACCACCTGGGGTCTGGAGGCGAAGGTGCTGGCGGCCGCCGCCGCCGGCCGCATCTCCGACCAGATGCTGCACCTCTGCGGCGGCCGCGGCTACGCGCGCGCCGGCGAGATCGAGCGCATCGCGCGCGACGCGAAAGCAGGATGGGTGATGGCGCCTTCCAACGAGGTCTCGCGGCAGATCGTCGGCCGCTGGGCGCTTCTCGGCGCCGAGTCGGTGGACTGGTGGAACCAGCACGTCGACGAGCGCCTGCTGCGCTCGGAGTTGCGCAAGCTCGACCCGGCGGCGCGACGTGCGCTCGTCGAGACCATGGACAAGGAGGAGCGCTGATGGAGGTTCACCTGCCACCGTCGTCCGAGCACGTGGCGTTCGACCCACCGCTCCTCGGCCACCTCGGGATGCGGCCCGAGCTCGTGGTGCCCGAGCCGTCCGACGAGCGCGTCTGGGTCGAGATCGAGCCGAGCGTCTGGTTCCGACCCCTCTTCTTCGACATGAACACGGGCTCACACGGAGAGGTGCTCCGCGTCCGCCGCGGCGGTGTGCTCAGCAAGCATCGCCACCCATCTCCGGTGCACGGGTACGTGCTCACAGGCAGCTGGCGCTATCTCGAGCACACATGGGTCGCGACCGCCGGCAGCTACGTCTTCGAGCCGCCGGGCGAGGTGCACACGCTCACGGTCGACGGCGACAGCGACGAGATGCAGACGGTCTTCTTCATCTGCGGGCCGGTGCTGTACGTGGACGAGGCCGACAACGTGGTGCACGTCGAGGACAACATCGGGCTGATCGAGCTCTGTAAGAAGGTGTACGCCGAGAACGGGCTCGGCGAGGACTTCGTCGATCAGTTCATCCGCTGAGACGAGCGTCACCCCGGCGTCGGGAGTGGGGCGCGAGATACGCTAGCCACGACCGCCGCGCCCCCCGCGGCGTCGCCCGCGCAGAGTGGCCGGGCGTGGTCTCACGACACAGGAGGTTCCGTAGTGGCAGCGCTCACCGACGAGCAAGTCGCCTTCTTCAAGGCAAAGGCATTTGGCGTCCTCGCGACGACCCGCAAGGACGGCAGCCCGCACGCGAGCCCGGTGTGGATCGACCACGACGGCACGCACGTCGTCGTCAACACCGCCGCCGGTCGCGCCAAGTGGAAGCACCTCGTGCGTGACCCGCGCGCGTGCATCACCGTCTCCAACACCGAGAACCCGTACGAGTACATCGAGGTCAGCGGACCCGTGACGCTGACCAGCGAGGGCGGCGACGCGCACATCGACGCGATGGCCAAGAAGTACATGGGTCTCGACAGCTACCCGTACCGCCAGGCGGGCGAGGAGCGGGTGATCGTGAAGCTGACGCCGGAGCGCGTCACGCACTTCAAGCCTTCCTGACGCAACGACAGCGAGCCCACCCGCGTCGCAGACGCCAGTAACCGGGCCCGAGCGGTGCGTACCGGCCGCTCGGGCTTTGTATCGCATAGCCTTCCATCCACATGGAGGCCCTGGAGCAGCTACTCGAACGAAACCGCGCCTGGTCGGAGCGGGTCAGGCGCGACGACCCAGCGTTCTTCGATGCGCTCGCCCACCAGCAGCAACCGAAGTGGATGTGGATCGGCTGCTCCGACAGTCGTGTCCCGGCCAACCAGATCGTCGGCATGCTGCCGGGCGACATCTTCGTGCATCGCAACGTGGCGAACGTCGTGGTTCACACGGACCTCAACTGCCTCTCCGTGCTGCAGTTCGGAGTGGACGTCCTCCACGTGGAGCACGTGATCGTGTGCGGCCACTACGGCTGCGGTGGCGTGCGTGCCGCGCTGCACGGTGAGCGCCACGGCCTGGTCGACAACTGGCTGCGCCACGTGCAGGACGTCGCCGAGGTGCACCGGGACGAGCTCGACGCGATCTCGGACGTTGCCGCGCGCGAGGCGCGGCTGTCGGAGCTCAACGTCGCCGCTCAGGTCACCAACGTCTGCCAGACCTCGATCGTGCAGGACGCCTGGAAGCGCGGCCACGGGTTGGCTGTGCACGGCCTCGTATACGGAATCGCCGACGGCCGCCTGCGCGACCTCGGGGTGACGCGATCGGCGTGAGCGGACGGTCCCACCGGCATCCCCGGCGGGACCGTCCGCAAGCGTCGCGCTAGCGCGCCGCCATCGCGAGCCCGCGCAGCGGCTCCTCGGCCTCGGCGACGGCGACGGAGGCGATCGTCTCGAGAATGCGACCGGCGATGCGGTACGGGTCGCCCTGTGAGTTCGGGCGACGGTCCTCGAGGTACCCCCGGTACCCGTTCTGGACGAAGCTGTGGGGCACCCGCACCGAGGCTCCGCGATCGGCCACGCCGTGGTTGAAGGTGTCGATCGCCTGGGTCTCGTGGAGGCCGGTCAGCCGCAGGTGGTTGTCGGGTCCGTAGACGGCGATGTGCGCCGTCTTGTGCTCGTCGAATGCGGCCATCAGCGCGTCGAAGTACGCCTTGCCGCCGACCTCTCGCATGTGCCGGGTGGAGAAGTTCGTGTGCATGCCGGAGCCGTTCCAGTCGACGTCGGCGCCGAGCGGCTTGCAGTGGAAGTTCACGTCGACCCCGCAGCTCTCGGCGAGGCGGAGCAGCAGGTACCGCGCAACCCACATCTCGTCTGCCGCCTTCTTCGAGCCCTTGCCGAAAATCTGGAACTCCCACTGGCCTTTGGCCACCTCGGCGTTGATGCCCTCGTGGTGGATGCCTGCCTCGAGACAGAGGTCGATGTGCTCCTCGACCAGCTTGCGAGCGATGTCGCCGACGTTGCGGTACCCGACACCGGAGTAGTACTCGCCCTGTGGCGCCGGGAAGCCGCCCGCTGCGGGGAACCCGAGCGGCGCACCGTCTTTGTAGAGGAAGTACTCCTGTTCGAAACCGAACCAGGTGTCGGGATCGTCCGGGATCGTGGCGCGCGCGTTCGAGGGGTGCGGCGTGCCGTCGGGCAGCGTGACCTCGCACATCACGAGCACGCCGTTCCTGCGGGCGGGGTCGGGATAGAGCGCCACCGGCTGCAGCATGCAGTCCGAGTCGCCGCCGTCCGCCTGGCGGGTAGAACTGCCGTCGAAGCCCCAGACGGGGAGCTGGTCGAGCGTCGGGAAGTCCGCGAGCTCCACGATCTTCGTCTTGCTGCGGAGGTTGGGGACAGGCTCGTAGCCGTCCAGCCAGATGTACTCGAGCTTGAACTTCGTCATCGCCGTGCTCCTTGTCTTCCGCCGTGGGTTCCGGACCAACAAAAAAGACCCCAGTACCCGGAAGCGGGTCCTGAGGCCTCGTTGCCTTGCACCACCTGCGGCGGCGGTGCTCCTCATATTCTACGGCTCGGAGCCGGGAGCGCAAGATCAGTCGTTCAGGGCGCCTGGTACACCACCCGTCCCTGGGCGAGTGTCAGCCGCACCGCCGCGTCCGAGATGCGGCCGGAGCCTCGGTCGAAGAGGTCGCGGTCGAGCACGACGACGTCGGCGAGCATTCCCGGCTCGAGCGTGCCGGTCTGGTGCTCGAGATGGCTGACCCACGCCCCGCCCCAGGTGAACGAGCGGATCGCCTGTTCCAGCGTCAGCCGCTCTCCGGGCAGGAACGGCGGTCGGCCCGGCTCGAGCGCGCGCTCGACGGCAACCTCGATCTCCTCCAGTGGGTTCGCGGTCGAGACCATCCAGTCCGATCCGCCCGCCAGCACCGCGCCGGCCTGGAGCAGGCTGGCGAACGGGTACATGCCCGCGGCCGCTCGCTCGCTGACGAACGGCAGGGTCAGCTCGTCGACGTATCCGGAGCTGACCGCCCAGTACGGGGACACGTTTGCGCCGACGCCCAGCGCGGCGAAGCGTGGGAGATCGTCCGCGTGGACGAACTGGAGGTGGGCGAGATGGTGTCGGGCATCGCGGCGGCCGTTGACACGTTGGGCGCGCTCGATGGCGTCGAGCGTCTCCCGCACGGCCCGGTCGCCGATCGTGTGCACGTGCACCTGGAAACCGTGGCGGTCGAGCAGCTCGACGACGTGGTCGAGGCGCTCGGGAACGAACATGCTGATCCCGGTGTCCCCGGTGACGGCCCCCTGCCCGTCGCGATAGGGCTCGAGCATGGCGGCCGTCTGGTTCTCGACCACGCCGTCCTGGAACAGCTTCGCGCCGCGCAGCCGGAGCTTCCCGTGCTGCCCGAGCTCGCGGAGCCGAAAGAGATCATCGAGCTGCTCGTCGCCACGGTCGGGCGACCAGTAGAGGTTGCCCTCGACGTTCAGCGTCAGCTCGTCCGCTTCTGCCAGTCGACGGTAGGCCTCCACGTGCGGACGTTCCAGGCGCGCCTCCTGGACGGTTGTGATGCCGAGCGCGTGGAGTTGTGACTGCGCCCGAAGGATCCCTTGCGCCCGTTCAGCGACCGACGGCGTGGGCAGCAACCTCCAGGCGAGGTTCATCGCGCTCTCCTGCAGCGTGCCCGTGGGGGCGCCCGAGGCGTCACGATCGATGACGCCGCCAGGCGGATCGGTGGTGGTGGACGTGATGCCGGCCAGCTCGAGCGCCCTTGTGTTCACCCAGGCCGTGTGCCCGTCCCGCGTCTCGAGGTACACGGGCCGGTCGGGGACGACGGCGTCGAGCAGCTCTCGACCGGGCCGACCACCGGGGTAGTCGTCCATCGACCAACCGCCGCCCTCGATCCAGGAGCGTGCCGGATGCGCCGCCGCATAGTGCTGCACCGCCGCGAGCTGCTCGGCGCTGTCCGTCAGGTCGTAGAGGCTGCAGAGCGACGACGAAAGCCCTGCGTCGACCATGTGCAGGTGCGCGTCGTGGAACCCGGGCAGCACCGTCTCGCCGGCGAGCTCGACGACCTGTGTGGCCGCGCCGGCGTGAAGCTCGACCTCGCGGGTGTCGCCCACGACGGTCAGCCTCCCGTCGCGGATCGCCAGGGCCTGCGCCCAGGGCGCGCGCACGTTCCCGGTGAACACGCGCCCGCCGCGCAGGACCGTGTCCGCGTGTCCGCTCACGCCGCCGATCGTAATACGGCCGGCCATGCGTCCGATTGCCGTTCTACCCTGTTTGGGTCATACGACCTCAAAAGGGAGGCAGCTCCTTGCCCGCGAAATTCGTTGTCAAGAAAGGCTCCACCGGCAAGTTCAGCTTCACACTCGTGTCCACCAACGGCCTGGTTGTCGCACAGAGCCAGGCGTACGAATCGAAGCGGTCGGCCATGGCCGGGATCGCATCCGTGCGTAAGGTCGCTGCGGGCGCCGCTCTGGAGGACACGACGGTTGCCAAGCCGGCCGCCGCGAAGCCGGCGGCAGCCAGGAAGCCGGCCGCGAAGAAGCCTGCCGCGAAGAAGCCGGCGGCAAAGCGGCCGGCGGCGAAGAAGCCGGCGGTCAAGGCCGCCGCCAGGAAGCCCGCCGCCAAGAAGGCGCCGGCCCGCAAGCCTGCGGCCAGTAGAAGGTAGAGCAGTTCGCCTCGACGACTGCGCGAAGGGCCGGACATCCGGCCCTTCGCCGTTCTTCGGTCCGGGGGCTGGGGAGCCCGGGCAGCTTTCGGCGTCCGGCCCCGGCGTGCTCGGGACTCAGTCCAGCGCGAACGCGATCCCGATGAGCGCAGGGATCACGACCCACCAGGCAACAGTGATGGCGGTGGCGACGATCGCGAACGTGCGCGACTGATCCTTGGGCGGCGCACCGCAGTTGCCGACCGTCTCCCACAGCACGCGCATCGGCTCGGTCGCCGTGAGGCGGATGCGCTTGGAGGCCATCGCCGTGCCGCGCAGCACGACCCAGGAGCCCAGGAGCGCGATCAGCGCCCCGATCACGCCGATCACGGCGGCCCAGAGCGTGCTGTCGAGCACGCCCGTCAGGCGCCCGATGCTCAAGACGGCGGGGAGGAGCAGGCCGCCGATGAGGAAGGAGGGGAGTCCGATCTCGCTGTCACGGAAGATCGTCTCCGTCATCGCGTTCGCGTCGAAGCGCGCAGGTCGGAGAAGCTGCAGCTCCCGCGATCCCGACGGCGACTGGATCTCCCGCAGGTAGTAGAGGTTGCGCATCGAGCGGGCTGCGGTACGGACGTACGAGACCACGATGTACCGCCCGATCAGCTGGATGAAGAACCGCGCGACGAACCGGAACGGGCCGGCGCGCCCGGCGGCACGCGACCCGCGAAAGCCGTGGCGGGCGAGGGTCTCGAGAGCGGCAACCGCCCGGCGATGTGCCTGGTCGAATGCGTCGGGCTTGGCGACCGTGGTCGTCCGGGCGAGCTCGGTGAGCATCTGGCGCTCGCGGGGACTGGAGACGTCGATCGCGTCGAGGAACCGCGCGATCGCGTCGTCGTCGCCGGCCAGCAGCTCGAGACGCTCCAGGGGGTTGTCGAACTCCTCGCGACTCGGGGTCTGGGCCGCCTCGCTCATGCTGCAGGATCGTAAAGGGTTGCTACCCTGGCGGCATGAGCCTCGGTCTGTACCTCGTGTTTCTGATTCCCCCGATGATCCTCGGCTTCGCCGTCCAGGGCTGGTTGCGGAAGACCGTGAAGCAGCAACTCGAGGTTGCCGTGCACACGGGCTTGAGCGGCGCCGATGTCGCCCGCCGCATCCTCGACCGGGAGGGACTGCACATGGTGCCGGTCGAGCGCTCGCCCGGCGGACCGCTCTCCGACCACTACGACCCCCGGAAGCGCTCCGTCCACCTCTCCCCCGAGGTGCACGACGGCCGCGCGGTCGCCTCCACGGCGATCGCCGCGCACGAGGTGGGCCACGCGATCCAGCACGCGAAGGCCTATGCGCCGTTCCGGCTGCGGTCGGCGATGTTCCCGGCCGTCGCGCTCGCCTCGAACTTCTGGATGATCCTGTTGATCGCCGCCTTCGCGCTCAACGCCGTCGGCCTGATGCAGGTGGCGATTGCGCTCTTCGCGGTGGTCGTCCTCTTCCAGCTCGTGACGCTCCCCGTGGAGTTCGACGCGTCCAAGCGCGCGCTCACCCAGATCCGCGAGCTCGGCCTCGTCTCCGACGCAGAGCGGGCCGGATCGAAGAAGGTGCTGACGGCGGCGGCCATGACCTATGTGGCTGCAGCCCTGGCAGCGCTCTCACAGCTGGCCTACTTCGCTCTCGCCTTCCTCGGCAACCGGGACTAGCGCACGTCGTAGGTCCGGATGAGAGGGCCGCTCCTCGTGCTTCGGGCCGGCGCCGTCGTGGTCGCGATCGGCTGGCTGGCGTCGCTGATGATCGACAAGGCGCCCGAGCCTGCGGCCGCGCAGCGCACGACCACAGTTCGCATCACCCCGGTGCAGAAGCCGCCACCCCCGCCGGCCAAACCGCCCCGGGCCTTCGTGAGCATCGTCGCCGTCGGGGACACGGTGCTCGGCACCAGCGGCAGCCTGCCGCCGAATGGAGGCCGGACGTTCTTCGACGGCGTCCGCGCCGATCTGGCGGGAGATGTCGTGCTCGGAAATCTCGAAGGCACGCTCACGACCGCGAGCGGGTCGAAATGCGGTGCCGCTTCGACCAACTGTTTCTCCTTCAGGATGCCGCCGAGCTACGGCGCGCTGTACGGCAGGGCAGGTTTCACCGTTCTCAACCTTGCCAACAATCACGCGTACGACTACGGCTCCCGCGGTCTCAAGGAGACGATCGCGGCGGTGCGCCGGCACGGGATGCTCACGACCGGCCGCCCCGGCCAGATCGCGATCCAGACTGTCGGCCGCACGAGGGTGGCGATCGTCGGGTTCTCGACCTACCCCTGGTCGGCGTCGATGGAGGACCTGGCCGAGGTCAAACGGCTCGTCCGCCGGGCGCGTGAGGTGGCCGACATCGTGATCGCGACCGCCCACATGGGCGCCGAGGGGCTCGCCCATCAGCGGGTTCCGAGGAAGCCCGAGGTGTTCCTCGGCGAGCGGCGGGGCAATCCACGGGCCTTTGCCCACGCTGCTGTCGACGCGGGTGCCGACCTCGTCGTGGGGCACGGTCCCCACGTGTTGCGTGGCATGGAGTGGTATCGCGGGCGGCTGATCGCGTACTCGCTCGGCAACTTCGGCGGCTACAAGGTGTTCTCGCTCGACGGACTGCTGTCAACGAGCGCGATCCTGCGTGTGACGCTGCGGGACGACGGCCGCTTCGAGAGCGGCATGCTGGTGCCGACGACGCTGGCGCCGAAGGGCCTTCCTGCTCTCGACCCGTCGGGCCGTGCCCTCCGCGTCGTCCGCGCGCTTTCGCAGAAGGACTTCGGGCGGCGCGCGGTGGAGGTCGGCGCCGGCGGAGCGCTGAAGTGAGCGCGATGCGAGCCGACCTCGTGGTGGTCGGCGGCGGGACGGCAGGGTGTGCGCTCGCAGCGCGGCTCGTCGCAGACGGGGGTGCCTCGGTTGTCGTGCTCGAAGCGGGGCCGGACTACGGCCCTCGCGGAGAGGGACGCTGGCCGGCGGACCTGCTCGACGGCGGCGCTCTGACCGCGAGCCACGACTGGGGCTTCACGAGCGGTCCACTTCCAGGGCGCGAGCCCATCGCCTTTCAGCGCGCGCGTGTGATCTCGGGCTGCTCGGCCCACAACGGAGCGGTCGCGGTCGTCGGTTGCGCCGAGGACTACGCCGCGTGGGCGGAAGTGACAGGCGATCCGCGCTGGGCGCCCGAGGCCGTGCGGCCCGTCTTGCAGCGAGTGCTCGAGCGCCTCCACGTCCGCGTGTACGGGCCGGACGAGCTGTCGCCGTTCCACGGGGCGGCTCTCAGAGCTGCCGCGGAGCTCGGCTGGCCTCGAGCGGACGACCTGCACGTGCTCGACGGCGGCATCGGCTACGGCGTGGAGCCGGTCAACGTCCGCGACGGCGTTCGCTGGAACACGGCGTTTGCGTATCTCGACGACGTGCGGACACGGCCTGGTCTGACCGTGGTCGGCGACGTGCTGGTCGACCGCGTCGAAGTCGGGCGGGACGGCGTGACGGTCAAGGGCGTCCGGGGTGGGGAGGAGCTATCGGTCGCCGCCGACCGGGTGGTGCTATCGGCCGGGACGTTCGGGACGCCGGCAGTGCTGTTGCGCTCCGGGATCGGTGACCCGTCCGACCTGGCCCGGCTCGGGATCCCGGTGGTGCACGCGTTGCCCGGCGTCGGCCGGAACCTGCATGACCACCCGATGGTCGAGCTCGAGCTCGCCGGCACACCGGAACTGACGCGGATGCTCGCCGACGCGCGAGCACAGCGGTTCGTTCCCGAGGAGCAGACGCTCGGGAAGCTGCGGTCCTCGCTTGCGGCCGGTCCTTATGACCTGCATGTGATGCCGGTTGCGGCGTACGCGCAGAGCGTGCTCGGCGGGCGCACGCTGATCGCGGCGGCCGCGCTCGAACCTCGCTCGCGGGGCGCCGTCGAGCTCCGGTCGCGCGATCCAGCCGTGCTGCCGGTGGTCGAGCACGCCTTTCTCACCGACGAGGGCGGGCACGATCTGGCGGTGCTACGCGAGGGCGTGGCTCTGGCCCGTGAGCTGGCAGCGGCAGAGCCACTCCGCTCCCTCGTCGGGCCTGAGACCGTGCCGGGAGGCGACGACGATCTCGACCAGGCGATCCGGCGGCTTGTCACGCATTACTTCCATCCAGTCGGCACCTGCGCCATGGGTCGCGCCGGCGACCCGGCTGCAGTGTGTGACGGGGCAGGGCGGCTGCACGGACTGGAGCGGGTGACCGTAGCCGACTGCTCGCTGTTCCCGGTGGTGCCGCGCGCGAACACGAACGTCCCCGCCGTCCTCGCCGGGGAGATCGTGGCGAACGCGTTGCTATCCCGCTAGACGTCTGATGTATACGTTGTATACTGCTACGCGTTCAATCTCAACGACCACCGGGAGCGATGCGATGGACGACATCCGCGAGATGCTCGACAAGATCTTCCAGGCGGACACCGGCATCTACCAGCAGCGTGGGTTCCAGCGTCGTGTGGGGTTCGGCACCCGGCCGGCGCTCGTTCACATCGATCTCGCGAACGCCTGGACGCGTCCGGGGAACGCCTTCACCTGCGACGGCATGGACACGATCATCCCGGCCGTGCAGGCGCTGAACGCAGCGGGCCGCGCGAAAGGGATCCCCGTCGTCTACACCACGACCGCCTACGAGGACGTGAAGGGCCCGAACTCGGACATGGGGTTGTGGGTGCACAAGATCCCGGTCGAGTTGCTCGAGGTGGGGTCGGAGGCGGTGGCGATCGACGAGCGCATCGCGCCCCTGCCTGGCGAGATGGTGATGGTGAAGAAGCGCGCAAGCGGCTTCCACGGCACGAACCTCACCAGCTACCTCAACGCGCAGGGTGTCGACACGGTGATCATCACCGGGGTGACGATGGCCGGCTGCGTGCGCCACACCACCGAGGACGCGATTGCGGAGGGCTTCCGCCCGATCGTCGTCCGTGAGGCCGTCGGCGACCGCGTGCCCGGCGTCGTCGAGTGGAACCTGTTCGACATCGACGCCAAGTTCGGAGATGTCGAGCCGCTGTCACGGGTGCTCGAGTACCTGGACGGCATCGAGCGGTTTCAGAGTCGCGCCGCCCGCGTCTGACGAGCGGCACTGGGAGCGGCGAGCCGGCACGCTCGTCCCTGCCGGCGGCCGGCGTTTGGTCGGGTGGTCTTGTGGGTACCTCACCTCGTCAACGACGAGAAGGGAGGACGCATGAGTGACGTCACGCAGATGCACGACGTCTGGGCGTATCGCGACCGGTCGGAGCTGGGCTCCAACGTCATGGACACCCAGGCCGACCTGTCGGGCTTCAAGGTCGAAGCGCTCGACGGGTCGATCGGCAAGGTGGACGAGGCGACCTATGAGATGGGTCGCAGCCACATCATCGTCGATACGGGCCCGTGGATCTTCGGCAAGAAGGTGATGCTTCCGGCCGGCGTGGTGCGCAGCATCGACGAGACGGACGAGGTCGTGTTCGTCAACCGCACGAAGGACCAGATCAAGAACGCACCGGAGTTCGACGACTCGCTGCTCGCCGACGACAACTATCGGTCGAGCATCGGTACGTACTACGGGCGGGGCGGACTGGGATACCGCGACTGGGACGACACGCTCTAGCCGTAGCGATGGACCGTTCCGGAGGCCGGCTGCTCGCGATCCGAGGCCGGCCTCCGGAGCGACCGAAGAGCGCACACGACGGGCGGCGGTTTACGACATCGAGACGGCGGGAACCCAGCCCGTACACAACCCGACGTTGGCGAAAGGAGTCGACCATGGACAGCGATCGCATGAAGGGCAAGGCCAAGGAGACCGAGGGCGAGCTGCAGCAGAAGATGGGCGAGGCCAGGGACAAGGTTCGTGACCTGTGGGAGGACGCGAAGGACAAGGGCGAGGATCTCGGCGATGAGGCCGAGGATCGCTGGGAGAGCCGCCGGGAGCGGTCGGACGACCCCGCAGAGGCGTCTCGCTCGCGCTGAACCGAGCTCAAGGCTGACCGGAGACGAGGGTCGGCTCCACGCCGGCCCTCGTCTCGGTCAGACGCGACCAGGTGACGGGGACAGCGGAGCCTGGTAGTCGACGCGGAAAAACCGAGAAAGGAAGGGGTACGCATGTACATCGGTGGTGGAGCACTTGCGCTTCTCGTGATCATCGTGTTGCTGATCTGGCTGCTGTAGCTGGAGGCCGAGGCGGGAAGCGAGCGGCGGTATCGCGGACGGCAGCCGGTCAGGCTTCGAACCAGGCCGACACGTCCTCGAGCCGCTTCCGCTCGAGCCGCGGCACCTGAGCCCCGTCCGCCGGATATCCGACCGGAAACAGCAGCACGGCAGTCTCGTTCCGCGGCCGCTCCAGTAGCTCGGAGAGGAAACGCATCGGGTTCGGTGTGTGCGGCAGCGTCGCCAGCCCCATCCTGTGCACGGCGGCGATGAAGAGCCCGGCGCTGATCCCGACCGAGTCGGACACGTAGTAGTTCTTCTCCTGCGTGCCGTCCGGCAACAGCTCGTAGGCGCGCTTGAAGAGCACGACCACCCAGGGCGCGTCGGTGATGTGTGTCTTCTCCCAGTCGGTGCCGAGCTTCGCGAGCGCGCGACGCCACTGGGCGCTCATTCGCTCGGTGTACGTCTTGCGCTCCTCGCGCTCGGCCGCCTCCCGGATCTGCTGTTTGAGCGACGGGTCGGAGACGGCGACGTACGTCCACGGCTGCTGATGGGCGCCGGACGGGGCGGTCGCCGCAGCGCGGATCGCCAGCTCGATCAGCTCGCGCGATACGGGATCGGTGGAGAACTGCCTCGTCGACCGCCGCCGGTCGAGCTCGGCGTAGGCCGCACGCGCCCGCCTCAGCATCTCCGCCGCCGGCAGCCGCTCGAAGGACAGCGGCTCGTACTCCGGTTCGGGCAGGTCCGGGAAGAGCCGGCGGTACTCGGAATCCGCGCTCACGGCCCGAGTATGACCGGGTGCCTCACGCTGTTGCCTCGAGCAGCGCCTCGAACAGGGCCACCGACGCTTCGGCTACGCGATGCGCACAGCTCTCGAATCCGATGCCGGCCGGGACGACCGGCAACGAGACAACACCCGCCCGGTTGATGTTGACGTCGTGCTCACGCGCCATAGCGGTCAGGATCGCGTGCGGGACGGGGTGCACGCCGGCCAGCCCGGCCGCGGCCCCGCCGTCATCGACATAGGGGAACCGCCGAACTCGCACGTGCAGGATCACCGGCCGTCCGGGCAGGTACTGGAGATCTGTCGGCAGCTCCCGTCCCGCCGTTTCTGCGTCCGGCTCCCGGCCGGTTTGCGGTGACGTCTGTGCGAGCTCCGGCCAGCTTCGGAATCCGGCCTCGACCGCAAGCACGTGGAGCGCGTCGCTCAGCTTGAACCGCTTCTCCGCACGCTTGCCGAGCACGGCTCGGGCCCGTCCGACCGCGGCTTCGTCACCTGCCTGGTACGACCGGAGGAGGCGCTTGGCGTCCTTACGACGTCGCTCGAGATCCACGGCACTCCTTTCGCGACCCGGTGTCCGCTGCGCACGGGCCGTGAGGAGAACGGGACTCTCGTCGGCACGTCGGTGCTCCTCGAGGTGGGAACGTCCCTGCCCGCGGACCGGTTGCGCCCTCGCGCGCCCTCCGAGTGTAGGCGCGTCGGGCCGGTGGCGCCAACAGCGCCCGACGATGGCCGGCGGGGAGGCTGGGTCGGGGGCGCAGCTCGGGCCGTCAGGCTGGCAGAGGCTCAACCCGCTGGCTCCGGTGGAGCTACCGGCGTCAACGCCCACGGCACCAACCGCTTCCTCTCCGCACTGCGCGCCAGACGAACGGGAGCGCCGCAGATGGGCGCTCCCGTTCGCGACCTCGATCATCTAGCCGTGCGTCCTCAGTCGCTTCAGGCTGCGGTCGACTTCCGCCCTCGTAGTGGGCCAGCCGAAGTGCGCCAGCACCGCCAGCATCGCGATGACAAGCGCCCAGATGCCGCCGGCATAGAGGATCCAAGGCTCCCAACTTCCGGGCTGGCTGTTGCTGCTCCAACGCTCGAAGCCGCCGTTGTCCTGCCACTCGATCAGCGCCCAGAGCGGCGTCAGCACGACCATCCCGAGCACCCAGGCGGCGACATGGAAGGTCAACCGCTGAGCCGGTCGCCAGAAGTACACCCTGAGCCCCATGATCCCGACGATCAGGCCCCAGAGACCGACGACCAGCGCCCAGAGGGTCGGGTTCCACTGGCCCTGGTTTCCGTCATGACCGAAGCTTTCGAACGCGCCGTTGGCCTGCCACTCGTTCACCACCCAGAGGGTCGTGAGGAGGATCGTTCCCAGGCCCCACACCGCAGCGTTGATCTTGAATCGGCGCACGCGCTTGCTGTGACGCGCCGCATTCCGAAGCTCATCGTCCTCGGTCGCGACCGGCGACGGCGGAAGCGTCGGCGTGACTCGGTGCTCGCTCTTCGTGAGCATCTCGGTCGGCACGGTAATCACCTCCTTCCGAACCAGGGAAAGCGTGGCGCGTCTGCCGCGCCGGCGCATCGGGGGTGGCACTGATCCCCTTTGTGGCTAACGCGCTTACCGCGCGCAGAGACATGGGAGGCGCACAGGCGCGCCCCGTTTTTCGCTCGCTCGCCTGGATCAGCCGGCGGCGACGATCTCGGCCGGCACGACCCGGCTCACCTCGACGATCGAGTCGACCGGGACGTTTGCGCGCCTTGCTGCCTCGATGATGGCGTCCGGCGAGGGGGCCTCGTACAGGCAGTACGTACGGCGACGGTCGGCGGAGAGAAACGAGAAGAGCCAGCTGACGCCCTCGTCGGCGTTCACATCCTCGATCAGGCGCACGTCGTCGGCGGACAGGTCGAGCTGCTCGGCAAAGGTGCGCTCGATCACGAAGAGCGGCATCCGTCGATGGTAGCGCGTCTCAGTCGTTCGCAAGCCCGCGGCGATGAGCGTACGCGGCCGCTTCCGTGCGGTTGGCGCTCCCCGTCTTGCGCAGGATGCTGCGCACGTGGTTGGCGGCGGTGTGCTCGCTGATGAACAACCGCGCGCCGATCTCGCGGTTCGAGAGCCCGCGCGCAACGAGGGTCAGGAGCTCAGCCTCACGCCCCGTGAGGCCATCCGGAAGCGTCGGCCGAGCCGCTGCTTCCCCGAGCGCCTCGATCCGGGAGGCGAGTGTGACGAGGCCTATCCGATGCGACAGAAAAAGCGCCTCGCCGAGCAGCGACGCCGCGGCCGCCTTCGCGTCCGACCGGCCGCGATCGAGGAGTGCCCGCGCATATTCGTAAGCGGTGTGGGCCAGCCAGGTGTCGGCGCCCAGGGCACGGTTGAGCATCATCGCCGCTTCGAAGTGCCGCTCGGCAGTGTCCCAGTCGCCGAGCACGGCGGCGAGCGTGCCGAGGTAGCGGTCCGCACTGCCGTAACAGGCGACGAGGTGGCCGATCTGGATGTTGCCCCCACCGTACGGCTCGAGCTCGGCATAGAGCATCTCGGCGCAGGCCTGGTCGCGGAGCGCCGAGCAGGCGTCGGTGAGGTAGACGAGCGAGGCGAGCCAGAGCGCAGGTTTGAGCGCATCGAGCCCGTCGGCGTGAACGCCTCTGAGCTCACGGCGGGCCTCCTCCTCCATCCCCAGGTCGGCGAGCACCGCGACGAGACCCGGACGCCACGAGCTACCGCCCTCGCCACGCGCAAGAACACGGACGACAGGCGCAAGCTCGGCCAGCCTGCCCTGCTCACGCCGCAGGCCGAACATCTGGATGCCGTACACGCCGGAAGCGTCGCGGCCGGTGAGCAGGCGGCTCCACTCGTGTGAGCGGCCGGCAGCGGCTTCGGCTGCGTGCAGGTCGCCGTCGCAGAGGGCGAGCGCCGACGCGTAGTGCTCCGCAACGTGGAGGTGGAACGGCTGGCTGCTGCGGCGCGCGGACTCGAACAGCCGCTCCAGCGCACTGCGCGCCTCGTCGTGGTCGCAAAGCGTGACGTACGAAGGCACGAGCCAGGAGAACGCCTCCGTCTGCAGCTCTGCATCGCCGAGCTCCTCGCCGAGCTGCTGCGCCTCGGTCAGCATCGCGTTGACCTCCTCTGGCGTGCTCACCCCGCGTGACCAGTACGCGGCGGCAAGTGTCCTCGCGAGCGCCTTGCGATCGCCGCGGCGACGGGCCATCGCGATCGACTCGTCTCGTGCCCGCGCCGCCCGCCGCGACTCGCCCCTGAAGTCGAGTGCGCGCGCGAGCCCACCCAGCACGCTGGCCCGCGATTCGGAGTCCTCGTCGCCGATGGCGGCGGCGGCCTCCTCGAGCAGCTCGACCGAGCCGGCGTCGTAGATGCCCGGCCTCCAGCATGCCTCCTCGAAGCCGACTGCCGCTCGAGCGAGCAGCTCCGCATCGCCACCAGCTCGCGCCAGCTGCGCGGCGTCGGTGAACGCCTCCAGCGCGTCTACGGCTCGGCCGGCGCGATGGCTCGCAAGGCCGAGGTCGAGGTAGACCGCCGCGCGCTCGCGCTGCTCCTCGAGCCCCAGCTCGAGTGCGACGCGGAGGTGACCGGCCGCCTCGTCGAATGCGAGCGCCGCTGCTGCCGACTCGGCTGCGAGCAGGTTGTAGGCGACCGCGCGCTCGGATTCGCCCACAGGGACTGCGGCCGCATAGTGGTGGGCGAGGGCGGCGAGCCGCGAGCGGGCGTCCCCCGGCGCGCTCGACTGCTCCATCGCCGCGGCTACCCGTTGGTGGAGCTCTGCTCGCCTGAGGGCTCCCAGCCGATCCGAGACGGAGCGTCGCACCAGCTCGTGTGTAAACCGGTATGCGAGCCGATGCGAAGGCGTCTCGACGAGGAATCCGCTCCGCAGCGCCTCGTCGATCCCGTCGAGGAGTACGGCCTCGTCCTCGACCACCGCCGCGTGCCGGAGGATGTCGAGCTCGAAGCGGTAGCCCGCGACCGCTGCCGTCTCGAGCACCGCAACAGTGCCCGGCGCGAGTCGCGCGAGCTGGTGGCTGACGACTTCTCGTACCGATTCGGGTGTGCCGAGCTCGTTGGTCGAGCGTGTGAGATAGACGCCCGCAGGGCCGACAGCGAGGGCTCCGGACTCGACCAGCTCACGCCAGAGCTGGGTGACGAGGAAGGGATTGCCATCGGTGAGCCCCTCGATGGCCGCAGTCAGCTCGTCGAGCGCCTCGACCCCCGAAACGAGCCGTACGAACTCCGCCAACTCCTCGGTCGAGAGGCCGCCGAGCCGCATCCGCACGACGCCTTCGCTTCGCCCGATGTCGACCAGGGTCCCGGAGACCTCGGTGGTGGCGTCCGTGGTGGCCTCGCGCAACGTGGCGACGATGAGCACGCGCGCGTCGGCTGCGGCTCGCGCGAGATGCCGCAGCAGCAGTAGTGTCGGCGCGTCGGCCCAGTGGACGTCCTCGAGCACGAGCAGGAGTGGTGTGCGAGTGCCCGACGCGCGCAGCAGTTGGGTGACCGCCATATGCAGGCGATGCCGTTCGGTATCGGCGTCGGCGACGAGTGGTGGAAGGAGGTCGCCGACGATCTCTCCCAGCTCGGGCAGGAGGCGCGTGAGCTCACCGCCGGTGGCGCCGACGTCCTCGCGAAGGGTTGCGGAGCCGGCATGCCGGACGAGATGATCGAGCGCCTCCACGAACGGCCCGAACGGTGCGCGGATGGCTGTGTCGCAGCTGCCGAAGACGACGAGCGCGCCTTCGGCGTGGAGCGTGTGTGCGAGTTCGCGGACGAGCCTGCTCTTACCCGACCCCGGCTCGCCCGCGATGAGCACGGTGCGGCCGCCCTCGCTGCCGGCCCGCGGCAGGAGCGTGCGCAGCGCCTCGAGCTCGCGTGCGCGTCCGGCGAACGGGAACGCGGGGGTCGCGCGCAGCGGCCCGGGTAATGGAATCGGGCCCATGGTCAGATTTGATTATGCGCCTCTGTCGACGGTCGCGAAAAGGTGGATCAGAACCGGTCATGACAGGAGACGCCGCCCGTCCTACCCTCGCTGGCGACCCACGCGAAAAGGAGGACGGATGAGTACGACGACCGCGACGATCAGTGTCGCAACAGCACGGGCGGAGCTCGCCTCGTTTGCCGGCGAGCTGATCGGGCCCGAGGACCAGGCGTACGACGGCGCTCGCGCGCTCTTCAATGCGATGATCGACAAGCGACCTGCGCTCGTCGCGCGCTGTGCCAATGCCGACGACGTCGGCGCTGTGATCGGCCTTGCGCGCGCACATGAGTTGCCGCTCGCGATCAGGGGCGGCGGCCACAACGGTGGAGGCCTGGGTAGCGTCGACGACGGCGTCGTCTGCGATCTCTCGCTTCTGAAGACGGTGTCGGTGGATCCGGTTACGCGAACGGTTCGCGTCGGTGGCGGCGCGTTGTGGGGCGAGGTGGATGCGGCCACGCAGCCGCATGGTCTCGCCGTGCCTGCCGGCATCATCTCGACCACGGGCGTCGCCGGTCTGACGCTGGGCGGTGGCCATGGTTACCTCACACGCCGGTACGGGCTCACGATCGACAACCTCCTTGCGGCGGAGATGGTGCTCGCCGACGGGCGCCGGGTCAAGGCGAGCGCCGACGAGAATCCGGACCTGTTCTGGGCGATCCGCGGCGGCGGTGGCAACTTCGGCGTCGTCACCGAGTTCACGTTTCAGGCGCAACCTGTGGACACGATCGTCGGCGGCCCGACGTTCTGGGCGCTCGAGGACACGGATGAGCTTCTCGCCGCCTACCGCGAATGGCTGCCGTCCGCGCCGCGCAACGTGATGGGCTTCTACAACTTCCACACCGTCCCGCCGGCACCGCCGTTCCCGGAGGAGATCCACCTGCGCAAGGTATGCGGTGTCGTCTGGTGCGTCGACGGCTCCGACGCGGAGGCCGAGCGGGCGATGGCGCCGCTCCTGTCGGTGGCGAAGCCGTTGATGCACGGCGTCTCGCGCATGTCCCTGAAGGATCTGAACGCTGCCTTCGACGGTCTCTACGGGCCGGGCGACCAGTGGTACTGGCGCGGCGACTTCGTCCGCGAGATCCCGGACGAGGCGATCGAGCGCAACCGCAGCTGGAACGACCGCATGCCGTCGTGGAAGAGCGGCTCCCACATCTACCCGATCGACGGAGCGGCTCACGACGTCGGCGCGACCGACACCGCGTTCGCCTTCCGCGACGCGACGTGGTCTCAGGTCTTCATCGGCGTCGATCCAGACCCGGCGTCGGCGCCGGCGCTGCGCGAGTGGGCGATCGGATACTGGGAGGCGCTGCACCCGTACTCGGCCGGCGGTGCCTACGTCAACTTCATGATGGAGGAGGGCCAAGCGCGCGTGAAGGCGACCTACGGACCGAACTACCAACGGCTGCGGCAAGTGAAAGCGGCGTACGACCCGGACAACGTGTTCCGTGTCAACCAGAACATCGAGCCCGCCTGAGACAGGCTCCCTGTCCTACAGCGGGGGTCGAGGCTCCGGCCTCGCCCCCCGCTGCTGAGCCCCACGTCCAGATGTCCGCCGGCCTGGTCGAGGTACGCCACCGCGTCGGGCGCCCGGAACTCCTCCGGCAGCGACCTCAGGACCGCCGACTCGGCCCACAACAATGGGCAGCGAACGCCAGCCGTGTCGCGGACGCGCTACCCTTCGAGACCTGCCCTCTTAGCTCAGTAGGTAGAGCACCTCCATGGTAAGGAGGGGGTCAACGGTTCGAGTCCGTTAGAGGGCTTCTCAGAAATACCTGCAAACCGACGCTTTTGTTTTCTCAGCTAGCTTTCGATGCAGATACGAGTCGATCGTTCGGGAACTATTCG
>JBJXGY010000146.1:0-9049 GCA_046160185.1 Gaiella sp. | reverse complement strand
CGCTCGACGAGCGCGACCGAACGGCCGAGCTTCGCAGCCTGGATCGCAGCCCGCTGCCCGGCCGGCCCTGAGCCGAGCACGACGAGCTCCAGCTCCGTGTTCACGGGGTGGAGTCTGCCCCATCCGCGGGTGAACGTGAGGTGAACGGCGCCGCCGGCGGGCATGGCCCACGACAGGCGGACGCTCACCATGCGCCAGAGAGGGGACACCGTCAGGCGGAGAGTTCGAGGAACCCGGCGGCGGCAAAGTCGCCGCCGAAGGCGAGCGCCTCGGTCAGGCCGCGCCGGCGCATCAGCGTAAAGCTGGTGGCGTCGACGAACGAGTACGGCCGCTCGTCGTGAACGCGCAGCCATTCCCAGGCGTCCGCTTCGAGATCGGGCGTCACCGTCTCGATCGACACCTCGTCAGCGACCAGCACCCTGTCGAGCCAAGCCGTGGCCGTCCGGTGCCCGGCTCTGCGGCAGCTGAAGGTCCACGTCTCGCCAAGGATCATGTTCGAGGTCAGAAGCGGCTGGCCGGCGTGCAGACCGCCAAGCCGGACGGCGTCCCGATGCCGGCCGTCTCGTTGCATGAGCTGGGCGATCCAGAACGAGCTGTCGACGAAGATCATGCGTCGGAACCCGGTGACCCGTAGAGGTATTCGTCGATGTCGTCCACTGATTCGACATCAGCGGTCAGCGCGGCCAGCTCGCCGATCCACGCCAGACCGTTGTCCCGACCTTCGGCGGGTAGGCACAGCTCGACGCACTCCCTGACGAGCGCGCTCTTGGAGACACCGCGCAGCGCTGCCTCCCGCTCAAGCCGGTCGTCGAGCTCGGGGTCGATCACGATGTTGATGCGGCGCATCCTTGCCACAGTTACACACCCTTCGTGGAAAGTGTGTAACGGAAACTGTGCCAGAAGTGCGGCGTGCCGCGACGGCCGAGCGGGCAGATGGGTGAGTCAGCCGCCCAGGGCTGCGCGGACGAGCGGCTCGACGTCCTCCGGATCCGGATACCGGCCGAGCATCGACTTCGTGAAGACGAGCTCGCCGTCGACGTGCACGTCGAAGATCCCGCCCTTCCCCGTTACGATCTCGACCGCGCCGATCAGGTGCTCGTGCTTCTCGAGGAGGTGCGCCGCCAGACCGGTGGCGTTGGGTCGCGCGCTTCAGGGGACGCAGTACTCGATGCGGATCCGGGCAAGGCTCACGCTGAGGCCATCCTGCCATATCGACCAGCTGTGGCCTGCGGACGACCGTCATGCCGGAACTGGCCCAGCGTGGAATCCAGGCTCAGCCGGCAGGTAGCGGGCGAACGATGTCGCCAACGGCGACGCGCCCCGGCTGCACGACCGAGCCGTAGACGCCCAGGGGCAGCCGTTCCGTGCGACCTTCGGGTCGGTAGCGGGCGAGCAGTTCGAGCGTGTCAAGGTCGCGGATGCCGCGGTCCGGGTCGTGGGTGGTCACCGCGCAGCGGCCGACGTCGCCGTTGATGCGGACGACCGCGGCTTCGCCGAGCTGGACCTCGCGATCCATCCACTCGTCCTCCCCATGGGCGGCGACACCGTCGACCTCGAACAGCATCCGGAAACGCCGGCCGTCGACGGCCTCCACTCCGCCTTCCTCGGCAAGCCGCGCGAGCGAGCCGCGGGAGACGAGCGAGACCGTCCCGCCCATGTACCCGCGATCCTTGGCGTGCCCCTCCCCCCACAGCAGGCTGATCGGGCGCCCTACGTAGGCGGAGATCGCCTCCGCCCAGGGGCCGAGCACGACCCGCGAGGGATGTGGCTCGTCGTACATGACTGCGTCGACCCTCTCCCCGAGCTCGACCGTTCCCGAGGCGGCCGTACCGTCGGGCAACACCAGCTCGAGCGCCCTCGTCTGCTCGTCCCACGAGACCCGCGTCCTGACCATTGGGCCGTGGCGCTTGTTGTTGAAGAGTCGCCCGTCTTCCTCGACCATCCAGAAGCGCCGGTCTCCGACCACCCCGTCGGGCCCGAGCTCCACCTCCTCGGGATGCACGAGACCGAGCGCCTTCACCGGCGCAACCGAGATCCTGAGCACCCGCCCGACCATCCTCTGCACGATACTCATGCCAGGGAGAAACCCACAGTCTGCGCGTTCGCCGGCGCAGTACGCTTGACCGGCCATGAGCACCAACACCGCCGCGTTCGACGCCTGGATCAGGTCGACGTTCGTCGAGCTCAACACCGAGCTCGAGGAGATCTACTTCGCGCAGGACGACCGCGCGCAGGTGGAGGGCGTCGGCGATGCGCTCAAGCAACGGATCCTCGAGGAGGGACGCGCATATGTGCGCGCGCTGCAGGCTGAGGGCAACACCGACGAGGGCTGGGACAACGCGTTCGACCTGCTCGGCAACCTCGGCCTCTACATGGCGTCGCTGCGCCGGCACGAGCTGACCAACCCGGCGCGCGAGGAGCGCTCGCCGCACGCTGAGGCCTCGGCGCTCGGCATGCACATCGGCGCCTCGCTCGGCGTCGTCCCGCGCTTCGCCACCAGCCACCTCTCGACCCACAACAGCGCGCGCGACGGCGTGGAGAAGGCGTTCACCTCGCTCGCCGACGAGCTCCTCTTCATCGAGTACAACACGCGCAGCATCCTCGCGTACAAGCGCGCCGCGGATGCGCTGATCCGGATCGTGCCGCTCGGGGTCTCGCACCCGGTCGCGGAGAACCTGTTCGAGACGGCACGGGACGCGCTCGTGGAGGTCGCGAGGTGGAACGAGGAACTGTTCGCCCGGCTCGACATCGACCGCTTCTTTTACAGCGTGCGCCCGTACTACAAGCCGTACCGCGTGGGTCGGGTCGAGTACCGCGGCGCCAACGCCGGCGACTTCTCCGGGATCAACGAGATCGACCTGCTGCTCGGCCTCTGCCGCGGCAACGACCCGTACTACTCGCAGCTCCTGGTCGAGAAGATGCTCTACATGCTCCCCGGTGACCAGGCGAGCCTGCGCGACACGTTGCGCCATCGCGACTTCCTCGACGAGTTCCTCGCCTGCCTGGCGACAAGCGCCGGCCGGCCCTGGTTCCGGCGTAACGCGGCCGCGTTCCTTGCCGTGTGCGACGCCCACGGCGCGACCGCCGCGCAGCACCACGACCAGCTCGTGTCCCGCTTCATCGCCGGCCCGTCCGCCTCTCTCGGAGAGCAGCACCAGGCCCAGCTCACGGCCAGCGGGCCACCGCTCCCGGTGCTGCTGCGCACCCTCGAGACACTGCGCGATCTGCGCATGGCCGCACCGCGCGACGACATCGCCACGCGGCACGCCGACCTCGCAAGGCTGCGAGCGGCCGTGGCCGGCGCCTGACGTCACGCAGGCACCGATGTTGGTCGCGCGGCGACGGCGTCTGTCAGCCATGATGCAACCGTGGCCACGGCGAACGTCTGGGACGACCCCCGAGTCGTGGCAGGAATGGTGCGACAGCTGGCGTGGCGGGACGAACGCCTGGCTGCGGGCGAGCGCCACATCGGTTGGAAGGCCGGCCTCGCTGCACCCGCGACGATGGAGGCGTGCGACATCTCGGGCGGCGTGATCGGCTTCCTGACCGACCGGGTGCTGCGTGCGACCGGCTACGCGCATCCGCTGGCCGGCACGATCAAGACCGCGCTCGAGGCCGAGATCGCGATTCACGTCGGTGCGCCCGTCAACGCCGGCGCCGATCGCGACGAGGTGTCTGCCGCGATCGCAGGGCTGGGCGCGGCGATCGAGATCGCCGACGTCGACCGGCCGCCCCCCGACCTCGAGCAGGTCGTGGCCGGGAACGTCTACAACCGCGTCGTCATCCTCGGCCCGGTCGTTCACGACCGCGCCGGCGGCTCCAGCGACGGATTGCGCGCCGTTGTCAGCTGCGACGGCACCGTGGTCGCGGAGGTGGAGGATGTCACGTTGCCCGTCGGTGGCGATCCAGTCTGGTCGCTGCAGCACGTCGCGGCCTACCTCGCCGCCTTCGATCGCCGCCTCGACGCGGGCGACGTGGTCATTTCGGGGTCGCTGATACCGCTGCAGTTCCCCTCCGCAGGGCAGACCTACGCGTACGAGCTCGCCGGGGTCGGCCGGCTCGACGCCTCGTTCGTCTAAGAACTCGGGGATCCCTGACCGGCCGGCGGGCCTCTTCAGGGGCTCGCCGGCGGCGTTCCCCACAGCTCAGGGCGTGCTGTCCGCCACGTTGCTTCCGCCGAGGCGATGTCATACATTCGGGCGACCCACGCCAGGAGGCCGCGATGAGCACGTACCCCGCCCTGTTCAGCCCACTCACGATCGGCAGCGTCACCTCGCGCAACCGGGTGATGCAAACGGCGCACGTCAAGCTCTTCGCCTGGGGCGGCGTCGATTCCCAGCGCAATGTCGACTACCAGGTCGAGCGTGCAAAGGGGGGCGCAGGTCTCCTGATCACCGGCAACCGCCTCGTCCACCCGTCCTCGTTCACCGGCATGCCGCGTTTCGCATTCGCGTATCTCGATCAGGCGCGCGAGGTGAATCGCCGTATCGCGGACGGCGTGCACGAGCACGGAGCGCTAATCTTCGAGCAGCTCAACCACTTCGGCCTCAACGCCTCGAGCGACTCGGGCGACGACTTCCGCGTCAACTGGGGCCCTTCCGCCGTGAAGTCTCCCGCGTACGGCGAGACGCCGAAGGCGATGGAAAAGGAGGACATCGACGAGGTCGTCGTCTGGTGGGGTCGCTGCGCCGAGTTGACGCGCGACAGCGGCTTCGACGGCACCGAGGTGCACATCTCCCACTCGTATCTCCTGCACCAGTTCCTCTCCCCCGTCTACAACAAGCGCGACGACGCGTATGGGGGCTCGCTGGAGAATCGCCTCCGTTTCACGCGCGAGGTGATCGACGAGGTGCGGCGCCGGGTCGGCGACGACTGGGTCGTCGGCATCCGGCTCTCGCTCAGCGACTTCATCCCGGGCGCGCTCGACGAGAACGACGCCGTGGACGTCGCGCGTCTGCTCGAGGCCGACGGCAAGATCGACTACGTCAACGTCTCGGCTGCCGGCTACCACAACATCCACCGCGCAATCGAGCCGTCCGACCATCCCGACGGCTATCTCGTCGAGCTCACGGCCACGGTGAAGGCCGCGGTGTCGTTACCCGTGTTCACGGTGGGCGGCATCAAGGACCCGGCCATGGCAGAGGAGATCGTCGCCGCAGGCAAGGCAGACATGGTCGCGATGACGCGCGCCCAGATCGCCGACCCGTTCTTCGCGCGCAAGGCGATGGAGGGTCGAGCCGACGAGATCGTGCGGTGCATCCGCGGCAACCAGGGATGCATCGCCCGCGTCTTCAAGGGGCTGCCGATCACGTGCACCGTCAACCCGGCAGCCGGGCGTGAAAGCCGCTTCGGCGAGGGGACGCTGGTCAAGGCCGACCCGTCGCGGCACTGGGTGGTCGTGGGCGGCGGGCCGGCGGGCCTGCGGGCGGCGTTGACACTCGCGCGGCGAGGTCATCGCGTGACGCTGCTCGAGCGCGAGGCCGAGCTCGGTGGTCAGGTCAACCTGATCACCCGCACGCCGGGCCGCGCCGAGTTCGGACACGTGCGCGCCGATCTCGAGCGGCTTCTGGCCAAGCAGGACGTGGAGATCCGCCTGAGCACGGACGCAACCGCGGACCTCGTCCGCTCTCTTGCGCCCGACGGCGTACTCGTCGCCACGGGCGCGCTGCCCGACCGCTCGGGCTTCTCGACGATGAACCCGCTCGTCGAGCGGCTGCCAGGCGTCGACCAGTCTCACGTGCTCCACGCGTGGGACGTGATCGGCGGTGGTGCCGTGCCGGGTGCGCGCGTGGTCGTGCTCGACGGCGACGGGGGCCGGTATGCGGCCGGCACGTGCGAGGTGCTGCTCGACCGGGGCAAGCAGGTTCAGCTGGTGACGCCGTTCAATGCGCTCTTCCCGAACACGTTCACGACGCTCGACCTGGCCACGCTGTATGGCCGCCTCATGTCCAAAGGACTGCGCGACCTGCTCAACCACTGGGCGACGGCGATCGAGGGTGCTTCGGTACGGACCGTCAACCTGTACACCGGGGCCGAGACGGTGCTCGATGGCGTCGACCACGTCGTCTTGGCGACTGGCCCGAAGGCCGACGACACGCTCTACTTCGAGCTAAAGGGCTCGGTGCCCGAGCTCTATCGCATCGGTGACTGTGTCGCCCCGCGCAAGCTCGACCATGCGATCTACGAGGGAGAGCTCGCCGGCCGCGAGCTGTGGGATCCGGAGGAGCGCTACATCTACGAGGGCGAGCTGGAGCGGTTGGAGGGCGTGCCCGCTTGACGTGAGGCGCGGCGTCCGGTGGGCCGGTGGGCCCGTAGCGTGGGCGCACGCGCGCAACACCGTGAGGTCAGGTCGAAATCGTTGCGCCTCTGTGGACAGGTTCAAACCCGTGCAACAGTTGCGAATCGACCCCACGGTGTTGCGCGTGGACGCCTGGTGGGCCGGTGCGCCGCCGCGGGCTTGCGCGGGCCCGGGCTACGACACCTGTAGCGCGTCCACCTGCACCGCGTCGAGATGCCGGTAGCGGGCCCGGACGTTCGTGGTCGGCCCGCCCGGCCGGGGCAGCGAGGCGCAGGTGAGCTTGATCTCGAGCTTGCCTCCGGCGGGAACCACGACCGGACCCTGCAGGGAGATGCTCTGAGCGTAGGCGCCCGCCTGCGACATCAGCTGTACCCAGGACTGGTCGATCGCAGTCGTCCCGTTGAGCAGCGAGCAAGGCACGAAGGTGGGAACAAGCGGGAACGTGTTGAGGTTGGCCACGTTGACCTTGCCGTGCAGGAGATAGCTCCCCTCCGGAAGGATGAGCGAGGCCACGGTGACGCCGGTCGTGCCGAGTATGACGTCCTCCGGCCGCGAGAAGCTGTACGCCCGCGTCGGGCCGCCCAGGGCGACCGCCGATTCGCTGCCCGCGACGCAGTCGGTCGCGACGGGAACGGCGCGAAGCGCGCCGCTCGTCGTGTCGAAGCACGCGTTGACGACATTCCCCTCCGGAATCGCAGCCCAGGCGATGCCGGCGGCGGCGACAAGCGTGGATGCGGCAACAGCAGCAAGGGCGAGCGGACGGCGGAGGATCCGGCGCATGACGAACCAGCCTTTCGGAGAGGGCGGCGATCTGACCACCCCCTTTGATCGGGACAGCCGGCCACCGTCACGACCACCGAATGGGTGATCCGGCTGACAGGCGGGCGCGACGGTCTGCCGGGCGCTACCAGTCGATCGGGCGGTAGTCCTTGAGGAACCGGCCCCAGACGTGGGTGCCGGTGTTGAAGCCGTCGATGATCGGATCGACGATGCGGGCCGCGCCGTCGACGATGTCGAGCGGAGGCGAGAAGCCGTGCTCGGCGGCTTTGCGCTCTGCGATCCCGGCGGGATCCTCGTCGGTCACCCAGCCGGTGTCGACCGCGTTCATGTGGATGCCGTCGGAGTGGTAGTCGGCGGCGGACGTGCGTGTCATCATGTTCAGCGCGGCCTTGGCCATGTTCGTGTGCGGGTGCCGGGTGGTCTTGTACTTGCGGTAGAACTGCCCCTCCACAGCGGAGACGTTGACGATGTGCTTGTCCCGCTCGGGCGTCCGCAGCAACAGCGGCTTGAGGCGCGCGTTGAGCACGAACGGCGCGATCGCGTTCACGAGCTGCGTCTCGAGCAGTTCGACGGTCGGCACCTCGGCGAGCAGGAGCCGCCACGAGTTACGATCGCGGAGGTCGACCTGCTGCAGGTCCTGGTCGAGCCGCCCCTCGGGGAAGAGGTCTCGCTGCCCGGGCTCGTCGCCCGCCACCAACGGCACCTGCGAGAGCTCCGCTGCACGGGTGACGCCGACGAGATCCTCCATCACGACGGGCGCGAGCTCGGCGCCGCCGGAGGGCAGCATGTCGTAGCGGCGAAGGCCCTCGTACAGGCCGACGAGCCTGCGGACATGTGGCGGCAGTGTGTCCGCGGCAGCCGTCTCCGCCTCCAGCATGTGGCGATAGAAGTCGGGCGGCCGGCGCACCGTCTGGCAAGCGTTGTTCACGATAAAGTCGAGCCGGTCGACCGCGGTCGAGAGGTGGTGACAGAAGGCCTCGACGCTCGGCGTGTGCCGCAGGTCGAGCCCGTACACCTCGAGCCGGTCTTGCCAGTCCTCGAAGTCCGCCTCTGCCGCGTAGCGTGTGGCTGCGTCGCGGGGGAAGCGCGTGGTCACGATCAGGCGTGCCCCCGCCCGGAGCAGCTTGATCCCCGCCTGGTACCCGATCTTGACGCGGCCACCGGTGAGCAATGCGACGCGCCCGCGCAGGTCGGCCGTCTCGGTGCGCTTCGCGTAGTTGAGCGCGGCGCAGGGTGGGCAGAGCTGGTCGTAGAACGGGTGCAGCTCGGTGTAGCGCTGTTTGCAGACGTAGCAGTGCTGTGGTTCGAGCGCTTCGCGGAAGTCGGGATCGTCGATCTCGACCGGGTCGGAGCGGTCGGCGGGGGGTGGAAGATTCGGTGTCGTGAACACCGGCCGGGAGCGCAGCACCCTGATCCCTGTCTCGGCGAGCACCGCCTCGCCGGCATCGCGGTGCGCCGCCTTCTCCTGGCTGCGAATGCGCTTCCGTGCGCGCCGGCGGGACGCAGAGTCCGGGTTGAAGACGTCACCGGCCGCGGTGAGCAGACGGGCTCGCTCCTCGACGGAGAGCGCGGTGAGCAGGCTGCGGTCGGCGACGATCGCCTCCAGCTCGCGCGTCAGCGCGTGCAGTCGCTTCGGGTCGCGGCCTCGCGCTCGGCTGCCGTTGTGCTTGTCCTCCTCGGCCACCAGCCGAGGGTAGCTGCGGACGATCCTGGCCACGGTGGTCTTGTTGACCTTGCTCGTGGCTGTCGGCACGCTCGTCGTCGACGTCGCCGCCGCCGTCATCGATCCGCGCATCTCCACGGCAGCGCTGACGCACCGTCGGAGGCGTGCGACCGGGCCGGTCTGACCCTTCGGGGAGCCGGTGGTGTGCGCAAGGAACGCGTGCACCCGGCAAGAGACGTCAACGAGCGCGTCCGCGCTCGGTCATGGGCGCCGGCTCGGGGAAGCGGTGTGCGGGCCTCGTGAGGCCC
>JBJXGY010000145.1:0-15321 GCA_046160185.1 Gaiella sp. | reverse complement strand
ACGTGTGGACGCGCGAGGACGCCGAGCGTCACACGTCGGGGAGCGTGTCGGCGACGAGCGGCTCGATCTCGCCGCGGACCAGGACGGCATCGACGCCGGCCCGCTCGAGCTCTTCGATCTCCGCCCGGTTCGCGACGTCGAGTGCCGCGATCGCGAGCTTCCCGGCGGGAACGTCGGGAAGCAGCTCGAGGATCAGCTCGACGGGGTCGTGATCCTCGTCGAGATCCGGGCCGAGCAGCACGATCTCCGGGTCGACGTGCTTGAGCACGCGTTGGAGATCGTCCTCGTCGCGTACCTCGTACACACATTCGATCCCGGCGTCGTGCGCCGCGGCAGCGAGCTCGACAAGCGCCTCCTCGTCGGTTGATGTGGTGATCACGATCGCATCAGCGGCGCACGCGACCGCGTGGCCGAGCGAAGCCCCGTAGACGAGCACCGGCAGCGTCGCCCCGTCGATACGGGACTCGCCGCGTACGACGAGCCCTTTGGCCCCGTCCTCTTCGGCGGCGCGGGCGCTCGCGCCGTCGACGACCTCGGCGAGGATCGAGATCCCGTCTCCCTCCGAGATCGAATGACTAAGAGCACGTTTCACAATGACGTCTCTCGCTGCGGCGTGATGGGTGCGTGCGATGCAAGGACGCAGGGAGCGAAACGAAACCGTGTTGGTACCAGGCTTAATCCTTGTACCAACCCCTTAACTCTCGTATTGGCGCGACTGAGGACGCGGCAGCGTGCGTGCCCAGCGCGTCGCAGCGACTCAGGCTTCATTGTGAAACGTGCTCTAGGGCGTCTGGCGCCGCTCACGCTCCGGTGATCCTACTCGTGGGCTGCCTCTGCGGGTGTGCGACACGCCGCCCGCCCGATGGCGCATGCTGTCGCGATGGCTGACGACGTGGCGCGGGTGGTGCTGCTGGGGGCGGAGTCGACCGGCAAGACGACGCTCGCCTGCGCGCTCGCCGCCCACTACGACACCTTGTGGAACCCCGAGTACGGCCGCCCCTACACCGAGCTCGGCCGCGATCGGGGCGCGCCCTGGACGTCCCTGGAGTTCAGGCACATCGCGCGCATCCACTGCTGGTACGAGGACTTCCTCGCCGCGTACGCCAACCAGGTGCTGTTCTCCGACACCGACGCGTTCACGACAGCCGTCTTCCACGAGGTGTACCTCGGATCACCGGCCAGCGGCTTCGAGGAGCTGCAAGCACGCCTCTACGACCTGTACATCGTCTGCGGCATCGACATCCCGTTCGAGGGCGACGCGATCCGCGAGTTCGCGAGGCAGCGGCGCGACATGCACGACCGCTACCTCGCCCACGCGCAAGCGAGCGGCCGGCCGTGGCTCTTGGTCGAAGGGGCGCCGGAGGCACGGCTGGCAGCGGCGACGGTCGCCGTCGACCGGCTCCTCGGTCGCTGACCCTGGTCGCGAGGCGTGGCGGACGCACCGGAGACCGCCACGCAATTGGCACGAAGTTGGAACAGATTCGCCACCAAGGACAATGCCCGGGCGCGTTACGATCGAAAGTGGGTGGTGGGCTGGGGTGCCCCACCCGACGCCCGCTCGTTGCGAAGAAACGGCTACTGGCCGATCGGGTGCCAGACGGTCTTCAACTCGAGGAAGGCGGCGATCTCCCAAGGGCTCTGCTCGCCCTGTGAGCGGATCACCCGTTTCACGTTGTCGGCGGCGGCACGCTGCAGATCGGCGGCGAGCTCGGGTGCGCCCGTGACGTCGATCGTGTTGACGTCCATGTGGGAGGCGAGCACCGGAGCAAGCTCCTCGACCCTGCCGGTGAGGATGTTGAGGACGCCGCCCGGCAGATCGCTGGTGGCAACGCATTCGGCGAGCTCCACAGCGGCGAGCGCAGCCTCGTCGGGCGCGACCGCAACGGCGGCGTTGCCACCGACGAGCGCCGGCGCGACCCGCGAGAGGAGCCCCTCGAGCGCGGGCTCTCGCGGAGCGATCACGGCCGCGACACCGGATGGCTCGGGCACGGTGAAGTTGAAGTAGGGCCCCGCCACCGGGTTCGCACCGCCCAGCACCTGTGGCAGCTTGTCGGCCCAGCCGGCGTACCAGACGACGAGGTCGACCGCCCGTCCGACCTCGTCCGCACCTCCACAGGCGGCCGCCAGGTCGGCTGTGCGCGACTCCATCATCTCCGCGAGTCGATAGAGCACCTGGCCGCGGTTGTACCCGGTCGCAGCCGCCCAGCCGGGCTGCGCGGCCCGCGCCGCCCGCACAGCGTCGCGCGCGTCCTTCCGGGACGCGAGGGCGATGTTGTTCCCGGCGACCTCGTAGGTCCGTCCCGACTCGGATCTTGGAAACGCACCGCCGATGAACAGCTTGTAGGTCTTTCGTACCGGGAGCCGTTCTCTCACGGGTCGAACCTCAGATATGGCTCGAGCCCGTGGAGACCGCCCTCCCGACCGAACCCGGACTCCTTGTAGCCGCCGAACGGCGAGGTCGGATCGAAGCGGTTGAAGGTGTTGGCCCACACGACGCCCGCTCGCAGCCGTTGCGCCATCCACAGGATGCGGGATCCCTTCTCCGTCCACACACCCGCCGACAACCCGTACGGGGTGTTGTTTGCCTTCTCGATCGCCTCCTCCGGGGTGCGGAACGTCAGCACCGAGAGCACCGGCCCGAAGATCTCCTCCTGCGCGATCCGGTAGCTCTGGGCCACGTTGGTGAACACCGTCGGCGGATGCCAGAACCCCTGGGCCGGCAGTTCGCAGGCCGGCTGAAAGACCTCGGCGCCCTCTTCCTCCCCGCTCGCGACGAGCTCGCGGATCCGCTCGAGCTGCGCGCGCGAGTTGACGGCGCCGATGTCGGTGTTCTTGTCGAGCGGATCGCCCAGACGAAGCGTCCCCATCCGCCGCTTCAACTTGGCGACGAGCGGCTCGTAGATGGACTCCTGCACTAGCAACCTGGAACCTGCGCAACAGACGTGCCCCTGGTTGAACCAGATGCCGTTGACGATGCCCTCCACCGCCTGGTCGAGCGCGCAGTCGTCGAAGACGATGTTGGCCGCCTTCCCGCCGAGCTCGAGCGTGAGCCGCACGTCGCGGCCCGCGAGCTCGCGCTGGATGCGCTTGCCGACCTCGGTCGACCCGGTGAACGCGACCTTGTCGATTCCGTCGGCCGAGACGAGCGCCGCCCCGGTCGTCCCGTCGCCGGTGATGATGTTGACGACCCCGGGAGGCACCTCGGCCTGCCGGCAGACATCGGCGAAGAGCAGGGCGGTGAGCGGCGTCGTCTCCGCAGGCTTCAGCACCACCGTGTTGCCGCACGCAAGCGCGGGAGCCAGCTTCCACGCCAGCATCAGCAGGGGAAAGTTCCACGGGATGATCTGGGCCGCGACGCCCACCGGACGAGGCCGCCTGTTCGGGAACGCGTACTCGAGCTTGTCGGCCCAGCCCGCGTAGTAGAAAAAGTGTGCGGCGGCGAGCGGGAGGTCGATGTCCCGGGACTCCTTGATCGGCTTTCCACCGTTCAGCGATTCGGCCACCGCGAACTCGCGCGACCGCTCCTGAAGGATGCGCGCGATCCGGAACAGCACCTTGGCGCGTTCGGAGGGCGCCCACGCCGACCATGGGGCGAAGGCGGTCCGGGCGGCAGCGACGGCATGCTGCACGTCCTCGACACCGGCCTGGGCGATCTGGGCGAGAGGCTCCTCGCTGGCCGGCGAGATCGTGGTGAAGTACGACCCGCCGGCGGGCTGCACCTCTTCACCGCCGACGAACAGCCCGTAGCGCTCGCGAAACGCGACGATCTCTCTGCTCTCGAGGGCTGGCGCGTACGCCCATTCGGCCGGCGCTGTCTCCCTCTGCTCGATGTCTCTCATGGTTGTCGCGCGATCGGCCGGTGCTCAGTCGAGGGTGAAGTAGTCGGGGCTCTGGTAGACGCCCGTCTTCTGCTTGCGGATCTGCAGCAGCACGTCGTTGAGCAGGGACGAGGCACCGAACCGGAAGAGCTCGGGTGTCATCCAGGCGGGGCCGAGCGTCTCGTGCAGCACGCACAGGTACTGGATCGCCTGCTTCGCCTGACGGATCCCGCCGGCGGGCTTCATCCCGATCACGCGCCCGGTTTCGTCGTGGACGTCGCGGATCACCTCGAGCATGCAGAGTGTCACCGGCAGCGTGGCAGCAGGATTGACCTTGCCGGTGGAGGTCTTGATGAAGTCCGCGCCTGCGGCGATCGCGAGCAGCGAGGCGCGGCGCACGTTGTCGTACGTCCCGAGTTCCCCGGTCTCCAGGATCACCTTGAGGTGCGCGGGGCCGCACGCCTCCTTGACGGCGACGATCTCGTCGAACACCGTTGCGTACCGGCCGGAAAGGAACGCGCCGCGGTCGATGACCATGTCGACCTCGTCGGCGCCGAACTCGACCGCCGCGCGGACGTCGGCCAGCTTGACCTCGAGCGGCGACTGGCCGGACGGGAAGGCCGTCGCCACTGAGGCGACCCTGACTCCGGTTCCCGCGAGACGGTGCTTGGCGACCTCCACCAGGTTCGGGTACACGCAGACGGCGGCGACCGACGGGATCGTGCGGTCGACCGGGTCGGGCCGAACGGCCTTGGAGCAGAGCGCCGCGACCTTCCCCGGCGTGTCGGCCCCTTCGAGCGTCGTCAGATCCATCATGCGAATCGCCAGCTCGAGTGCAAAGAGCTTGGACTGCTTCTTGATCGACCGCTTGGCGAGCTCGCCCGCGCGGGCCTCGAGAGCCACCGCATCGACCGAGCCGATGCGCGGCATGCGGAACTCCGTCGGCAGCGCGAACGGTGCCGGCAGGGTCTGCGCGTCGGCCATCTCCCGAGTGTATCGCCGCCGTGGTACACCCTCGTGAGATGGACGAGCGCCTCGCGGACAGCTGGACCGCCCTCCAGGACCTTGTGTTCGACGGCATGTGGAACTCGACGCTCGGTCGCTTCCGGGCCGACACGGTCTATCGCGGCGAAGGTCGCGCCGGCAACGAGCTGACAACCAGCCTGCAGCGACTGGGAGGGCCGTACGCGGAGCTCGAGCGGCACCTGCTCCGCAACTTCCGCAAGTACGCCCACCGAGACGCCGTAACCCGCGAGTCGACCTGGGATTGGCTCGCCCTTGCCAAGCACCACGGCCTCCCTACCAGGTTGCTGGATTGGTCGCACTCTCCGTACGTCGCGCTGCATTTCGCCACGGAGGATCCCGCGCTCTTCGACGTCGACGGCGCCGTCTGGATCGTGGACTACGTGCGCGCCGCCGACCACCTGCCGCCGTCGCTCCGCTCGATCCTCGACGACGAGGGCTCGAACACCTTCACCGCCGACATGCTGTCGCGGGCCGCCAACGGTCTCGCCGAGCTCGACGGGCTGTCCGACGACGACTACGTCGTCTTCTACGAGCCGCCCTCGCTCGACGCCCGGATCACCAATCAGTTCGCGGCATTTACGTTCATGTCGACCGCCGAGGGCCGACTCGACCACTGGCTCGCAGCACGTGACCGGCTGGCCCGCCGCGTGATCCTCCCGGCGGCGCTCAAGTGGGAGATCCGCGACAAGCTCGACCAGGCAAACGTCACCGAGCGCGTGCTGTTCCCGGGGCTCGAGGGGATCGCGCGCTGGCTCAGGCGGCACTACTCACCGCGCGCGTGAAACCCGGAAGCAGCGTGCGGGTAAGAGCCGCGCGGCAGGGTTGCCGGCGCTCACCGCCGCACTGAGACCCTCACAGCCCGAACCGCTCCAGCTCGCGGGGGTCGCGCCGCCACCGCGCGCGCACCTTGACCACGATCTCGAGGAACAGGGGGCGTCCGGCGAGCGCATCGACCTCGGGCCGCGCCCGGATGCCGATCTCCTTGATCATCGCACCGCGCTTGCCGACGAGAATGCCCTTCTGCGACTCGGTCTCGACGTAGACAAGAACGCGAACCCGGCTGTCGTCGAGCTCGTCAACGATCGCGGTGAGCGCGTGAGGCACTTCGTCGCGCGTCAGGTGGAGCGCCTTCTCGCGCACGACCTCGGCGATGCGCTCTTCGAGCGAGAGGTCGGTGGTCGCCCCCACGGGGAAGAAGCCGGGCCCTTCGGGGAGGAGTGAGACGAGATCCGCCCGCAGCTCGTCGATACCGTCGCGCGTCTTCGCGCTGACCGGGTGCAATGCGTGGAACTCACCCAGCGCCGCCGCCGTCTTCATCTGGGTCGCCACGTGCCCGTGCTTGAGCCGGTCGATCTTGTTGACGACGATGATCACGGGCTTGTCCAGCCCGAACACGCGCCGCGCGATGTACCGGTCTCCCGTCCCGATGTGGGCTCGCGCGTCGACCACGAACAGGATCACGTCCACGTCTTCGAATGACCCGTCGACGGTGCTCTGCATGCGCGTCGTGAGAACGTCGAGGGGCTTCTGGAACCCCGGGAGGTCAACCAGGACGAGCTGATAGCCCTCCCCGCTCGCGACGCCGAAGATACGGCGGCGCGTGGTGTTCGGCACAGTCGAGGTGATTGCCACCTTGTCACCGACGAGCGCGTTGACGAGCGTGGACTTCCCCACGTTCGGTCTGCCGGCGAGCGCCACGAAGCCGGACTTCATCGGGACCCGCCCACCCGCGCGCGGGAGCCGGCGCGCCCGCGACAGAAGCGACCGCGCCCAAGCAGCTGTCCATTGCAGTCATGCCCCAACGAGCCAGGGCCCTGGGCCACCGGCCTCCTCCCCACGGTTTCGATCCTAACCTGACAACAGGGCGGGCGCCAGATGTCCTTTGGGCCGACTTCGTGCCAGTTCGTCCACAGCCGGTCGCCGACAGGGCGCTCCGGGGCCCGACCCGGAGCCGCAGGTGCGAGCAAGGTCACGCCGCGGGCAGCACGGAGGGGTCGAACTGCTCGGGAAGCAGCTCGTCGATCGTCATCTCGACGACACGACCGCCGTTGCGGAAGACGACCCGCGGTACCTGCATCTCGGCCAGCCACTGCCGGCACCCTCCACACGGGGAGGCCGTGATCGCGGCGACCACGAAATCCCCCGGCCTGTACCCCTCGGCGACGGCGCGCGCGAAGGTCGTACGCTCGGCGCAGCTCCCGAGCGGGTACGCGGCGTTCTCGACGTTGACCCCTTCGACCACGACCCCATCCCGCGTCAGCACGGCACACCCCACGTGGAAGTGGGAGTACGGGGCGTAGGCGCGCGCCGCGATCGCGTCGGCCCGGGCGAGCAGCTCGCGGTCCGTCACGTGGCCAGCGCCTGGAACACGACGAGCGTGACGACCGATCCGAGCAGCGCACCCGAGGCCACCTCGAGCGCTGTGTGCACGCCCGCTTCGATCCGGGTCTGGGCGACGAGAACGGCCATCAGGAACGCCACAGAGGATACGAGGAATCGATGCTCGTCGGTGTCGAGGATCAACGTCACCGCCGCCCAGCCGCTGAACGCAAGCGCGGCATGTCCGGAAGGCCAGCCTCCCCGGAGGGGCGTGCCGCTCCGCGACAGTGCCTTGAGGCCGATCACGAGCACGATCGTGAGGACGAGCGCGACGAGCGTGATCTCGGGTGGGCTGTTCGAGAGCCGGTCGAGCAGGCGCCCGGTGCCTCCCTGTACGCGCTCGGAGAACACCAGGTAGCCGACGATCACCGCGTTCACGGCCGCCACCACGACTGCGCCGGCCGCCACGTCCTTCGCCAGCTTCGCCAGCGGATGGATCTCGCCTGTCGACAGGTCGACTGCAGCCTCCACGGACGTGTTCACGAGCTCCGTGATCAGCACCAGCGAGATGCAGAGCGAAAGCGCGATCAACTCCAGCCTCGTCACGTCGAGCACCACGGCCGCCACGATCACCACGGAGGCGATGAGGAAGTGAACCCTCATGTTGCGCTCGCGCCGCAGCGCCTCGATCACGCCCTCGAAGGCGAAGTTGAAGCTCTGCACCAGCGACCGGGACTTGTGCCGCGGCTCGCGAGAGGACGTCATCGACGCTCCTCGCGAGCCAGGTGCTCGGCTTCCCTGGCCTCCATCGCCTCGCCGTGCTCGTACCCCAGGAGGTGCAGCACGCCGTGGACGACAGGCCAGCGCCACTCGGCACCCACCACCTCCGGGCAGAGCACGAGATCTCCGAGCGCGCGTGGCACACCGTCCGGGAGCTCCTCACGTCCGTCGAGTGGGAAGGACAGGACGTCGGTCGCCTCCTCGATCCCGAGATGCTGCGCCTTCAGCCGACGGCTCTCCTGCTCGCTCACGAAGGCGATGCCGAGCTCGCCGTCCCCGATCCCCTCGTCCGCCAGCACGCGCCGCGCGAGCGCGACGGCACCGTCGGCGTCCACCGTGACACCCGATCGATTGTCGACCTCGACCTCGATCACGAGCCGACCCGCCCGGAGATCACTGCTTGCGAGTGGAGCCCGTCTGCTCCGAGTGGCGCTTGTATGCGGCCACGATCCGCTGCACGAGCTTGTGCCGCACGACGTCCTCGTGCCCGAACTCGACGAACCCGACGCCCTCGAGGTCCCGCAGCACCCCCATCACGTTGATCAGCCCCGACGCCTGGTCGCGCGGCAGGTCGACCTGCGTGATGTCGCCGGTGACTACCATCTTCGAGCCGAACCCGAGTCGCGTGAGGAACATGTGCATCTGCTCGGGCGTCGTGTTCTGCGCCTCGTCGAGGATCACGAACGAGTCGTTGAGCGTGCGCCCGCGCATGAACGCGAGAGGCGCCACCTCGATCGTGCCCCGCTCCATGAATGCGTTCAGCCGGTCGGCATCCATGGTGTCGTACAGCGCGTCGAACAGGGGGCGCATGTACGGGTCGACCTTCGCGAGCATGTCTCCCGGCAGGAAGCCGAGCCGTTCCCCGGCCTCCACCGCGGGCCGCGTGAGGATGATGCGGCCAACCTGCTTCTCGGACAGCGCGGCCACGGCGAGCGCGATCGCCAGATACGTCTTGCCGGTCCCGGCCGGGCCGATACCGAACGTGACGGTGCTCGTCCGGATCGTGTCGACGTAGTGCTTCTGGGTCACCGTCTTCGGTGCGATCCGTTTCCCACGATGGCGCCAGACCACCGCGTCGAACGCGTCGCGAATGTCCTCGGAACGACCGAGGGCAGTCACGACGGCACCCACCGTGTCCGGGCCGATCTCGTGCCCGCCCTCCACCAACTCGACGAGCTCCGAGACAACCGCCCGTGCCGCCGCCACGTCTTCGGGTGCACCGTTGAGCGTCAGACGGTTGCCGCGCAGGCCGATCGTGCAGCCGAGCAGCTCGCGCAGGCTGTCGAGCACGCCGTCGGTGACGCCGGCGAGCTCCGCGGCAACCTCGTTCGAGACTTCGAGTGCGTCCTGCATGCTTCTCAGTGTAGGAACACGTCAGTACGCTGGGGACTGTGGGATTGGTCTTGCTCTACGACGAGGACTGCGGCTTCTGCAGCCGGATCGCCTCGCGGCTCGCCCGGCTGCAGCAGATCACGGCCCATCCGATCGGAAGCGACGTCGGGGACGGGGCTCTTCGCGACCTGCCGCGCGACATGCGGTACGCGTCGATGCACACGATCGACGAGCAGGGCCGCCGGGCGTCCGCGGGTCGCGCGCTGGCCGAGCTGTCAGCTCGCCTGCCGGGAGGAAGACTGCTCGGGCCGGCTCTCGACGCCAGTCCCTGGTTGACGGAACTGCTTTACCGGGCCGTCGCACGCCGGCGGCACGTGCTCTCCCGCTTGCTGCGGTCGCCCGCCTGCGGGCGATCCGCCTGACCCAGCTCAGCGCAGCTCAGGGCCTATCCCGCAAGGGCGCCACGCCGGGGCGGCGAGACGCAAGCTGGGCTAGGACGCAGGGAGCATTCGTACTGAAGTACGGATGTGACTGAGGACGACGCCCAGCGCCGCGTCGCAGCCGCAACCGGCCGGCGATCCTAGCGGGATAGGCCCTTAGTCCAGCTCAGCGTGATGCCCGGTAGTGGTCGCGATGCGCAACACCCGAGCGAGATGCTCCCCCGGGGTCTTCGGCGACAGCGCGGGTAGCGCGTCGACCGCGAAGAACGCGGCCTCCTCCGTCTCGAACAGATCAGGCGCGGTCTCGCCTCCCGTCTCGATGCACCCGATGTAGATCTTGTACGCGTGCGCCGGCCACGTGGTCTGCCCGCGGAAATCGCGGTCGTACACCGCGAGCACCCGGTCGGCGCGGGTCTCGAGACCGGCCTCCTCCAGCACCTCCTTCTCGACCGCCCTCGCGGGCGAGTCGCCGACATCGGCCCAGCCACCCGGGAGCGTCCAGCGCGTCTCGCCGAGCTCGCGCACCAGCAGCAGCAGCTCCTCGTCGCGCAGGACGACCCCGCGCACGTCGACCTTCGGCGTGCCGTAGCCCATCTCCGCCACGAAACGCTCCTCGAGCCGCGCAGGCTCCTCCCCGGAGGCCGAGGCGGCGATCTCGATCGCGATCGCCCGCACGCTCTCGAAGCGCTCACGATCGAACGGGTTCTCGGTGTAGGTGATCCCGCTCTGAGCGATCGCCTGCAGGAGGCGCGCCCAGCGGACGCGCTCCTCGCTCAAGCCAGCTTCTCGCGGACGAGCTGGCTCACCACCGAGCCGTCGGCGCGCCCGGAGACCCGGGGCATCACGTCCGCCATCACGCGTCCGAGGTCGCGCAGCGAGGTGGCTCCGACCTCGGCGATCACGTCGTCGACGATCTCCTCCAGCTCGTCTTCATCGAGCTGCCCCGGCATGAACTCTTCGAGGATCGCCCGCTCGAACTCCTCGCTGGCCGCCTGCGTGGCCCGACCGGCTTCGGCGAACGCCTCCGCCGCCTCCACGCGACGCTTGCGCTCGCGCTGCAGCACCTGCAACTCCTCGTCGTCCGAGAGCGGTCGCTGCAGCTCTTTCTCGGCGCCGCGCAGCGCGTTCAGAACGAGGGCGAGCGCGTCACGACGGCGGTCGTCACGCGCGAGCCGAGCTTCCTTGAGCGAGTCCTCGATGGCGGCGATCAAGCTCATGCATCACCGATTCTGCACGCATCTCGGCTCGCGCGGTAGTCACGCCTCATCCGAAGGCCGGGAGGCGGGGCCCTGCAAGCACATGCCAGTGCAGATGGAACACCGTCTGTCCGGCACCCGAGCCCACGTTCACCACGAGCCGGTAGTCGGTGAGCCCAGCCTGCGCGGCGGTGTCGGCGACGAAGCGAAGCATGCGAGCTGCCTCCGCGTCCGGGAACTCCGAGATCTCGCGGAAACTGTCGACGTGGCGCTCCGGGAGCACCAGCAGATGCGTCTCGGCCTGTGGGTTGATGTCGCGGATCGCCACGAACCCGTCGCCGGCGTTGACGTGCTCGCCCTCCTTCACGAGCCGGCAGAAGAGACAGTCAGCAGGGGACACCGAGCACCCCCTCGTCCGTGACGTCAACGGCGCGCGCGGTGACGAACGCCCCGATCTCCCCGGCTACCAGCCACGGGGTGTAGTCGCCTCCGTAGCCGCGGCCGTCGCGATCGACGAGCACACTCTCGGCCGTGCCGAGCTTCGCGCTCCACCGCGCCCGGCAAAGCCGTGACGACAGGGCGCGGAGCCGCTCGCTCCGCTCCCGCTTCACCGCCGGCGGCACCGGATCGTCTGTCGCCGTGCGGGTCCCCGGACGCGGGGAGTACGGAAAGACGTGCACATTCGTCAGCTCCGCCTGCTCAACAACCGCGAGGGTGTTCGCAAACGCGGGCTCGCCCTCCCCGGGGAAGCCGACGATCACATCTGCGGTGAGGTTGAAGTCCGTGAGCCCGGAGAGCTTGGCGAGGTACTGCGCGGCGGTGTAGCGGCGACCCATCGCCCGCAGCACCTGGTCGTTCCCGGACTGCAGTGGCACATGCAGGTGCTTCGCGACGGCAGGGGTCTCTCGCAGCGCTGCGATCAGCTCGTCGCTCACGTGGTTGAGCTCTATCGAGGACAGGCGCAGGCGCCGCAACCCGTCGATCGCACCGGCTTCGCGCAGGAGACGCGGCAGCGCGTAGCCCGCGCCCCGATCACGAAAGCAGCCGAGGTTGACGCCCGTCAGCACCACCTCGGGGTGGCCCTGCGCGACTCGTTTACGGATCTCGGCGAGCACTGCCTCGGCCGAACGACTGCGGGTCGCGCCGCGGACGAGCGGGATCACGCAGAACGCGCAGGCGAAGGAGCACCCGTCCTGGATCTTGACGAACGCGCGGACGCGGTCGACGCCATGTTCGGCCTGCACGCAACCGACAGCGCCGACCGACCCTGCGACGAAGCCGGCGGCGTCCTCCCCGACGCGGCCGCTCACGACCACGTTCCCCGGAAGCCCGTCGAGCGCCCCTGGCAGGCGCGACGCGCACCCCGTGAGGTACACCACCCGAGCCGAGCGGGCTGCGCGCGATGCTTCCTTCCGGGACTTGGAGACCGCTTCGTTCGTCACGCAGCAGGTGTTCACGACGGCGATCTCGCCGTCGCCCCCGACCTCGGTGTGCCCATCCGAAAGAAGCCGTTCGCGGACCGCCTGCGCGTCTGCGAAGGACACCTTGCAGCCGAGAAAGCCGGTCGAGAACGTCGCCATCGGCTTATCCTGCCAGCCGCTCGAAGCGATGCGCAGCCCAGCCCTCGAGCTCGAGGGCCTCCAGCTCCCGGTACGCGCCGAGCCGAGGACGCTCGCCGGCGAGATAGCCGGATGTGACGATCGTGTGGCTTCGGAGATGGGGCGCCACCGCCTCTACCGTCGGCAGCAGGATGTTGACGAGGGCGACGTCGGTCGCCGGAAGCGCGCCCTCGGTGGCGTCGGCGACCGACGCCTCGAGCTCCACGCCGTTCACCCTCGCGTTGGCGATCGCCGTCTCGAGAGCGACCGGGTCGTCGTCGATCGCCGTCACCGGGCCGAACCCGAGCCGCGCGGCCGCAATCGCCAGCACTCCCGAGCCGCTACCGATGTCGAGCAACGAGCCGCGGGCGCAGCGGGACAGGAGCTCGAGCGTGGCGCGTGTCGTGGGGTGCGCACCGGTGCCGAACGCGCGCCCCGGGTCGATGACGACGTTGAGACCGCCGGCGGGCGGCGTCTCCCACGGCGGCCCGATCCACACGCCGCCCGCGCGCACTGGGCGGTGGAAGGCTCTCCAGGCGTCCTCCCACCCGACGTCGACCGGCAGGGACTCGACCGCGCCGAAGGCCGAGGCGACGGCGTCGCGGAGCGCGTGGTCGCCGAAGACGGCGAGCTCGACGAGATCGCCGTGCTCGACGTGCTCGAATCCGCCCGGCGCGAGCTCGATGAGACGCGCGAACGCGAGCTCCGCGTCGGCGGCCGGGACGCGAACGGAGACGCGGTAGAGGGTGCTCATTCCGCCAGTGGGAACACCTCGCGGCGCTCCCAGATCCCGTCCTCCCGCTCGACGATGAGCGTGACGGCGCCGACCCTGAAGGTGAGCGGGAGATCCGCGGCGAGCTCCGCGCTAGCGGCCTCCTGCAACTCCTCGAGGGTGTGGCCGGCCGTCACTTCGCCGAGCGTGAGATGAGGCTCAGGGTCGGTGAGGGCTCGGCCGTAGGGCGGATACGCTGGGAACCGCCGATGCGTGGTGCCGAGCAGGTCGAGGAACGCCTGGCGTGGCTCGGGGACGAGCCAGACGTGCTCCGGGAAGGTGGCCGTCCGCTCGACGCGCGCCCCGAACGACGGGCGTGCGGCGAAGTGCTCGCGCGCCTCTCCGAGCAACCTCTCGTCGAGCTCGGCAGCAGGGGCGAACGGGAAGAGCACCGTCACGTGGGCCGGGAGACGCCGGCGCACAGCGTCCGGCAGGTGCCGCGTCCGGAACGGGAGCAGCCGCTGCTCGAGCTCGGACGCGATCACCACCAGGCCGGTGCGCAGCGAACCGGACCCCGCGGGGTGACGATCGCTCACCTGAACGCGCTGCGCAGCCGCGAGAAGAACCCTTCGTCGTCGCTCTCGTAGGCGTCGTCCCCGAGATCGCGCTCGAGCTCGAGCAGCCTCTCCCGCTGCTCTGCCGTCAGGCGCCGCGGCACGTTGACGCGCACATGCACGTGAAAGTCGCCGCGGCGCCCGGATCGGAGGGCCGGCATGCCGCGGCCTCGCAGGACGACGACGTCTCCCGGTTGCACCCCGGACTGGATCTCGACCTCGATCTCGCCGTCCGCACCCGGGATCCTGATCGTGGCGCCCAGGGCGGCCTGCGTGATCGAGAGATCGGCGAGCGCGTGCAGGTCGTCGCCGTCGCGCTCGACGCCCGCGGGCATGACGACGCGCACCTCGACGTACGCGTCGCCGGGCGGCGCTCCGCCGGCGCCTGCATGGCCCTCACCGCGCAGCCGGATGCGCTGGCCGTCCTGGATCCCCGCCGGCACGTCGACCGTGACGGTGTGATCGGTGACGATCCGTCCTTCGCCGTGGCAGGCCGTACACGGGGTCTCCACCACCCGTCCCGTACCGCCACAGTTGCCGCAGGTGCTCGCGCGCACGAACTGCCCGAACACGTTCTGGGAGACGTGCTGCACCTGACCCCGCCCGCTGCACGGGGTACACATGACCGCGCTCGTGCCCGGAGCCGCCCCCGAGCCGTCGCAGGCCTCGCACGCGCGCGCGACACGGGTGGGGATGGAAATCTCGCGACCCCGGAACGCCTCGGCGAGCGTGATCTCGGCCGTCACCGCGAGGTCGGGCCCGCGGGCTGCACGCTGAGCGCCGCGCCCCCCGGCGCCTCCGAAGAGACCATCGCCGAAGAACGCCGAGAAGAGATCCGACAGGCTCGAGACGTCGAACTCGCTGGGCCGGAAACCGCCGCTTTGCAGCCCGGCGTGCCCGTAGCGGTCGTACGTCTGGCGGCGCTCCGCGTCGGAGAGCACCTCGTACGCCTCCGCCACCTCGCGGAAGCGAAGCTCCGCGTCCGGCTCCTTGTTCACGTCCGGATGCAGCTCGCGGGCCAGCGCGCGAAACGCCTTCTTGATCTCGGCGTCGTCAGCGTCGCGCTGGACGCCGAGGACCTCGTAGTAGTCGCGCGTCGTGCTCACGGCGTCTCGTACACGTCGCTGACGAGCCGAGACAGCTCGAACGCGGCGGCGCGCACCGTGGCGATCGCCCGCTCGTAATCCATGCGCACCGGCCCGAGCAGGCCGACACCGCCGAGCGCGCGGTGCGCGGTGCCGTAGCTGGAACCGACATAGGCCACATCGTGGTATTCGGCGCCATCCACCTCCGGCCCTACCCGCACGATCGTCCGCATCGGGTCGAGGGCGTCCGACAGGAGCCCGAGCACGGCCGCGCGACGCTCGAGCAGCGTCAGCAGCCGTTGCGCTGCCTCGCGCTCCGCGCCCGAGGAGTCCTCGAGCAGGCCGGCGGCACCCCCGACGTAGAGCTGTGACCCGCTCTGCTCCGCGATCTCCACGAACGC